>CAYTKB010000102.1:2383-6991 GCA_964438265.1 uncultured Acetomicrobium sp. | reverse complement strand
CTCCGGCCTTTCCTCCCAAACCGCCTCATCGTCGCGATTGTTCCTCTGCGCGATATCGTCAGTCGACGGTCCCTTCAACTTTTGTCACCTCCATTGCTTGAATTCGACGGCTTACTACGACCAGGACCATACATGAGCTTTGCTCTTCCTGTCGCGATAAATTCCCGAATTTGAAGGTTCGAGCGAAGCTTCCCAACATCGAAAGAGTCCCAGTGTACGAACTCATCCAAAGGTCTCCTTTGACGCGACCCAGGTGTAGCCTTAGGATAACCCACGGGTATACAGGCCCATACCTCAAGAGCTTCCGGTATGGAGAGTAATTTTTTTAACTTGACTTCGTCTTCCTCTTCTGGCGTTATCCATACCGTACCAAGGCCTTGTTCGGCAGCGGAAAGCAGCAAATTTTCTATAGCAGCGCCTACGCTGAATAGGTATATGGCGTTTCTTCTTCTATTGCCGAGCGCTTTGGGATATGCGTCCTTTAGCCTTGGATCGCCACACACTACGATGACAACCGGCACTTCCTTCAGGTAGTCCTTGCGGTTTCCAGGAAAGTCTGGATCTTTGCGCCTTTGCCTCTCGTACTGTTCAATGAATATGTCGGCTATAGCGCTTATCGTGGCCTTATCCTTCGTCACCACGACCTCCCAGGGTTGCGAATTTGCGCCCGAGGGAGCCCACCGAAATGCCTCTAAGAGCTCGCTTAAAACTTCATCTGGGATTGGATCGGGCTTATATAATCTGACGCTGCGCCGCTTTTTTGCCGCCTCTAAAAGCGTTCCCACATCTTCTCCCCCCCGATCTTGAAAACAACAAAGCTCGGAGAGGTAAAGGCTTCGCTTTACCTCTCCGACATAACCGCCGAGTTGTGAACCCGTGAGTTATTTAGCCTTAACTCCTATCCCTCGCTCCTCTGGAGTGCCTGGGACCAAGCTGTCGCAAACAGCCGCGCATACCCCGGCCACTGCCATATTGGTTTTCAGAATTGCCCAAAGAACCTGTCCGAGGATTCCGTACGCGAAAAAGGCTTCCTGCTGCCCTTCCACCCACGGCGGCAGACCCAGGGCCATGAGGAAAGAGAAACCGACGATGAGTACGTTGCGCTGGCTTCCCATATCCGCCCTCATGAGGACCTGAATGCCCAGTGCACCTATAGTGCCGAAGAGAGCAATATAAGCCCCGCCGATGACAGGAGAGGGAATCGTGGCTATGAGGGCTCCAAGTTTGCCTATGAGAGAAAGACAGATGAGGATTACCGCGCCCGTTCGGACCACAGCCCTAGAGGCCACACCCGTCAGACCGATGAGACCTATGTTTTCGGTGTAGGAAGTTGTGCCGACTGCACCGAGAGATCCCGCGATGGCACAATTGAGCCCTTCGGCGCCGATCCCACGGCTGATCATATCTGGCGTGGGGTCATCTAAGCCTGCCGCATAGGAACAGGAATGGTAATCGCCTATCGACTCGATGGTGACGGCGAAGAAACCGGCTATGATGGCCCCAAAGGCCAACAAGCTGAACTTGGGCGGCCCCCATGGCATCAGTCCAGTGAATCGAAACCACGGAGCCTGGGCGACCGAACCGAGGTCGACATGGGCAGGGTGACCAGCAGGAAAAACTCCTGCGAGGCTGCCTACCAAAGCTACTAAATAGGCTAAAACAATAGAACTTAAAATTGCGAATATATTAAGGTAACGATTGCGACTCACAAGGCTGAAGAGGAAGATGCACACCACAACCAAAAGTGATAGAGGCCAGTAATTTGCAGCGTTGAGGCCAACTGCCGTTTCCGCCAACGAAAAACCGATAGCCATTATCGTCGGTCCGATGACGACAGGCGTTATAATCCGCCTAACTACGCCTATCAAGCGGCTGTAACCGATGACGGAAAGCAAGATCCCGCCGGATATCAGAGCGCCGCCCACGTACTGCATGATGCCCTCCGGACCAAGAGCCCCGTAAGCTCCTATTATGGTCATGATCGGAGGAATGAAGCTGAAAGACGAACCCTGAACTATCGGAAGACCGGAGCCGAGTTTGGGCCATGTCTGTATTAAAGTGGCGATCCCCATAGCCAGATATACACAAGAAATGAAAAACCCCAACTGCGCCGTCGACATCCCCATAGCCGGGCCGAAGATGAGGGGCACCAACGTGGTAGCGCCGAAGAGCGTGAGCACATGTTGCGCTCCGGCTAAGATCATGATGGGAAGCGGAGGCTTGTCTAAAACGCCGTAGACTATCTTTTTTCTCGCCATTAAATCAACACCTCCTTTGTATACTCTTCCTCGCCTTACTCCTCGCACATCACAATGGTGGCGGCACCTCCTTTCCTCAAGGGCAATTCAATCTTTCGCCGTGTTTATATCACAGGAACTGAGGAACCGCCACCATTGTACCCTTACCGGCATTTTCGCTCGCGACGGCAAAAGCTCAAACTAACCCCAGAAGTCTTTTTCTCCTCTCTCCGCGGCCTTGATCGCCATATAGACGCGCTCTCTTGTAAAGGGATATTGATGGATTCTGATCCCGATCGCCTTGTAAAGCGCGTTCCCCAAGGCGGCAGCGGGAGAGATCATGGAGTGTTCGCCCACACCGCGGTTGCCGTAGGGAGATGGGTCCTCCGGCGTCTCTTCGCAGAAGCTCTCTATTTCCCACGGCACATCCATCGTCGTTGCGATCTTGTAATCGGTAAAATCTGGCGTCAGAAGCTTTCCGTTTTTGTCGTAGTAGATCCCCTCGAACATCCCCGCCGACAACCCCTGGACGGTGCCGCCTTCTATCTGACATTTGACGTTTAAAGGGGAGATGACTTTACCGGCATCGTATCCAGCCACAGCCTTATTGACGACGATCTCGCCGGTGCCAGGATCCACCTCTATGTCCAGTCCGACGGCGCCAACGGTGAAGTGGACGACACTTTTTTTCGACTGCCCCGTCTCTAAGTCTGGATAAACGACATCTGGAGGGACGAAATGCCCCCTACCGATGATAGGACCACCTTTGTATTTACCATCGGGCATCTTGAAGCCGTTCTGCGTCTTTTCATCAATGGGCTCGGCCTTGCCCAACTTGGGGCATTTCACGATGCCGTCCTCGATCGTAATCTCTTCTGGGTTGCACTGCCAATACTCGGCATATAGGGCTAAGAGCTGGCTCCTCGCGTCTTCGCAGGCGCGCTTTATGGCCATGCCCATCGACCAAAGCGAGCGGCTCGCTACGGTCTGCCAGTCGTAGGGCTGAGCGGCCGTGTCCGGATAGTAGCACTTCACGCGCTCCATGGGCACTCCGAGTTCTTCCGAAACGATCTGGGCATAAGCTGTGTATGCACCCTGCCCCATGTCCATGGTTGCGGCCAAGACCTTGACCGAGCCATCTCCTAAAATCTCGACCGTGGCCGAAGACGATGCATCGGCAGGCATTGCCGGAGCCTTTATGGCCAAGGCGATGCCTTTGCCCCGTTTCCAACCTTTCCTAATGGGCGGCTCTTCTCGGTGATAATCGATTCTCTCGGCCACTTTCTTTATGATTTTATCCAGCGCGTGGGGCGGCATGGGCATACCCGTGCAGGTCGGAAGGCCAGGTTTTAGGAGGTTCTTCAGACGAAACTCGATGGGATCCATGCCTATCCTGTATGCTATAGCATCTACTACCGCTTCAAGGCCTCCCATAAGCTCCGGCAGGCCAAAGCCCCTATAAGCGCCGCCGAAGGGCTTATTCGTGTAAACGCCGTAGCTGTCAGTCCATATGTTGGGGACATAATAGCAGCCCATGGAGGTATAACCAGCGCTCCTCACGGGGTTTGCTCCGTACTCGGCGGAGGTTCCCGTATCGAAGACGAGCTCCACCTTCATAGCAGAGATCGTGCCGTCCTTCTTTACGCCCATCTTCACTTTCGTATTCCATCCCTGACGAACCCAGGAAGTGGTGAGGACTTCTTCTCGAGGCACAAAGAGCTTCACTGGCCTCCCCTTTATGTCAGGGTCCAAGGCGGCCGCCAGACATAGAGGCTCTACGGTGATCCCAGCCTTGCCGCCGAAGCCGCCACCGATGGGAGGAGCGATGACGCGCACCTTATGGAGCGGCAATTCGAGCCCTTTCGCCACGAGCTCGCGCAACGTGAAGGCCGATTGGGCCGTCGACCATATTGTGACCTCTTGGCTCACGGGATCCTGCAGACATATGCAGGCATGCGGTTCCAAGAAAGCGTGGGCTATCTGCGGACAGGAGAAACTCTCTTCGAGCACCTGGTCCGCCTCTTCGAAACCCTTTTCTATGTCTCCGCGACGGATCTTGAAGTGCTGGGCTATATTCGTGCCGGGCACCGGAGTTACGAAGGAGACGTGTTCATAGCTGCCGAGATCAGGATGCACTAAAGGAGCATTTTCTTTCATGGCTTCCGCTGCGTCGAACACCGGCGTCTCTTCTTTGTACTCCACTTTCACCTTGAGCGCTCCTTCTTCCGCGGCGTCCTCGCTCTCCGCCACCACGAGCGCCACCGGCTCCCCTATGTAGCGAACCTTTTCCACGGCCATGGCCGTCCTGTCTTTGAGATATATGCCGAAGTGTATGGGAAAGTCCTTTCCCACAATGACCTTGACCACGCCC
>CAYTKB010000102.1:0-2373 GCA_964438265.1 uncultured Acetomicrobium sp. | reverse complement strand
GTAGTCTATATTTACGATTTTTCCGCATGGTATCGTAGATCTCGTCGCCCTCGCATGCAGCAGTTCGGGCCCAAAGCTCAAGTCATCGGTAAATTTCAACGTGCCGGCGGCCTTTTCGGGATCGTAGACCCTCGTGACCCAGGCGCCTATCATGCTCTTCTTTTCCACAGTCATCACCTCCTACGCCTGCCCCTTGAGTAACTCAGCGGCTCGCTTGACGGACCTGAATATGCCGGTATAACCGGTGCATCTGCAGAGGTTGCCAGCCAAGGCGAGGCGTATCTCGTCTTCGGACGGATCGGGATTTTTCTTGAGCAGCGCGTAGGTCGTAAGTACCATGCCTGGGGTGCAAAAACCGCATTGGATGCCGCCTTCCTCCACAAAGGCCTGCTGCACGGGATGGAGCTTTCCATCCTTGCCCACAAGCCCCTCAGCGGTCAGCACGCTCCTGCCCTCTACTTCAAGGGCCAAGACCGTGCATGACTTCACGGGAACGCCGTCCAAGAGCACTGTGCAAGTGCCACACTCGCCCTCCTCGCACCCCCTCTTCACGCTAGTCACGCCGTGATGTCTCAATGCCCGAAGGAGCGTTGTCCTGGGCTCCACCTCATACGTCACAGATCTCCCGTTTAGGGTAAAGTGCACCTCTCTCTTTGTCATAGCGCTATTCCTCCTTGAGGCGCTCGACGCAGATCTCGATAGCCTGCTTGGTCAGCTCGCCTACCATGGCCAAGCGGTATTCCACGCCCGCCCTGACGTCAGCTATAGGCTTCACGGCCTCTTTGGCAAGGACAGAAACTTTTTCAATAAGGGCATCGTCGGGCGCATTTATGCCCTGGAGCGCCTTTTCGGCCATGGGCGCTCTCACAGGCGTCGGAGCCACAGCACCGTAGGCCAGGCGATACTCCCTGCCATTTTTACCGTTTATCGCAACGCAGGCAACTCCGACCTGGGCAAGGTCGAGGGCATTCCTCCTCCCGAGCTTCAGGTAGCATCCGGACGACTTCCCCTCGGGGAGAGGGAGAAAGACGTGCGTAACGATCTCGCCGGCGATCATGTCCTTTTTACGGGGTCCCAAGATGAATTTATTTATGGGTATAGACCTTTCGCCCCTCGGCCCGACTACGCGAATCGTAGCATCGTAGCAGTAAAGAGCCGGCATCACATCGCCAGAGGGCACGGCCGAGCAGACGTTTCCAACTACGGTAGCCCTATTGCGGATCAACCAATCTGAATGCGAGAGGCAGGCATCGCAGAGGGCCGGGAAATGGCCCTTGACCCCGGCGGATTCCAACACCTCCGTACAGGTGGCCATGGCACCTATGCGCAATCCCTCTTTAGAGAAATCCACGCCTGCCAAATCCGGTATGAGGCTTAAGTCCACCACCACCTCAGGCGTCACAAGCCTGTCTTTCATCCACATGAGCAGATCTGTGCCTCCGGCCTTGGGCATGGCGCGGTTGCCAAATTTCTCCAGAATCGATATCGCCTCTTGGAGTGACTGCGGTCGCTCCAACTCAAAGGCTAGCACTTGTCATCACCCCTTTTGCTAATTGCCGCCATTTAAAGCTTTAAATGGCGGCAATTTATCTACACTCAAAGACCGCGTAATTCCGTTAGACTAACGGCTCAGCACCAGACGCAGTTGCAAAAAGCGTTACCTTGTCTTCCCCAAAGGCCTTCGCCAAAAACGCATAAAGGATAAAAGAAATCACCACAGCAGGATATGTTATAACCCCTCCAGGGAACGGAATGCCTGCGAGGTAAGCGATCTGGCCGGTGGGATACGCTATGATGTAACAAAGCACCCAGGTAAGGACGAGAGACACAAAGGCGGCTTTGCTCCAACCGTTGGCGTACCAACAGCCCTCTGGTCCGTAGGTGTAAAGCCTCTGTAGGTCATAGCGCCCTTTCCTAGTCACCCAAAAGCTCGCAATCATGATGCCCGCCAAAGGACCTAAGAGGATGCCGTAATTAGAGGCCCAGGCGGTGATATAGTTGACGAAATCGGGACCGCTCCCTACGGCCCACCACGGAGCAATGAAGAACGCCACAATGCCCGCCAAAATCGTAGAGGTTTTCCACGAGAGCTTGCCCTCGACCATGATCAGGTCGATGAGAGGCGGAGAATTTGCGGTGAGGTCGGTAGTCCACGGCGCCAGGAAGGAGAAGAAAAGCCCCAGGAGAATTGCAATGACGCCGGGCGCAAACTTCAAAATGATCTCCTGCGGCAGCACCACGCCGGTCATAGTGACTGCAGCATGGCCGAGCACAGAGCCCAACGTCATGCCGCCAACGATGCCTGTCAATAGCCCTATCGGCAAAGCGCGCGGCTCTCCGATCTTTATTCCTCTTGAGAGATCGGAGACGTTG
>CAYTKB010000101.1:0-7141 GCA_964438265.1 uncultured Acetomicrobium sp. | reverse complement strand
AGTGAGCGATCTGTGTGGTTTTTCCTCGACGAAGCGGATCTCTTCCACCGAGGCAAGTAGGGAAATGAGGTCTGCATTTTCTTCCACGACATGTCTGGCCTCAGGTACGAAAGAAAAGCATGCCCTCGGCGCTTTTTTCTGAGGAGCAAGCCTCGATTGGGCTCGAAGATTACGAATTGCGCGGATTGATTCTTGAAGCAGGGCCATATCCTCTGCTGCCTTGGAATCATCGAGAACAGGCATATCCTGTGGCCATGGAACCGTCTCTATGGATTGGCCTTCAAAGGCAAAGGCATGCCACAGCTCTTCCGTCACGAAGGGAATAAAGGGATGCAGGAGGAGGAGGAGGCGTCTAAAGACGTAAAGCAAGATCTCCAACGAGGCGACTCGCCTTTCCTCCCCTTCATCTCCTCGGAGGGCGGGTTTTGCCATTTCCAGATACCAGTCGCAAAGCTCACCCCAAGTGAAATCGTATAGGAGGCGACTTGCCTCGCCGAAGAAATATCCCTCCAGAAAATTCGTAACTTCCTTAATGATCTGGTTGATCTTAGACAAAATCCACCTGTCGTGCAAACGAAGTGCGGAGGAAGGAAGGGCGGGAGAAATCCCATTCCCCTCGTAATCGCCGAGGTTTATCAAAGCCAAACGGCAGGCGTTCCACAGCTTGTTGAGGAAGAAACGGTACGTCTCTATCCTCTGTGCGCTCAAGAATATGTCCCGCCCTTGTACTGTGAGAGAGCAAAGGGTGAGGCGCAGAGCGTCAGCGCCGTATTCTGCTATCACATCCAACGGGTCGATGACGTTTCCCTTCGACTTGCTCATCTTCTGCCCCTCTTCGTCGCGCACAAGGGCATGGACGTAAACCTGACGAAATGGGACGTCATCCATAAATTCGAGACCCATCATGATCATTCTGGCCACCCAGAAAAATATGATGTCAAACCCAGTGACCAGCAAACTTGTGGGATAAAAATAACGAAGTTCAGCGGTATCGTCCGGCCATCCGAGGGTGGAAAAAGGCCACAAGGCGCTGCTGAACCACGTATCTAAGACATCTTCGTCCTGCTTTATATTGGCGCTTCCGCACTTTTCACACGATGACGGGTCTTCCATCGAGACGGTCATGTGGCCGCAATCGCCACACGTCCAGGCGGGTATCCTGTGCCCCCACCACAACTGTCTCGATATACACCAGTCGCGGACGTTATCGAGCCATTGGTAATATGTGTTGACCCATTGTTCTGGGATCCACTCAATTTGTCCTTCCTTTACGACTTTCATGGCCGGTTCAGCGAGCGGCTTTATGCGAACAAACCACTGCTCGGATAAGAAGGGCTCAATCGCAGTATGACAGCGATAACAGTGTCCAACGGAATGTTCGTAATCTTCCGCCTTCACCAATAATCCGGCATTCTCGAGCTCTTTTATGGCCCTTTGTCTCGCTTCGTAGCGGTCGAGCCCAGCATAAGATCCTGCCGACTCGTTCATCACACCTCGTGAATCAATGACGGATATCGGCTCTAAACCGTGCCTGAGGCCGACCTCGAAATCGTTCGGGTCGTGTGCGGGAGTTATCTTGACGCATCCCGTGCCGAAATCTGGATCGACCATGTCGTCTTCTATGATCGGCACGACCCTCCCCACGAGGGGCACGCGCACATGACGCCCGACCATCGCCCTATAGCGCTCATCTTTCGGATGCACTGCCACGGCCACATCGCCGAGGATCGTCTCTGGACGCGTCGTCGCAACTATCACTGCTCCATCATTATCCAAGAATGGATAGGCGACAAAGGAAAGTTTGCCGAGTTCTGGTTTATATTCCACTTCAAGGTCGGAAAGGGCGGTCTGACAGCGGGGGCACCAATTTATGATGTATTTGCCTTTGTAAATTAAGCCCTTTTCGTAAAGCCTTACAAAGACTGCCCTCACGGCTTTAGAGAGGCCTTCATCCATGGTAAACCGTTCTCTGCGCCAGTCGCAGGAGGCGCCGAGTCGTTTGAGCTGCGATATTATGCGGGAGCCGTAACGCTCCTTCCATTCCCACACCATCTTTATGAATGTTTCGCGCCCGACTTCCTGGCGGGAGAGACCCTCTTTGGCCAGCGAGCGCTCCACAACGTTTTGTGTTGCTATGCCAGCATGATCTGTGCCCGGCAACCAGAGGACGTTGTAACCGCACATTCGCTTGTAACGGCATACGACATCCTGCAATGTGTTGTTCAATGCATGCCCCATGTGGAGCGAACCCGTAACGTTCGGCGGAGGAATTACGATGCAAAAAGGCTTTCTTGAAAAATCTACATCAGCATAGAATAGTCCCAATTCTAACCAGCGCTGGTGCCACTTATCCTCGATGGGGTTAGGGTCATAGCTTTTGTGCAGCGCAATCCGCTTAGCATTCATGGACGATCCTCCTCACTTTGCTATAATGGCCTCCTTAAAGACCGAAGAAATGTGATCGACAAAAGTTATATTCATGCCCTTCTTCGTCCAGCTCGGTAACTCTTCGACTTCATTCTCGTTGTCGGCCGGCAAAATTACGTTGCGTATACCTTGTCTCCTGGCGGCCAAGATCTTTTCCCTTATGCCGCCGACCGGCAATACGTTGCCGCGGAGGGTGATCTCGCCTGACATAGCTATATCGGAACGCATTTTGAAGCCAGATACGGCAGAGTAAATGGCAGTGGCTATGGCTACACCAGCGGAGGGACCATCTTTCGGGATCGCCCCCTCGGGAACATGGACATGGATATCTGTCTCTTCCCATTTCACGCTATCCAGCGCAAGGGTTTCGGCGTTAGCCTTAATGTAACCGATGGCAGTCTGGGCAGACTCCTGCATTATTTCGCCCAGGTTTCCGGTTAGCGTGACATGTCCCTTTCCTCTCATCTTGACCGCTTCCAACACCAACACATCGCCGCCGGCCTCCGTCCAAGCAAGCCCTATGGCAGCGCCTATCTGTGGCTCCTTGGGCAGCCGCGGATCATACTTGCGCGGAGCTCCTAAATAGGACGACAGAAGCCTTGCGTCTATTCGCATACTTCTGTATGTTTCGATACCGCCTTTGGCCTTTTCTATGTCTTCGACGTAGCGGCGGGCGATACGACGGGCAACCTTAGAGAGCTGGCGCTCCAGGTTGCGCACGCCGGCCTCATAGGTATACTCTACTATGGCCTTGCGGAGCGCAGCGTCGGAGATACTTATGTCGAGCTTCGCGAGACCGTGCTCCTCGAGCAGCCTGGGCCAGAGATGGCGCCTCGCGATGTGGATTTTTTCCTCCTCTACATATCCAGGGATTTGGATGACCTCCATCCTGTCGAGGAGTGGCCTCGGTATCGTATGAGTCACGTTGGCAGTGGTTATGAACATCACACGACTCAGATCAAATGGGACCTCCAAGAAGTGATCCGTGAACTGAAAGTTTTGTTCAGGATCAAGGACCTCCAATAATGCCGATGCGGGGTCGCCTCGGAAGTCCATGCCTATTTTGTCAACTTCGTCCAATAGCATAACGGGATTGCGCACTCCTGCTTGCCTGATCTTTTGTATGATGCGACCTGGCATCGCGCCCACATATGTCCGCCTGTGACCGCGAATCTCAGCTTCGTCCTTCATCCCGCCCAAGGACATCTGGGCAAACTTGCGGTTTAAGGCACGAGCGATAGAGCGGGCAAGGGATGTCTTCCCCACGCCTGGGGGGCCCACGAAGCAGATGACTTGCCCCCGCATCTTATTCCCGCCCAACTTCTGAACAGCTAAGTACTCTAAAATGCGATCCTTAACGTCTTCTAAGCCGTAGTGGTCTGCGTCGAGCGTTTCCTTTGCCACTGCAATATCGAGGTGTTCTCTGGAAGAACGATGCCACGGGAGTTCGATCAGCCAATCAAGATAGGTTCGCACTACAGTGGCCTCAGCTGACATGGAAGGCATTTTCATGAGGCGATTAAGCTCGTGTAGGGCCTTCTTTTCTATTTCCTTTGGCATCTTGCTCTTCAGGATCTTCTGTTTGAGTTCTTCCGTTTCTGATGCGCCCTCGCCCTGGCCCAGCTCCTCTTGAATGACTTTGAGCTGCTCCCTCAGGTAGTATTCTCGCTGGCTGTGTTCCATCTCCTGGCGCACGCGCTCGTTTATGCTATGTTCCAGCTCGAGAATTTCCACCTCAGAAATGAGAATCTTTAACAGTGCCTCAAGCCTGTCCCTCGGATCTGTCGTCTCCAACAGCCGTTGTTTTTCCTCTATCTTTACGAGCAAATGCGATGCCACCAGATCGGCGAACGCCCCGGCGTCCTCGACGTCGGCCACCGACATGAGCGTGCCGGCCGGCAGTTTGGGATTGAGCGCGGCATATCTCTCGAACTGCTCCATTACATTCCGCCTCAGGGCTTCTATATGTGGTCCCTCGATCCTTTCCGGCGACAGGACCTCCACCCATGCTTCCATCAATTCCCTGCCTATCGCAAATTCAAGCACTTTGGCGCGCTCAAGCCCCTCCACCAACACCTTCGTCGTGCCGTCGGGCAGGCGGACTGCCTGCAACACAGCGCAGCAAACACCCATGCCGTACAGATCCTCAGCGGTGGGCTCGTCGATATGCATATCCCTCTGAGTAACGATGAAAAGCTTTTTATCCTGAAGCGTTGCCACTTCAATGGCTTTTAGAGAGCGAGGGCGTCCGACAAAAAGGGACACGATCGCCCCCGGAAAAATCACCACATCTCTTACGGGAAGGATGGGAAGACGAAGAGATGTCGGGGTTAAAACTGCCATCGTCTATGCTACCTCCTCGCCATCCCTTCGCTCTATCTTGGGCACACCCCTGCCTTCTACAAACTCTTCGGTGAGGATTACCTTCGTTACGTCGCTGCGAGACGGAAATTCATACATGAGATCCAGCATTATGGATTCCATGATGGAACGCAAACCCCTGGCGCCTGTCTTCCAGGCATTAGCTTTGTGGGCTACTGCCCAGAGCGCTTCGTCGGTTACCTCAAGCTCGATTCCTTCCATGGCGAAGAGCTTTTGATACTGCCGCATCAGGGCGTCTTTCGGCTCAATGAGTATCTTGACCAGGGCTTCTTCATCGAGGCCGCTCAGTGGGGCGATGATGGGTAATCGCCCGATGAACTCTGGTATGAAGCCATAGCGGACCAAGTCGCGAGGTTGAACCTCTTTGAGGATCTCGTAAGGATCTCCGCGCCTTGAGGCTATTATTTCTCCCTCAAACCCTATTACCTTCTTATTGATCCTCCTGGCTACTATATCTTCCAGGCCATCGAAGGCACCACCGCATATAAAGAGAATGTTCATCGTATTGACCTGGATAAACTCTTGGTATGGATGCTTCCTGCCCCCCTTGGGTGGAACATTTGCCACAGTTCCCTCCATTAAGCGCAAGAGAGCTTGCTGGACGCCCTCTCCAGAGACGTCTCTGGTTATAGATGGGGACTCAGACTTGCGAGAAATCTTGTCGACCTCGTCCAGATAGACTATGCCTCTTTCTGCCGCTTTTACATCGTAATCCGCAGCTTGCAACAAGCGCACGAGGATATTCTCCACATCCTCGCCCACATAGCCGGCTTCGGTCAACGTCGTGGCGTCGGCCATCGCGAACGGGACGTTCAACATCTTCGCCAGGCTCTGAGCGAGGAGGGTTTTACCGCATCCCGTGGGACCAATGAGGAGGATGTTGCTCTTCTGAAGCTCCACATCCTCGCCCGAATTGCAGTAAATTCGCTTATAGTGGTTGTAAACAGCCACAGAAAGGATCTTTTTAGCGAGTTCCTGCCCGACGACATACTTGTCCAAAAATTCCTTGATCTCCACAGGTTTGGGGATCTCTGTGATCTCTTTTAGACCCTCATGGACATTTTTGCTTGAAGCATCCTCCTCGCTCAAGATGACGTTGCACAGGTGTATGCATTCATCACATATAGACACACCAGGACCAGCGATGATCTTTTGCACCTCGTTCTGTCTCTTTCCACAAAAAGAGCAGCGCAAACCTTTGCGGGGGCTGCTCCCCTCTCCATTTTCAAAACCGAACATCTTCAAAACCCCCTTTGCGGGCGATCGCTCAATCGCCAAAAGCAGTTCATGCTTTATATTTATATTACCTCAAGAACGACGAAAATGACACCTCGCGATGTAAGGCCTCGCAGCTATTGCGATCGCGTTTTTAGGTGGATATTATTTATGGAGCAAATTGACGAGACCCATTGATATCCATGGAACATAAGTGAATAAAAAGACGCATCCGATCATGGCCAATAATATATAAAGCAAATTCTTCGAGATGGATTCGATAGGCTCTCCAGAGATGGCCGAAGCAACAAAGAGGTTTATCCCATAGGGCGGTGTGACGAACCCCACGGCGAGGTTCACCGTCATAAACAAGCCGAAGTGGACCGGGTCAATTCCGAGTTGAGTCACCACAGGGAGGAGGATGGGCGTCAATATTATCACAGAGGCGATATTGTCCACAAAACAACCCACGATTAGGAGGAATATATTTATGACTATCAACGTAACCGCAGGTTTTTCTGAAATGGCAGAAAGCCAGGCTGCCACAGTGGCCGGTATCTGAGCCATTGCAAGATACGTAGCGAAGGCTATGGAGAGACCTATCATAAATTGAGTCGCCCCGTTTACGAGGGATGAATCGAGAAGGCATTCATAAATCTTTTTTGCATTTAGCTCTTTATAGACGAACTTGCCGACGAAGAGCGAATAAACGACCGCCACCACAGCAGCTTCGGTAGGAGTAAATATCCCTCCATATATCCCCCCAAGCACTACAACTGGAATGACCAGCGCCCAAGCCGCCTCCCTGAGCGCCTTGCGCACAGCGCCGAAAGAAAAGCAGCTGATGGATCTATTGTAGCCCCGCCTACGAGATTCGATGAAACAAACCCCCATCAGAGAGAGCCCTAAGATAAGGCCTGGGATTGCCCCGGCGATGAACATGTCGCCGATCGATACCTGGGCAGCTACGCCGTATATCACGAAGGGAATGCTCGGGGGTATGATGACGCCTATTGTTCCAGCCGCAGCAGAGATTGCGGTGGCGAATCCCGCATCATATCCCTTCTCTTTCATGGCTGGAATCAATCCATACCTTCAAGTTTTTTCAAAAAAAGCA
>CAYTKB010000100.1:0-7221 GCA_964438265.1 uncultured Acetomicrobium sp. | reverse complement strand
CAGTGAAGCCTTGAAAAAGGCAGTCTATTACTGCGGCACCCATTCCGGCAGAGATGTAGACAAATTTAAAGAGGCTGAGCTAACGCCACTGCCTGCGAAGCACCTTAAGGCTCCAATAATAGCCGAGTGTATAGCCCACATGGAATGTGTCGTTGTGGGCAAGCTCGACACAAAACCTTACACAAACTCCGATCTTAAGCTCAACATAGCGAACAAAACCCTATTTTTAGGAGAAGTAGTTGAGGCATATGCAGATGAGGCATATGCCTCAGGCGAACTTAAGGCAGATTGCCTTTCAGAGGGAAGCTTTCCCCATCGCGTTTACGGTTTACGCTTTAAGTGAGGGAAGAAGCGCCCTGTCGCTTTCCGCTGCGGTCCGGTGAAATAGCTCACAATCAGAAAGACAACGAAGTTTGCAGCTAACCCCCAAGCGCCCGCGTGTATTCCCACGGGATGGAACTTGGCCACAGACAAAGCGGTAGTGATGGCAAAGCCCGTCAAAAGCCCGGAGAGCGCTCCCGCGCGCGTGGCCCAGCGCCAGAATAACACGCCCATCAATGCGGGGAACGATTGGCCCAAAAATCCGTAGCCTATAAGCGTGACATATACAAGACTTGCCGGCCTTAAGAGTGCCAACGGCAAGACGATGCAGAGCGCCACTACCACGGTAAGGGCCCGCGCAAGTTTCGCGCATTGCTCTTTTGGGAGCTTGGCGACGGGAGATATCACGTCGACAGCATAGGTCAAGGCAGTAACATGGAGGCACGGCTCCGCCGATGACATAGCGGCAGCCAAAACGCCCGCCCCGAGGAGACCCACAAGGATCGGAGGAAGGTAGGCGTTTGCCACGGCAAGCGCGGCCTGGTCTGGTACCTTGAGCCCTGGGATTAACGTTATGGCCGCAAAGCCGAGAGAAAGCGTAGGGATCAAGATGAAGAGAAACAACGGCATGAGCGCTATAGATCTGCGAAGGACCTTTAAGTCCTTTGCCCCCATCCACCACACCCAGCCTGTGGGCCATACGGACAAGGTCGAAACTATTATGGAACTGCTGAAAAAACGATATGACCACGCGCCCATGGGCCCGGGCAGCGTCAAATGCTTTGGGGAATTCTCCGCCAGCGAGCGAAAGATCTCGCCGAACCACCACGAGCCGAAGGCGGCTTTCGCCACCCAGATACCAGCGACCCAAGCCATCACGAACATGAGGATTCCCTGAAAGACGTTGGTCCACCCTATGGCCCTCATGCCGCCTATAAAGATATAAGCCGCCATGCTCGCCATCACTATGGAAGTCCCTAAACCCATGGAGAGGCGCCCGCCGCTAACGGCGTTTAAGACGTAGGCACATCCCATGGCCTGAGTTACGGCATAGGCTATGAGGCCAAACGACGTTACCACGGCAAAGGCGGCGCCCAAAAACGGGCTTTCGTAGCGCTCAGCCACGGCTTGGGCCTGAGTGAGGTGCCCCATATGAATCCCCATTTCCCACACCTTAGGCGCCACATAAAAAGCTATTATTTCCTGTAACGCCACGTAGATCACGAGGTAGCATATCGCCACCCCGTGGACGTAGGCGAAACCCGGTGCTCCCAACATGGAAAAGGCGCTTATGATCCCGGCGGCGTTCAAGAAATACATAACCGTAAAGCCCATAGCATGCCCCGCCAACCCCCACTCTTCCACCTTCGACATGATGCGCCCTCTGGCGGAGGTCACGCCTATCGCTATAGCCACGCCCACATACCCAAGTGTGATCCAAAATTGAATCGGCATGCGCTAATCTCCCCTAATGTCAGCCAAAAACAACACAACGGCAGTCGCTATAGCCACGAAGAAGCTCCAGACCTCAAGCAGCGGCAACCCCAAAAATAGCGCAGGCCTGTTGAAGATCGCTATGACGGGCCAAAGGCCGCACAGCGCCAGGAGTGCGTACATGATGAAGAACGCCCTGCTCCTCCCACCCCTTGATCTTGATCCCGCATTCATTAAAGTTTTACCCCCTCGAGCAATCTCTCGATTAAACCCAAAGCCAACTGCGTGGCGGATATAATGTCGTTCAGGTCTACCAGCTCCACGGACGAATGAGCATAACGCCTGGAAATGCCTATAGTTCCTACGGGCACTCCCTCCCCTGACGTCTTTATGGCAGACGAGTCCGTGGCGGCCACCGGGAGTATGGCGAGCTGATAGGGTATGCTTTTTTCGTCCGCCACATCCCGCAGCAGCCGCTTAATCGGTTCAGCCATTATCTCACCCATGCCCACCCCGCCGCTCATGACGGGTATCACCGCCCCACCTCCGAGACGGGCGTTTATATCCTTGGCCATGCTGGCATCGGGCGTGTCTCCAGAGGGGACGGTATCCAGCACAAAGGCGCAATCGGGGCGCACCGCCGCGGCCGCCACGGCCGCCCCTCTGCACCCCACCTCCTCTTGAGCGGTGAAGGCTAAGACGACTTCGGCCGACAAGGGGTAGCCGCTAAAATCTTGACACGACAGAAGCTCGGCCAAAAGCAAAAGAGCGGCGCAGCCTGCCCTGTCGTCAACGGCTTTAGCTATGACTCTGTCGGGATTTCCCGTCGGGGAAAAAGCCGTCGCGAAGGATATGGGGTCCCCAACCTCTATGCCCAGATCGTATACCTCCTTTGAGCTGCGAGCCCCCACGTCCACATACATGTCCCTCGCGCTATTAGGCTTCTCCGAACCTTCCATCAGGTAACCGGGCCTCGTGCCAATGGTGCCGTTCACCCCCTTTGTCCTGACAGGCGTTCTCGGAAGGAAAGCGTCTGGAATAACCCCCACTTTCTCGAACCTGATAAAGCCATCGGGCTCTACGCCCTTCACCATCAAACCCACTTCGTCCATGTGGGCGCAAAACATCAACCTGAGCGAGGGCTCGCTGTTACCTAAGCGAAGGCTGGCGAGCACGTTTCCCATGACATCCCTCCTGACGCTCACATGCAACCGCGAAAGGCGGGAGCTTATACAGTCTGCCACCGGTTTCTCAAACCCCGAAACGCCGTCGATGGAAACGAGATCCTTCAAAATAGACATCACTTTTGCTTTCATAGTCTCTCACTTCCTCGTGCTTAGAGCTAAACGTCGGATTCAAAATCAAGAGATTATAATAAGAATACACCCTGCCGTGTAGATGTCGAGTATATCCACGAGGAGATGAAGACACGTGAAGATATTGTGCATTTCAGGAAGCCCAAGGGGTGAACATAGCAACACATTTAGACTCGCTAAAGAGGCAGTCGCGGGGATCACTGCCGTGGAGCAAGGCGTTTCCGTAGAATACATACACCTCGGGAATTTAAGTGTGCAATTCTGCACGGGATGCGGCACCTGCCACAGAAAGCTCCTCTTTTGCCCGCTGAAAGACGACATTGCGCC
Source organism: uncultured Acetomicrobium sp. (assembly GCA_964438265.1). Taxonomy (GTDB): domain Bacteria; phylum Synergistota; class Synergistia; order Synergistales; family Thermosynergistaceae; genus Thermosynergistes. Next base: position 3,823 of record CAYTKB010000100.1, on the reverse strand, counting down.
GGTGCTACACTCTATGAGGGAGGCGGAGGCAATCATCCTCGCGTCGCCTGTTTACATAAACCACGTGACGGCACAGCTCAAGGCGCTCCTGGACCGCTCAAGCCCGTTCATCCACTGCCAAATGTTAACTGGCAAATATGGAGCCGCTTTTGCCACTTCTGGAGGCGGCCCCCATTCCATGGTCTTGGACTACTTGAAGGAATATCTCGTAAGTTGCGGCGTCCAATATGTGGGCGGCGTCTCCGGCCCGATGTCTCGTTTCGATGTGATGAAGGAGGAAGCAAAAACCTTAGGGGTCAACCTTGCCAAAGCAGTACAGGGAGATATAGCATATCCCGACCAGCTATCCTATATGGAAAAGCAGCGGGAATTCTTCAAGGGCGTAATCGCATCCAGGAAAGACGAATGGAAGGGTGAATACGCATATTATAATAAAGAAAATAGCTGGACTTAAAACCTAGTTTATTGTATCATAAACTAAACTATGCAATATGATGCTAAAAGCGTTAGATAAAAAGGCAGCTCCAAAATACTTAGCGTTGCAGTGAAAACCGCTGGAAGGACTTTAAAGAAAAATTTATAGTGCCAGATTAAGAACTACTAAAGTCCGCAATTTCTCTAGATACTTAGCCAAAATAGGACAATACTACACTAGACCATCGTAGTATTGTCCTATTTTGGCTAAATCGATATAGCGCGCACCTGTTTTTTCATTAGAAACTGAAATAGATAGAGGTTATTCCAACTATTACATTTCGCACCTTTTATGCTTTCTTAAACTTTGCCCTTACATGGTTGCCTGGCTCAAACATAGACTTTCCTGGTTGCATCACATTATAAACACCAAGGTTCCTATCTTCCAGATGATCGAAGGATTGAAGACTTGTCATGCCACCATAAACATATTTTAGAGCGTCTGGTTTAAGTACGCCATATACGATCTCTTCAGCACATCTTCCTTGCGCTATCTTCCATCCGTTAGGAGATACGATCATGCTATGACCAAAATAAAAGTTGCCACCCTTATCGACCCCAACGGCCGTCACATAAGCGTGATTATCATAAGCCCTGCCGAAGTTGGTGGCCCACCAGTGGTCGAAGGTGCGAAGAAACGCAGATGGACGAACTATCACTTCAGCTCCCTTAAGTACCAGCGTTGTAGAAAGATCTGGAAAGTCACCATCGTAGCAGATAATTATACCTATATTAGCCAGGTCCGTCTCATAGACATTGACACTATTACCAGGAGTGGTCCACCCACCGAACTGAGCCATCTCTCCAGGAAATGGATGAGTCTTGCGATATATGCCGACAATCTCACCCACTCTATCTATTAAAATAGCACTATTATATATAACACCCTCTTCTTCGCCGCGTTCATAGGTAGGCCATACCACATAGACATTATATTTAGCTGCAGCTTCTTGGATCCTTTCAGTCGTCCGTCCAGGAATATAATCAACCAAATCCCATAACGCTTTCCTAGACAAACCTGTGTCAAATCCAGTAGTGGCTGTCTCTGGGAAAACAACCAGCTCTGCATTGAGCTCTATAGCTTTGGGTATCCATTCAAGTGCTCTATTTATATTTACGTCTACCTGGTTTTGCACTGGAGCAATTTGTATACCAGCAACAACAAACTCTTTCACCTAAACACCTCCTATCTATCCTTCCATTGAAATAAAAAGTGAAATAAAAAGCATTTAGTTCTCAATAGCCAAAGAGTTTAACCAGATATTCCTTGGACTGTGGCTTAGTGACCAAGGAAACTATAATTATAAGAGGGAACGATACTATGCACCCAATGCCGAGAGCAGTATAAGGATGGAGATGGAGGCCAAAAAGGACATACAAATAGACAATAATGCTTGCTATCATTGATATAGCAGAGGCTTTTGCGTTAACACGTCGCCATACTGCGCCTAAAATCACGCTAGGACTTACAGCACAGCTTATCCCACCGAGGCCTGACCAAATCAAGGCAGTAAGGTAAGGAGGCGGTGGGATGGCAATTGCAACACCAGCCAATGTTACGATGACGATCAATATCCTACTCATTAAAAGAGCCTGTTTGTCCAGGCGAGCTGGGTCGACAGTCTTAAATAGCTTAGGAGCTATGATATCTCTATATAGGTCTACAATCACGGCATTTGATATAGCAAGGTAAAGCGCTCCTGCACTAGACATGATTGCCGCAAGTATTCCTATGACGATAAAAGCTGCAACTGGAGCTGGGAGGCGCTGAACAAGGAGCTCAGGGAGTGCACGATCTGGAGCTTTCATAAATGCATCTCCCAGGGCGGCCCTAGCGCCAATGCCCCCAAGCATCATAAAGCTCATTATAAACATCAGCACAAAACCGGCGATTGCGACTTTCGGAAGATTATTCTTATCTTTAATAGAAAAGAAGTTTTTGCACATCTGCGGTGACATCGCCCCAAGTCCAAGCCCTATACAAATAGAAATAGCAGGAAATGGCGCAAAAAGCGGACTTATTGTGCTAAAAATATTATCCCACCCTAGTGCCGGGTTTTGCGCCACAATAGCTTCGTTTACACCATGTACGCCCCCTGGCACAGCGAAGAAGAAGGCTACGAACAAAACGATGATAGCTCCCACAACCATTATAGTGGCCTGATATGCTTGATTTAATAGACTAGAATGGCTCCCTCCGAGGACTACATATAGAGCCGTTACACCAGCAGCTATATAGACCCCCCATACATAAGGTATTCCAAGGGCCGTTTCAAACAGCCATCCCAAGCCAACGAATTGCCCTGCAACATAATATATATTCAATATTACTATTAAAGATGCTACAGTCTTTACTAGATCACTATTGAAGCGCTTGCCCAAAAAATCGCTTGGGGTTTTGGCATTTACCCTTACTCCTACTCGCCACATGCCAAACATAGATATGGCCCATCCGAGTCCTGAAAAGGCATATCCCATAACATACCACAAGGCTGGAAAACCGATGCCATAACCCATGCCAGGCTGTCCAAGAAACGCAGCTGCGCTACACCATGCTGCTACAGTAGCCATAGAGATTATGAACCAACCATAGCTTCGAGCCGCAGTAGAAAAGTCTGCCAATGTTTTTGTTTTGAGATATGCTCTCCAGGTAAAGTAGCCTACTCCGACTAAGTACAAAACCATGAATATCCATGACCACATCCTTACTGGCATCTATTCAACCTCCTCCCTAACTCATTCAGCCTCTGTATAGATGGCACTCTTTGAAAACCTATAAACAACTACCGCCTGAACAATAGACCAGAATATCCACCATCCTATGAAGAGCATCATCATCTTTCCCATGATCTCCAACGCTCCTTTCTAAAAACTTCTCACCTTCGAAAGGCTATCTTGATGTAAATAACCCCTCCTTATCTATTTCTCTAATGATCCGCACTTCCTCCTCATAAGGCGGCTCGACTTCTTGCAGGTTTGAAGAGATCTTCAGATCCCAGCTTGTATTCTCTTTGACTTGTTCAGCGGTTACGCCTTTATATGTTGCGGCTAAATACATCTCTTTGGTATCGGGGTCAAACCTCAATATTCCAAGAGTAGACACAACGGCTTCCGGCCCACCCCACTTAAGTCCATGAGCTTCCCTTGAGCCCGGTCCCTCAAGGTATCCAGGAGAGGTAATGCAATCTACTTTCTCACAGAACCTTCGTTTATCATGAGGTGCCATTATAATTAGAACCCTATTCGCAAACATAGCAATTTCTGCTGCACCACCAGAGCCGGGAAGCCAGACCTTGGGCTTATCCCAACTTCCTATTATTGTAGAATTAAGGTTGCCGTACTTATCCAC
>CAYTKB010000099.1:0-7363 GCA_964438265.1 uncultured Acetomicrobium sp. | reverse complement strand
TATAGGTAAGATCCACATAGCGTTGGACTGGCGCGTTTATGAAGCGACAGTTTATGAATTCGATTTTAACAGTATCCCTGTGTACTTGCTCGACCAACCTGAGCTTTACTCCGATAGTGTTTATCCGCAAAGGTTAGACTACACCTCCGTCCTCCCCTTCGCCTTGTTGAGCATGGCCTCCTTAGAGGTGCCTCACCTCATAGATTGGAGGCCACAACTCATCCACGCCCACGATTGGCCGACTGCACTCATCCCCATACTCCTGCGTTGGCATCGTCACTACAGCAAACTTTCCTGTAGTTATAAGACGATTTTAACGATCCACAACCTGGCCCACCAAGGCATCCTGCCGCAGGAAATCCTACCTTCGATCGGTTTGGCAGATGAGGCGTTCTCCATCGATGGAGTGGAATTCTATGGCTCCGTCAATCTGCTTAAAGGGGGCATAATCGCCGCCGACGCGGTGACGACCGTGAGCCCTCGATATTCGTGGGAGATTCAAACGCCCTCGTTCGGGATGGGCTTAGATGGCGTCATACAAAGCCAAAAACACAAACTCCACGGCATATTGAACGGCCTCGACTACGAATACTGGAACCCGGCTACCGACCAATTTCTACCCGCCCTCTACAGCAAGGATGACCTTTCTGGCAAGGAGAAATGCGCGAGGGCGCTATCAGAGCGATGCGGCTTCGATAACGGGAGGCCCATCGCGGCGTTCATAGGTAGGCTGGTAGAGCAAAAGGGGATCGATATCCTGTTGGCTGCGCTAAATGAATTGGTAAAAATGGGCTTTTCGCTGGTCGTTTTAGGGAGCGGTCACGAAAATTTCGAGAGGGCGCTTGAAGAAGCGGCTGCGAAGCTTAAAAAGGGATTGAGCGTGCATATAGGTTACTTTGAGGAATTGGCTCACCTGATATATGCCGGAAGCGATATGTTGTTGATGCCATCGTTATTTGAGCCGTGCGGGCTATCTCAGCTCATAGCTATGCGTTATGGCACCGTGCCGGTTGCCAGAGCAGTGGGAGGATTGGCGGATACCATAATAGACGCCGACGGAAACCCGGAGGGATACGGCTTTCTATTCAGCAACCCCAGTCCCGATGAGTTGTTGAAATGCGCTGAACGAGCCATAGCAGCATGGAGCGAAGAAGAGCGATGGCGCAAAATTATTTTAAGGGGCATGTCGGCAGATTTTTCGTGGGATCGTTCTGCAAAGGCCTATGCCGAGCTTTATCACCAGCTTCTCGGCAGCCAGTAGGCTGTTGACAGTGTAACTTTACTCAACTATACTAATACTTGTAAATAAAGCCTCGCGAGGGGGAATTCTCATGATATACGATAAGTATGGGCGCGTCCTGGGGATCGTCCTGGCCGGCGGCAAAGGAGAACGCCTTTACCCCCTCACCCTATATCGGGCCAAGCCAGCAGTGCCATTCGCCGCCAAATACCGCATCATAGACTTCGCCCTCTCGAATCTGGTCAACAGCGGCCTATACTCCATATATATACTGGTCCAATTCAAGAGCCAATCGTTGAACGAACACGTAGAGCGAGGCTGGCAGTTCGGCGCGGCTCTGAGGGGACGGGACTTCTTCGTAACGGTCGTGCCGGCTCAGATGTGGACAGGGGAACACTGGTATAAGGGAACGGCCGATGCAGTCTTCCAAAATCTACACTTGATCACTCTCTATGACGCCGATAGAATATGCATCTTTGCCGCAGATCACGTCTACAAAATGGACGTAGAGCAAATGTTGAATTTCCATATCGAAAGCGGGGCTGATATGACCGTGGCCGCCAACGTTGTGCCCTCTTCCGAAGCCCATCAATTCGGCTGCATAGACGCAGACGAAGACGGACGGGTCGTCGGCTTCGTGGAAAAGCCGTCAAGCCCGCCTGAGATCCCCGATAGACCAGGATATGTATATGCATCAATGGGCAATTATATCTTCGAGCGAGAGGCGTTAGAAGAGGCCCTCATCGCTGATGCCTCAAATATCAACAGTTATCACGATTTCGGTAGGAATATCTTGCCGGACCTTTATAAACATTGCCGCGTCATGGCGTACGATTTCTCGACCAACAAAATACCGGGCGCCGATCGTCCTTATTGGCGCGATGTGGGAACCATAAAAACTTATTGGGAGGCCCACATGGACCTACTGCAAGCCGATGCACCGCTGAACCTATTTAACCCGCACTGGCCCATCAGGACAGTCTCTTACAGCGACCCGCCGGGCTTTACCTATCCAGTGCATGGACAGAACTGTTCGGTAATAGGGGCTCTGCGCGCCGAGGGAAGCCGCGTCCTCGGGGCCACCGTTCATCGTTCCGTGCTGTCGAGGAATTGCGTGGTAAACCCCGGTGTAGTCTTAGAGGAATGCATCATCGGCTCTAACGTTACGATAGGCGAAGGATGTAAGCTCAGGCGCGTGATCGTGGACTCAAACAACGTAATCCCTCCTAACACCGTGATAGGCTACGATCCAAAAGCGGACAGAGAACGATATTACTTTGACGAGGGTTCGGACATAGTGGTGATACCGATGCCGCCGTTGAAGCTGAGAAAGGACTTAAAACTCCCCAAGTCGATGAATGTCGAGATCCCCTAAACCACATAAATCTCTCATCTGCGACATGCCGCTTTTAACATCAACGTACGAGACCCCCAGAGGTTATTGGTGTATACACTGTTGCGAGGTCTTGACTTGTCCTCACCCTAAGAGTATTAGTGAATGTGATATAAATCTCATATGACTGGAGGATGAGATATGCCGAAGACGATTCAGAGAGATGAAGGGTTGGATTTCAAACCGCTTGAGGAGATCATCGAAGGTGCCAAGGCCGAGGGTTTAGGGTTAATACCGATCTTACAGAGAGCTCAAGAGCACTATGGTTACCTGCCCAAACCACTGCTCGAGGCAATAGCAGATAGACTTTTCCTTTCCTACAGCCATGTCTTTGGCGTCGCCACCTTTTACGCGCAGTTTCACCTGACGCCGAGAGGAAGACACCTCATCCAGCAGTGCGACGGAACCGCCTGTCATGTAAGAGGAGCCGCCAGGATAAGGCGCTCTACCCAGGAGAAACTCGGCATAAAACCTGGAGAGACCACAGAAGATTTGAAAGTGACTTACGAAATCGTCTACTGCCTGGGATCGTGCGGCCTATCCCCCGTAGCCATGATAGATGGTAAAGTGGTGGGCAGGTTGACACCTGAGAAGATGATCAGGATGATCGACATGCTCGAATGAAGCGCCCTTGGTTCGACGGGTTTATGGGCAACGGAGACGAGGGTAGCCCAAGGGTTTATCATCGGTTTGATAGCATACCTAAATTTCGCGACCGCATAGCTACCACCCGAACTTTTAACCCACATCATATGCAATATGTGGCGTATGCGATACGCACAATCTGATCATTTGGACATCATTTAGCTAAAAACATCCACAATCTTCCCTTGAACACATTGCACGTTAGAGTCAGAAGATTGGGCTATAGCTGTATTGCAATAAATTGCTAAGCAGAATAGACCGAGGGAGGGTAAGTGACGATGCCATTATATCGTGCCCATGTATTGGTATGTCGCGGTACAGGATGCACCGCAGGCGGCTCAGTCGAAATCCTCGAAGCTTTCCGCAAGGAGATCGCCGATAAGCGTTTAGAGGACGAAGTGATGCTGGTAGAGACTGGCTGCCATGGCATGTGCGAGAGAGGACCCAACGTCGTGATCTATCCCGAAGGCGTTTATTATTGCAACGTGTCACCTCTGGACGTGCACGAGATTGTCGAAGAACACCTCTATAAGGGGTGCCTGGTAGAAAGGCTGCTCTATACGAGCCCAGAGCTGATGCAAAAAATTGTCTACTACAAAGACCTTCCGTTTTATAATCGACAGCATCGCATAATTCTGAGGAATTGCGGCTTTATAGACCCCGAAAACATAGAGGAATATATAGCCTGCGACGGCTATCAAGCGTTAGCCAAAGCGCTCCTTTCCATGACGCCGGACGGAGTCATAGAAGAGGTCAAGAGGTCGGGCCTACGGGGTCGAGGAGGAGCAGGATTCCCGACGGGATTGAAGTGGAGTTTCACCAGAAAAGCTCACGGTGGGCCTAAATACATCATCTGCAACGCCGACGAAGGCGACCCCGGGGCGTTCATGGACAGAAGCCTCTTAGAAGGAGACCCTCACTCTCTTATCGAAGGGATACTCATCGCCGGCTATGCCATAGGAGCCAGCGAGGGATATGTCTACTGCCGCGCTGAGTATCCGCTCGCCATAAGGCGGCTCAAGATAGCCATCGCCCAAGCTGAGGAATACGGTTTGCTCGGCGATGACATCTTAGGGACGAATTATAGCCTTAGGGTAAAGTTGAAAGAAGGAGCGGGGGCCTTTGTCTGCGGAGAGGAGACGGCCCTTATAGCCTCAATCGAGGGCAGACGCGGCGAACCTAGGCCTAGGCCGCCCTTTCCAGCGAACAGCGGCCTATGGGGAAAGCCGACTAATATAAACAACGTAAAGAGCTATGCGTCTGTGCCTCAAATCATCCTAAACGGGGCAGATTGGTTTTCCAGCATAGGAGCTGCCAAAAGCCCGGGCACAGCGGTGTTTGCATTAACTGGCAAGGTGAAAAACACCGGCCTCGTAGAGATCCCCATGGGTACACCCCTGGGAAATATAATCTTCGACATAGGTGGCGGAATAACTAAAGACCGCAAGTTTAAGGCCGTGCAGACAGGCGGCCCCTTGGGTGGCTGCATTCCAGTTCAGATGCTCAATCTGCCTGTCGACTTCGATTCCCTCACGGCAGCGGGGGCACTCATGGGTTCCGGCGGCATGATAGTTGTGGATGAAAATACATGCATGGTGGAACTGGCCAGATTTTTCCTGCAGTTCGCCGTAGCAGAATCGTGCGGCCAGTGCCCTCCGTGCAGGATTGGGGGACAAAAGCTCCTCGAGATCCTCACCCGCGTCACCCAAGGTGCGGGAAAAGTCAAAGACCTCGCGATGATCGAGGACATAGCGGGCGCGATGAAGGAAGGATCCCTCTGCGCCCTCGGGCAGGGCACGCCAAATCCAGTGCTCACCGCTCTCAGATACTTCAGGGATGAGTTTGAAGCGCACATAATAGACAAGCGTTGTCCGGCTGGCGCCTGTACAGCTCTTGCCCCATCGCCCTGCCGCAGCGGTTGCCCGGCAGAGGTGAACATCCCAGAGTATATTTCCCTCATAGCCGAAGGCAAATACGATGAAGCCTTAGCGGTGCACAGACAGTCTAACCCGTTTCCATTGGTATGCGGCAGAGTCTGCCCGGCCTTCTGCGAGGACAAATGCAGGAGGGGTGAAGTAGACGATCCCGTAGCCGTAAGGGACCTTAAGCGCTTCATGGCAGACCACGAAAGCGCCCCTTGGACGCCTGAGCAGCTCGAGTCGGACAAAGGCGAAAGCGTAGCGATAATCGGAGGAGGGCCAGGAGGGTTAACCGCTGCTTTAAGGCTTGCCCAACTCGGTTACAGATGCACCATATACGAGGCGCTTCCAAAGTTGGGCGGTATGATGAGGTATGGCATACCGGACTATCGCCTGCCCAAATCGGCCCTGGACGATGAAATAAGCTCCATCCTGCGCGTAGGCAAGATAGAGGTAAAAACAAATACAGCTCTCGGAAGAGATATGGCGCTGAGCGGCTTGCTGAAAGAACATGCCGCTGTGCTCTTGGCCATAGGCGCTCAGGGAAGCCACAGGCTCGATATCCCAGGCGAGGAGCTCGAGGGCGTCATGCACGGGGTTGAACTCCTGCGGCGCTTGAACTCCGGCGAAGATATGAGCTTCGTCAAAGGCAAACGGGTGGCAGTCGTAGGCGGAGGAAATGTGGCAATGGACGCGGCCCGCTCGCTCCTCAGGCTGAGCGCAGCAGAAGTCCACGTGGTCTACAGGCGCGAACGCAGGGATATGCCAGCTCTAACGGAGGAAATAGAGGCAGCAGAGGAAGAGGGGATCCATTTCCATCTCGCCACCAGGCGATGGAGGAGGCGAATGATCAGTGCAGAAGAAGAGAGGGCCAAGTTTCACTTCTTGGCCGCTCCCACAGAGATCATAGGAGCAGAGGGAAAGGTCACAGGACTCAAGTGTCAACGCTTGAGTCTTACCGATGCCCATGGTAAAGCCGAGTTCGATTCGTCGGCCCGCAAACGCCCGGTCCCGGTAGAGGGAAGCTACTTCACCTTGCATATAGACATGATAGTTCCAGCGGTGGGGCAAACCATTGACATGCCGCTCCTTCGCGAGGAGAGGATAAACCAGAATAGAGACGGCACTATATCCGTCCAAAGGCGGACTTTCCTCACCTCCCGAGAAGGGGTGTTTGCCATAGGAGACGCGGTGATAGGCCCTGCCAGCATAGTGGAGGCCGTATCCCAAGGCAACAAGGTCGCCAAGGTCATCCACAGATATTTGAGAGGCATTGATCTTTTAGAGCCGGCGCAGTTCTTGGATCGGCCCGAACCAGAGCGTTACGAACTGAGCGAGGAGGACGCCGAAAGACCGAGGGGCAAGACCAACATATTGGCTCCAGAGGTCAGGGTCTGCGACTTCAGGGAGGTAGATTTGGGCTACCCCACTCCTGAAGCGGCCCACAGAGAAGCGCGTAGGTGTTTGCGCTGCGATTTGGAGACAAGGGAGTAAAGGAGTGTTTGAAATGGCCACAATAACGCTCACAATAGATGGCAAAGAGGTCAAAGGGGAACAAGGGGACTCGATCCTCGATATATGCGAGAGGAATGGTATAGACGTTCCCACGCTCTGCCACTTCGACGGCCTCGCGGAGAGAGGACTATGTCGCATGTGCCTCGTCGAGGCGAAAGGAGAGAGGGGGTTTGTTCCGGCCTGCACCACAGAGGCGAGGGACGGCATGGAAGTCACCACGGAGAACGAAAAGCTCGCCGCCCTGCGGCGGGCCAACTTGGAGCTGCTCTTCTCTGAAAAGAACCACTTCTGCATGTTTTGCGAGATGAGCGGCGACTGTGAGCTACAAAACCTCGCCTATAGGTATAGCATGGATCATGTGCGATACGACTACTCTTGGCCAAAGCTCCCCGTAGATGCGACCCGCAAATATTTCCTCTTCGATCAAAACAGGTGCATCCTCTGCAGGAGATGCGTAAGGGCCTGCGACGAATTGGCCGGACACGGCGTTTTGGGCCTAAAAGATAGAGGGCCAAAAACGCTGGTATGCGCAGATTTAGATTGCCCTTTCGGCGAATCTACGTGCGTCTCCTGCGGCACATGCCTCCAGGTCTGCCCAACAGGGGCACTGGTGGACAAAAAGAGTGCCTACTTAGGGAGGGAGATCCACTT
>CAYTKB010000098.1:0-7511 GCA_964438265.1 uncultured Acetomicrobium sp. | reverse complement strand
ATCCAGCCGCCCATATAAGCAGCGTTAAATCCCAACTCTTGCACCACGGCAGCAGTTACGGCATCATAGCAACCAGGCGCTACCACCGTTTCACCATTGTTCAAATGCCGTTTCAAAAAGCGCCTTGCATTGCGAGGGTCTCTCATGCCTCATTCCTCTCTTTCTCCATATATCTTACATATAACCCAATAAGCTTGGTAGATAAAAGGCAATCGCTGGAATGTAGGTTACTATTAGCACGACCACAATAAGAGCTACTATAAATGGCAATATCGGTTTTATAATATCATCAAATTTAATTTTAGCAATACTACTTACCACAAATAGATTCAATCCGACAGGTGGGGTAACTTGTCCTATAGCCAAATTTACTGTCATAACTATGCCAACAACCAGCGGATTTATATTTAAACTGCGCATAATTGGCAAAAATATTGGAGTAATTAATACTATACAGGCAATAGAATCTAAAAACATGCCAGCTATAAGCAAGACAACGTTAAACAATAGTAAAATTAGATAAGGATTCTCTGTAATGGAAAGGACAAGGCTACCTATCCTCTGCGGAACCTGCTCGCTCGCCAAAAACCACCCAAAGAACATGGCAGCCGCGATCAACATGAGGATGTTAGCGGTGGACTTTGCGGAATCCTCGGTCACTTTGAATAGATCTTTCCATCTTAATTCGCGATACACAAACTTGCCAATTATTAACCCATACGCAGAAGCCACAATGGCCGACTCGGTCGGAGTGAAAACTCCGCTGTATATGCCACCTAATATTATTATCGGCATTAATAGCGCAGGAAAGGCATCAACAAAAGAAACAAAGAACTCTTTAAAGCTAAAAGATCCCTCGCCTACATAACCCTCTCTCTTAGAAAAATAATAATTGAGAACCATAAGCGCTACGCCCATCAAAATGCCTGGGAATATGCCACCAAGAAATAGCCCAGCTATTGAAACTTCCGCATTGACTCCATACACAACCATTGGAATGCTCGGTGGTATTACTATGCCTATGGTTCCGGCGGCTGCAATCACCGCGGCGGAATATTTCCTATCGTAGCCCTTTTCTTCCATCGGAGGGATCATAATACTGCCAATGGCAGCTGCCGTGGCAGGCGACGACCCGGATATGGCGGCAAAAAACATGGAAGCGAGAATAGAGACCATAGCAAGCCCACCTGTAATAGCTCCTACAACAGAATATGCGAACCTGACCAACCTCTTAGAAATGCCGCCTCTCGTCATTATGTTCCCAGCGAGGATAAAAAATGGGATGGCCATCACGGGGAAAGAGTTGACGCCTTTGACCATCATTTGAGGGGCTATCATTAGTGGTACTGAAGTGCCAAAAATTACGGCAAATATACCCGCCAATATTAGAGAAAAAGATATGGGCACCCCAATTATTAAAAGCACAAAAAAAATAACGAAGGAAACTAACGCCATTTATATCAGCTCCCCGCTAATTCATTGCTTTTTCACTAACAACCGAGACTAAATGATATGCGAAATTAATAGCTGATAACAAAAACCCGAGTGGATAAGCCAAATAGACGTATGCCATTGGCATCTGCATAGAAGGTGAAAGCTGAGCATAGGTCCTAACCGTCACATCCCAGCCGTTCTTTGCAAGAATTAAAGCCATAAAAATACATATAGAATACGCTATAATGGCAACAACCCTCTTTTTGCCATCGCTGAGTTTTCCTATAAAATATTCCACGCCCACATGGCTTAGCTCCTTCACGGAAACGGCGGAGCCCAGAAAAACGACCCATACGAAAAGAAAGCGCGCTAGCTCTTCTGTCCAGCTTAATGGCAATTTGAAAACATAACGAAACAAGACTTGTATCAAAGTAACTAAGCTCATAATTGTAAAGATGGGCACTATAATCAAAATGATCATTCTATTTAGCTTATTAATGGCCGCATTAAAGGTGGACATAACATCACCCCTTTTGTCGATGAGTCAATCGAGTAGGAAGGGACTCGTCTTTCCTCCCTACTCGATTGACCCTACAAGATAAACCTATTTGGACGCAGCTATTATTTCATTAAAAATATCTCCGAACTTCGGTCCATATTTATCATAGACAGGCTGAACAGCTTTCTTGAATGCAGGAATATCAGGATCTTCAACAAATTGAACGCCTTTATTTTTTGCTTCTTGTAAATACTGCTTGTCTCTTTCTGCTGATAAGTTTCTTTCATAAGCGCCGGCTTCGATAGCAGCTTCTTTAAGGGCTTTTTGTTGCTCGGAAGTTAGCTTGTCCCAGACGAGCTTGCTTATAAGTAGAGGTTCAGCCGTGTATAGATGGCTGGTGAGCGAGCAATGTTTTTGCACCTCATAAAATCGTGACTCTATAAGGTGAGCCAGCGGGTTTTCTTGACCATCTACCACACCGAGTTGCAAAGCTGAATAAAGCTCACCAAAAGAAATCGGCGTGGGAAGGGCCCCCAACGCTTTAAACGTGTCGATGCTAACGGGGCTTTCGGGAACGCGGATCTTGAGTCCTTTAAGGTCATCGGGTGTATGAATCGGCCTCACATTGTTTGTAATATGCCTAAACCCGTTTTCCCAATAGGCTAAAATTACTAAGTTTACATTCTCGACTTTTTTAGCCACTTTTTCGCCGATTGGGCCATCTAAAATAGCATATGTTTGCTCTCTAGTTGTAAATATAAAAGGAAGGTCAAATACCCCGATAGTAGGCTCGAAATTAGATATAATCATTGAAGAGGTGAGAACCATATCTATCGTGCCAAACTGCGCTCCCTCTGTGCTTTCCCTCTGTGGCGCAAGGGAATCTGACGGATAAACTTGAACTTTTATTCCGCCGTTGGTTTTTTGCTCCACTAATTCAGCAAATTTTAATGAGCCAAGTTGATAATGATGAGAAGGTGCACCTGTATGACTTAACTTTAGGACAACCTCCTTTGCCATAGCACCCGAAGCAAAAAATACTGTTAACAACACACCCAAAACCAATGTTGTAACAAACAACCTTTTCATTAAATGATGCCTCCTCTCTTTCCTCCTTTAGCTTAACTAAAGAAGGTGTTGTTTTGCATACTCGATTAAGCCGCCTGCTTCTGCTATTTCCCTGGCCAGCTGCGGCATGGGGCTGGCTTTAAATTTGAGACCGTGAGTAATGTCCTCTATAGTTCCATTTTCTAGGTCAACTGAAACTTCATCTCCATCTTGAATAGCATCCACTGCTTCTGGTGCTTCCAATACGGGAAGGCCTATGTTGACACAATTCCGGAAGAATATTCTGGCAAAAGACTTGGCAATGACACAGGAAATGCCCAATCCTTTGAGGGCAAGCGGCGCATGTTCCCTGGAGCTGCCACAGCCAAAGTTTTCCTCAGCCACCACGATGTCTCCAGGTTTAGCGCTTTTGGCAAAATCGGGGCGGATGTTTTCCATACAGTGCCTGCCCAACTCCTTCGGATCCTGCAGGTTCAGGTATTTCGCAGGTATTACAGCATCCGTATCCACATCCCTGCCGAATTTCCAAACGCGACCCTCGATCTTCATGAAAGCACCTCCTCTGGGCTCCCTATGCGTCCCAACACGCCAGAAGCGGCCGCTACTGCTGGGTTAGCGAGATAAACTTCACTTTTGGGATGCCCCATCCTGCCGATGAAGTTTCGATTGGTGGTAGAGATTGCCCTCTCACCCTCGGCGAGCACGCCCATATGCCCTCCTAAGCACGGTCCACATGTTGGCGTGCTGAAAGCAGCGCCAGCATCCAAGAAGATCTCTACGAGACCTTCTTTTAAGGCATCTTTGTAAACGCGCTGCGTGGCTGGTATGACGATCATCCTGACATGAGGATGAACCTTTTTGCCTTTTAGCACGGAAGCCGCTATCTTTAAATCTTCCAACCTGCCATTTGTGCACGAGCCGATTACAACTTGATCTACAGATATACCTCTGAGCTCGCTCACGGGCTTAACGTTTGCCGGGCTTGACGGACAAGCTACCAAAGGCCCCATATCATCCACATCTACCCATATCTCTTGAGCAAACTGAGCATCTGGGTCGCTGACCTCAGGGACAAACGCCTTTTTCGCCTTCGGTTTGACGTATTCGATGGTTTTTTCATCCGGTTCGATAAAGGCCGTTTTTGCCCCGGCTTCAACTGCCATATTGCACATGGTGAATCTGCCATCCATCGAAAGCTCTCTTATGGCAGCGCCTGAAAATTCGATAGCCATATACCTTGCCCCGTCAACCCCTATCTCGCTTATTGCTGCCAGCACCAGGTCTTTGCCGCCGACCCATGGGCGCAGTTTTCCGCTGAAGATAAATTTGATCGTTTCTGGCACACAAAACCAGAGTTTGCTTGTTGCCATAGCCACGGCCGCGTCGGTGCTGCCGATACCTATGCCCAGGGCACCCACGGCCCCATATGTGCACGTATGAGAATCGGCACCGACTATCAAGTCTCCTGGCAAGGTCAATCCCTCTTCTGGAAGAAGTGCGTGCTCAATTCCCATCCTTCCAATTTCGTAATAATGCGTTATCCCGTGTTCGCAGGCGAATTCTCTCAGAAGTTTTGAGTTTGAGGCTGATTGCACGTCTTTGTTCGGTGTGAAATGATCGGGCACGAGGGCTATTTTGTCTTTATCGAACACGGTTTTTGCGCCAATTTTCTTGAATTGCTCCACGGTTAGAGGAGAGGTTATGTCGTTGCTCAAGACCAAATCAACATTGGCAAAGATGAATTCCCCCGCCCTTACATCTTTACCTGTATGCTTTGAAAATATCTTTTCGACCGCAGTCATGCCCATGATCCCACGCCCCCCTTCGGTTCAATCGGCTACATTTCGCCCCGTGGCATACTTTCGCTCTTTTTCGCGCACTTCCGGCAGACCTACGAGTTCATTAAACTTGTCAAACGGGATCATGCGCTCCAGCATCCCAGCAGTAGTGCCAGTTTTTTTGAGCTCATTCATGAGATCCAAAACCGCTTTAGCTTCGACATAGGTGGAAGAAACGGGATATATAGCGATATCGTAGCCTATCTGCTGTAGTTCTTGAGCGGACAAAAGAGGGGTCCTTCCATGCTCTATCATGTTGGCTAAAACCGGCACTTTGAAGCTTGATATGATCTTTTTCATCTCTTCTACCGACTCGGGGGACTCAACGAAGATTATGTCAGCACCAGCTTCTTCATAGGCTCTGGCTCTCTCTATCGCCGCATCGATACCAAAGTTGGTCCGCGCATCCGTGCGAGCCATTATCATGAAGTCGTCATCGAATCTGGCATCGCAGGCTGCTTTGATCTTACCGACCATCTCCTCTGTCGATATCACCTCTCTACCGAGCATGTGACCGCACTTTTTGGGAGCCACTTGGTCCTCTATCTGAATGCAAGCCACTCCTGCCTTTTCGTAAAGGCGCACCGTCCGCTGCACATTTATGGCGTTGCCGAAGCCCGTATCGCCATCGGCTATAACGGGAATACTTACGGCTTCGGCGATGTTAGCTGCCCTAAAAGCCATCTCCGTCTGCGTTATAAGCCCCACGTCCGGTTGACCGAGCACGCTGGCCGATGTGCCGTAGCCTGTCATGTAAACAGCTTCAAAACCCGTCATTTCGATGATTTTAGCCGTAAGGGCATCGTGAGTTCCTGGTGCTACCAATATTTGACCGCGAGACAAAAGCTCCCTTAAGCGTTTTGCAATCTTATTCACCACGTCCACCTCCACATAAACTTAGACAAACTCATAACTACAGAGCAGCGGGCTTCTCTTCAGGCAGAAGAGAGTCTGCATTTGCTTTTCCATGGACATCTGCGAAGCCCGTTTTACGCCGCACGAAGTAGCTGTAAGCGCGATTCTCCTCGAGTGTCTTAATGTCCGCCCGACAAAGTGCTTTGATCACTTCGTAGTGAAGGCGTGCCGTCTCTTTCAAGCTTTCGGCATGCTTTAAGTCTTCCATGATGCCCAAGAGGATTTGATAATGTATATTTGTCAGTATCTTCCGTGTAAGCCGTAAACCCGATTTTCTCCACAAATACTGGTGAAACTCTATATCCAACGCCATGAATTTGGGCAAGATCACCTCTCTAAGGGCTTCTTCCTGAGAAGAATCGACCATCTTGTCGACAAGATGAGTCAAGTGCACCAGGTCATCTTCTTTCAATCTCTTTTTTTCAATGATGTCTTTATATATCTGCATCTCTAAGAAAAAACGTAAATTGTAAAGCTCTTCCATTTCAGCCTCACTGAAAGCAGCCACATAACTGCCCTTTCGCGGAACTATCTTTACTAACCCTTTTGCCGCAAGCTCCCGCAGGGCCTCGCGAATTGGAGCCTTGCTCACCTCGAGCTCAACTGCAATGTCAGATTCGTTCAGCCAATCCCCAGGTTTGTATTTCCCAGAAAATAAAATCAGGTCGATTATCTTATCTCGAACGGCAGTGGAAAGGCTCTTATAGGCAAGCATGTTTTCCATTTATTCAGTCCCTTCTACTTTCGAAAGTCGAACGATCGTGCTAAAAGAATAGCATAAACAATGCGAGGAATGCAACTCTGACTTTTATGAACCATATAAATTAGGCCTAAAGTCCTACTGGTATCGAATAATAGTTGCACCTGAGTGTCCAGATAACTTACCAACAATGCTAAGGAAGGTATGCACTGTTTTGTTCTCTTAGGTCCCACTCTTCTTGAGAAATGAGACCTGGGACAATCACAGGGCAGTCCAAACATCTTCGGTTGTGTCAACGTTTGTAAAGGACTTGCAAGAACATGAACTGTTTAAATGTCACCTATATATTTACAAACCACCTCAGGGTGAGAAAGAGGCTTGCTGAACATCCTCAGAGGTGTGGTGTCGCGACAAATTAACCAAAGGACAGAGGAAAAGGTGGTTAATGCCTGGTGCATATTGAGATACGGTTTTTTAAGTTTTTGTTCAAAAGTTTCTTAGAGTTTTCTTAAAAAAGTTACCGAGAGTAAGAAGTTACCGAGAGCCCAAAGACATGTGGCCTAAGGGCTCCCGGTAAAAATATGACCTTTACTGTTTCGAGCCCGCCAATATCTTTTCAGGTTTTGCGGGTAACTCCTTGATGCGGACGCCGACAGCGTTGTAAATGGCGTTGAGGATAGCAGCGTGTGAAGCGGAATGCGGCAGCTCGCCGGTCCCGCTGGCTCCGAATGTGCCGAATTCGCGGGGCGTTTCCATGTGGATCAGCTTTATGTCGTCTGGGATATCCTTGGCGTAAGACAGGCCGCAGCTGATGAGATTATCGTGTTTGTGCACGTCGTCGAAATCCTCCGTCAGCGCAAAGCCGATGCCCTGGGCGATGCCGCCGTATAGCTGCCCTTCCACCACGGCGTAATTGTTTATCTTCCCAACATCGTCCACGAGGGTGAACCTTTCGACAGTGGTTTTGCCGGTGTTGACGTCAACGGCCACCTCGGCCATGAACACGCCGAACTGGTGGTTGGCGAAAGGATAGCCCTGGCCGGTCTCGTCGTCTATC
>CAYTKB010000097.1:1992-7568 GCA_964438265.1 uncultured Acetomicrobium sp. | reverse complement strand
AAGAACTTCATCGCCTCCCAGGATCTGCGGTCTGCCCGTTCGTTATACGCTACGCCTTTCGACGGGTCACTGCCAGAAGCGGGATTGGTGAAGCTGTGAACCGCGCCGCCGTAAAAAACCATCTGCCAGTCGACGCCACCGCTTCGCATCTCCTCCTGGAATGCCAAAACGTGCTCCCGGGGGACGAGAGGGTCATCCGCTCCGTGGAGGACGAGTACCTTACAATTTATGTTTTTGGCGTCTTCAGGGTTTGGCGTGTCGAGATTTCCGTGGAAGCTCACGACGCCGGCCAGTTCTGCACCGCTCCTGGCGAGCTCTAAGACTGTTCCGCCTCCGAAGCAGTAGCCTATGGCTGCCACTTTAGCCGGATCTACGAGCGGATGTTTTTTTAGCGCTTCCAACGCCGCCCTCGCACGGGAGCGCAGGGTAGCGCGGTCGGAGCGGAATTTGGTAGCGAGGCTTGAAGCCTCTTCTGGGGTATGTGCCCTCACCCCTTTGCCGTATATGTCAGCTGCCAGGGCCACGTATCCCATCTCTGCGATCTCTTTGGCACGCCTTTTCTCGTACTCGCCGAGTCCCGTCCACTCGTGCACCACGAGCACCCCTGGGCGCTTTTCCTTTATCGTCTCGTCATATACGATATACCCTTCGCAGACCACATCTCCGTCACGGTATTCGAAGGCTTCTGCCCTCATGGCTTTGTCCCTCCCATCAGTTGTCGCATAAGCAGCGCTTGAGGCGATAATATATGCGGCCGATAGCGCTGCGACAATCACAATCTTTTTCTTCATAGGACTCCCCTCTCCCTTGATCAAATCGATTTTATTTTAAGGCAAAGGAGTCCTCAAATCCATCCTTTTTCTTTCCAGTATGCGTATTCACCCTTCCTGAAAGTGGCCGCGTCCTTGAAGTGTGACAGAGGAGTGAAGTTACAAGGAGGTCTAAAAGGCGGAATCATGGTAAAATAAAATTATTAGGATTTAGAAAAGAGGTGTAAATCCATGCCTTACCTCAGTGTTGCGAAGGGAAAGATTATTGAGCTGAGGGAGAAGCTGCTATTGCCCGAAGGGACGCAGGTTGAGGTGTCGATCAACCCGCTGCATAGTGCCGAGACAGCTCAGTTAACCCTTCAGTGCGCAGGGATGTTCAACGACCTGACCAAAGACCAGCGTGTTGCCTATGAGGAGACACTCAGCCAGCGGCTCAGGTTTTCGCGAAGGTTGCCGGTATCATGAAGAGAAGTCTACTCGACACGGATACACTTCATGATTATTGTGCACTGAGGTGCGGCTGTTGGAAGCAGGGCAATTTTGGCGGATGATTGCTAAATATGGAAGTAGTCTGGTAAGATCGGCATAGAGAACTTTAAATAATAAAAGATAGGATATGACTATCATACTACTTTTGCGTTGTTTGCTAGTCTAAAAAGACAAATTGACACGTAGCTATGTATTCTTATCTACATCAACTAACCCATAAGAAATGGCGCGTACGACTGCATCAGTTCTACTTGAAGCACCTAGCTTTTTGATTATGGAAGCTACATGCGCTTTCGCCGTATTAGAACTTATACAAAGGTCCTGGGCAATCTGAGCATTAGTTAATCCTTTTGACATCAGATTCAACACTTCTATTTCTCTTGAGGTTAAACTCTCAATATGTGCTTTGTCAGCATCTTTTAGCACGCTATTTACTATAGCTCTTGCTATACTTGGATCAATAAAAGTTTTTCCAGAGTTAACAGTTCTAATAACCTTTACTAACTCTTGTTTGTTGATGTCTTTTAAAACAAATCCATTTGCCCCAGCCTTTATTGATTGTTCTACATATTCTTTATCGTTATATGCAGTTAATATCACTATTTTAATTTGAGGTGATATCTTTTTGATATTACTAATTATATCATATCCCATACAATCAGGCATTTTAACGTCAAGAAGCATTATATCTGGATTGAAGTTTTTGCAGCAACTTATAGCAGAGGTTCCATTGGAGCAATCTGCTACTACTTTTATGTTTTTTTCTGATTTAAGCAAGGCTTTTAGACCTTTGCGAACTATAGGATGATCATCAACTATGACTACTTTGATAGGATAACTTTCCTTATTCTCTATCATTTTATTGCCTCCAAATATAATATATAAGAACCTGAGCTTGATCCAGTCAGACCTTGAGCCTAACAAATGTAATAAAAATAAGCTTTGCATTTTTAACTGATCTGCTTAGATCAGTTCTTTAGACGGTTTAATATTATGTGGTACTAATTAGGAACAAAAGGTTAATCACATGTTATCGCAATTAAACATGTTACAAAAGATCCACAGAGATAACTAACCCAGGCTTCCGATCTGTGACTCTTGTATCGCAAATTTTATCGACTATCCAAACATTGAAGCAAGAAGTAGAATCAGTCGTTATAATTAGACGTTTTTGCCCCGCTTATTTTAATTTAGATAGAAATTTTCCTATGTTAACTGTACACTAGACTGTGAGTTTGCTTGTATAACTGGTTCCAACGGGATGATGACCCATATTATAGTGCCTTTCCCAGGCTTAGACTTGATGCGTATTCTACCATTTATATTGTTAACTCTCTCGCTCATCCCGATAAGGCCATACTTATTTTGCCTTTCCAGAAATTGTGAGTCTTTATCCATGGGAAATCCGACTCCGTTATCTCGGACCACTATCCCCACAAAGGATTTATAGAAGCGAAGAGATATTTTTGCTTCTGCAGCATTAGAATGTCGGTTTATGTTGTTTAAAGCTTCTTGAACAACCCTGTATATGACGAGCTCGTAGTGAGGGGGAAGCCTGCGTTGTGATCCGCGCACATGAATATTTATGCGAAGCTTGCTTTCAGAGGCAGAACCTTCTACTAGTTTTCTAATCGCTGCGACTACGCCAAGGTCGTCCAATAAGGGTGGACGTAAATTGTTAACAATACGCCGCATAGCTTTTATAGCTTCTTTGATGCTATCCTTAGTTGCTTTGACATTTTCTATGAGTTCTTGATCATGTGCAGATAATGCTTCCTCACAAGCTTCTAAGAGGTATGAGGTTGCGGAAAGAAGTTGTAGTGGGCTATCATGAAGTTCTGCAGCCAATAGCCTTCTTTCCTCTTCACGCGCATTGATAGTTCTTATTGTGAGTTCTTTTGAAAGCTTCTCTTTTTCGGCCATAGTTTTGAATAATCGGACATTGGTGACAGCACTACCTAAAGCATTAGCAAAGCTTCGAAGTAGATTTAACTTGTCAAGTCCTAAGGGAAACCGTGGGCGCTTAATGTACAATAGTCCGACGTCTTCATCGTAGATGCTTATTTTGATTATGACCCACTTTTCTAAGCGCCTTTTCAAACCTTCTCTTGTTATAACTTTTATGATTTTTGGTGTAGAAGAATCTACAAGCTGTTGAATTTTATTCTTAACTCTATAGGTCAAACTACTAAATGTAGCATTGTTACTAACACTATACTCATAGTTTGGATTATATGATACAAATCCGCAGTCATAAGCTTCAAATATATCTTTAGATCTATTAATGACTTCATATATAGCCCTTGATAGATCATTTGGTGAAAACGCAGATGTAGATATTTGATAGACAGATTCAAGATATTTTTTCTGAGTAAGCACTTTTGCTTCATATGAATCAATATAACCCATAGCAAGTATAACTCTTGAAGCATCAAGTGCGTTTTCTAACTTTTGCAAGATCAACATAAGGCTCAAAGGAACATAAATCTTAGCATTAGGACTATAATCTTCATAATTCTCGTATATGCATATATTAGATAGGATGATATCCCAGATAGCTTTTTTTGTTTGAACAGATACATCTAAAACTCCCGAGAGGGGGTATCCTTGTTCTGCGCGAAGTCTTCCTATGATCTTTTGATCTTCAAAAAACGGCGTAGGGTCCTTTATGGAGGTTATTGATAACCTTACATAGATGGAAACCCGCTTGCGTCCCTCCTTTCCGGCTAGAAAGGCTGCATAATCAGGGGTCGCCGCGGGTGAGTTCTGTAAATATTGGATTACCCATTCTACTATACTATTTTTATGCGAAGATAATAATCTAATTAGCCAATCTTCTGTATACTTTCCATATTTCCTCATGTTTATATATATAATAGTCTAATTAGCTTTTGTCAAGTTTCTGTTCCTGACTGCGAAACACCAATTAACCTAAGGTTATAGGGTCTCGAATCCATGATGGTTTTTATCCTCTCTATACTATGTTAATGCACGTCATTATTATTTCAAGCATAATATGTTCTACCCATTTGGGTAATGATTAAATCATGCTTTTGGGGAATGGCTGAATTTGAGAACCACTACCAGAATATGAACATCCACGTTTTTTATGGGAGGGATTGAATTGAGACCGGTAAGTATCATAGGTATAGGATCTACCCCCTTCTCCAAACTTGAGGGGAAAGGCCCCGTTGACCTTGCCGTTGAGGCTTCTATTCAAGCATTAGGGGATGCTGAAATCCACCCCAAAAAAATCGAAGCTCTCTATCTCGGTAATTTTACTAGTGGTATCTTAACTGGACAGGAAATTTTGGGACCACTGGTGGCTAATCGTTTAGGCATGAGGGCAATACCTTCCATTAAAACAGAGGGAGCCTGCTCTTCGGGTACCCTCGCCTTCAAGGAAGGCGTGTTGGCTGTAGCTAGCGGCGTACATGAATTAGTCCTCACAGTTGGTGTCGAGAAGATGACTTCTGCTAATACAAGTAAGGTAACAGCTGCGTTGGCTTCTGCCTTAGATCAATCCAAAGAGGGTTCTTGTGGACTTACTTTCCCAGGTGTCTTTGCCATGATGGCGAGACGGCACATGCACGAGTTCGGTACTACGAGAGAACAGATCGCAATGGTCTCCATTAAAAATAGGAAAAATGGAGTAAAAAACCCCCTTGCCCAATTCAGAGCAGAGGTAACTATGGAAAAAATACTGGGAGCTAAACCGGTTACGGAACCGTTTGTTCTATACGATTGTTGTCCTATAAGTGATGGGGCAGCGGCGGCAATAATATGTCCTACGGAAATGGCAAGAAAGTTATCATCTAAATCTATTTCCATTTTAAGTTGCGAGGTGTCAATAGGTAACGCATCTATTGATATGATGAGTGATATGGTGAGTTTTCCTGCAACGGTAGAGGCGGCTAAAAAAGCATTTTCAACTGCTGGATTATCTACAAAAGACATCAATTTTGTGGAATTGCACGATTGCTTCACTATTGCTGAGATCGTAGACTCAGAAGATTTAGGATTTTTTGAAAAAGGGGAAGGAGGCTTAGCGCTCGAAAAGGGGTTGACTCAAATCAATGGCAAGCTACCTATTAATCCCAGCGGTGGCCTTTTGTCCAAGGGTCACCCAGTCGGTGCTACGGGTCTTGGGCAAATATACGAGGTCTGTAAGCAGCTACGTGGAGAACATCCCAATCAACTCGATAATCCTAAGATAGGGCTTGCTCATAACTTGGGTGGTACGGGTGCTGTATGTGCCATAACGATTCTTTCGAGAAATCTTTAAGGGAGGTGGGTGATTATAGTGGCGCTGCTGAA
>CAYTKB010000097.1:0-1982 GCA_964438265.1 uncultured Acetomicrobium sp. | reverse complement strand
ATGGTTTTAAGTGCGAGGAGTGTAATTATTTTACACCTTATAAGACTATCCTTTGCCCAAAATGTAGCTCATCAAAGATTGTTCAAGTAGAGTCGCAGGGAGCTGGTGAGATTTATACCTTTACCACCATTCATGTTCCCCCTGAGGGTTTCGAAGACAAGGTTCCGTACACAGTGGTAGTAGTTAAACTTGACGAAGGTACCCTCGTATCAGCCTCATGGGGCAGCGAAACCAAACCACAAATAGGACAAAGGGTAGCCTTCCAAGAAATAGCAGGCAGTAGTTTTGTTTTTAAATAGCCTTGGCTAAAGGGAGTTTTTGAGATGGAACTATTAGGTATAGATCATATTGGTATATTGGTAAAAAATATTGATAGTGCTATGAAACTATATTCTGTTATGGGATTAAAGCCAGCACTGATAGAGGAAAATGAAGCATATAAGGTAAAAATTGCCTTTTTGCCTGTAAGTGGGGTCTTAGTCGAATTGATAGAGCCTATAGGGCCGGGGCGATTAAAAGAGCAGCTTGAAAACTACGGCGAAGGAATCGATCATATTGCTTTTAAAGTAGATGACATTGAAAAAAGCTTGCGTGAACTGAAGGAACGAGGTATCCCGTTACAGGACGAGACCCCGCAACTAGGTGGAGCTGGTGCAAAAGTCGCCTTTTTGAAAAAAGAAGGGGCTAATAATGTCTCGATAGAATTAAAAGAAGGAGGTAGCGAAATAGTATGAATAGTAAAAAGGTTACAGATCTTAAGAGTGCCATCAGTGAAGTGAAGGACGGCATGACGGTCTTTGTTGATGGCTTTGGTTATAACAGGACACCTATGGCGTGTGTGCATGAGATTATAAAACAGCAAGTACAGGGTTTGTGCACACTGGGAAGCATAGAAATACAAGCAGACATGTTAATAGGGGCTGATTGTGTCTCTATGCTCGATAACGGTTGGACTGGAGCGGAAGGTTGGCCTCATGGGAGTTTTTCGTCCTATCCCATGAGGAGGAAAATCGAGGAAGGGAAACTCAAAGTGGAATATTATTCTAATCTAGCCATTGCATGGCGCCTCATCGGTGCGGCTTATGGATGGAGTTTCGTCCCATTCCCTGGATTTCAGTCATCCGACCATTTTAGGCTTAGGGGGTATCATGGGGAGAATAAAGTCAAGATGATAAAATGCCCCTTCACGGGTGAAGATGTTCCCGTATTACCCACCTTTTCTTTAGATGTCGCCATTATTCATGCACAGAAAGCTGATGTAGATGGGAATGCGATGATTACTGGACCTTTAGGTTATGCTCGCTCCAGTGCGTTTGCAGCTAAAACTACTATTATCACATGTGAAGAAATAGTGCCGGTTGAATATACGAGGCAACACATGCACGAAGTTGTGATACCTGGCGCTTTTGTGAAACATGTAGTAGAAGTACCCTTTGGGGCTTACCCAACTGCTTGTCAAGGATATTACGACTACGATTGGGATTGGATTAAATACTACTTTGAACAATCGAAAGAGGAGACTACATTCAGAGCATATCTTGATGAGTATGTTTTTGGCTGTAATACGTGGGAAGATTTTTTAAATAAGGTATTAACCCAAGAGAAAAGGAACGAGATAAAAGCAAGCAGTGTTCTTCTTTACTGATTCTAATTAAGCGAGGAGGAGAAATTATGACGAAATATAGCATGGATTATAGCCTTACAGAAATGATGTGCGTGGCAGCCGCCCGTGAAGTTAAAGACGGAGAACGAGTCTTTGCTGGCGCGGGACTTCCACTTCTAGCTTCGATTGTCGCAAAACGCACTCATGCTTCAAACATTCAAATATGCTTGGAGTCTGGAATAGTTGGTGCTGAGTTTCCCGACGACGAAATAAGAGGGAAATCTCCATTGCCTCGTTTCGTTGCGGATCCTAGGATCTTTCCTGGGGCAGTTTATCAATGTGAGCTTTTAGAGATTAATGGCATATTTTTGACTCAACG
>CAYTKB010000096.1:4410-7642 GCA_964438265.1 uncultured Acetomicrobium sp. | reverse complement strand
GCAGAAGTGATCACATCAATCCTATTTTCTATCTTCCCGAGTAGATCAATGTCTTTTGTAGGGCGGGAGATCGACGCTTTCCAAGCAGTAAACATCAAAGCTCCTTTGAGTATAAACCTTCCAGCGTTAGGACATTTTGAAAGCCGGTAGTTGGTAATTTTATCAAAAATCTGTCGCTTACAAAAGGTGTTTCTGGTATCCATAGCTGAGGCTAATAGGGACAGCTCCTGGAGAACATCTTTACGCTACGCCAACTGTTACTAATTGTAGATTATAATAACTGTATAATAAAATAGAATTTGCCTTGCAATCGATAGAGATTCATTCTGTAGATGAAAGGCCAAACGAAGTCTTGGCCATTGAGGGTTTATCTTTTCTAAAATAACGAGGGTTACGCCCCATAAGCTCCCTCGTGAAGATAAAGTGCTATCGTTAACTTAACTAACATTAACAATTACTAAAGGCAGTAGCGATGGAAAGCGAGAGAGTGATTGGGCAATTTGGACCAAGGAAGATATGCAAGGGCGCTCTGAGGTTTAAAATCTCTATAAAAGGTACCCTTAAATATAGCCTGCATCAGTCTCCATGTTAAGGGTAAACTTTAATAATAGTGGCTATTGGTCTCTTGAGTGTTAGAATAGCACAAAAGCGACGAAAGAGTGGGTTATAGTAAACTCGGTTAACGGAAACCCTGTGATCGAAGATCGAGGAAGGCGAGTTTGTCCTATGGAAGTCATAAAAGGGGTCGGCGAAATGCAGGAGGTATCTTTGCACTTAAAGCGTGCATGGAAGAGCATAGGCTTAGTGCCTACTATGGGTTATCTTCACAGAGGACACCTGAGCTTGATCGAGGCTGCCAGGCGAGAGAACGACATCGTAATAATGAGCAACTTCGTAAACCCCCTTCAATTTGGCCCAAAAGAGGACTTTGCTGCTTACCCCCGCGACCCGGATCGTGATAGCAAATTGGCAGAATCCGCAGGGGTGGACTACGTTTTCGCTCCTTCTGGCAAAGAGATGTATCCTGAAAACTATAGTACCCATGTCGAAGTTAAAGGCCCCATGATAGAAAAGATGTGCGGCAAGTCACGGCCAGGACATTTCCGCGGCGTAACGACCGTTGTCCTTAAGCTTTTCCTCATCACCCAGCCAGACCGCGCCTATTTCGGGCAAAAAGACGCCCAGCAGGCCATTATCGTTAGAAAGATGGTCACCGACCTTAACATCCCCCTTAAAATCATTACTTGTCCAATTGTCCGTGATGCAGACGGATTAGCTTTGAGCTCTCGCAACACCTATCTTTCCCCGGAGGAAAGAAAACAAGCCTTAGCCCTGCCTAAGGCTCTATCGGCCGGTAAAGATATGATACTTAAGGGCGAAACTGACCCAAAAAGAGTGCAAGAACGCATTATAAAGATGCTTGAATCGTCCTCTGGCATCCGCATAGACTATGTGGAAGTCGTAAACGGCGACAACCTGGAGGAACTGCAAGCGATAAAAGGCAAAGTCTTGCTTGCAGCTGCTATATGTGTGGGAAAGACAAGGCTCATCGATAACATCGACCTTGAGATATAAATAGGACCTCCGCTATAGCTACAACTTTTATAGAGGTAAGTTATGCCACTAGGCTGATGTTACTATTTGCGAGAATAATCACTCGACTGTCGATTAAAGGACCTGTCTGATAAAATATAAGCGCGGGCGCAACGCGTGATTATGCCACGATAATACAAAGGGTAGAGGAAATGAGCAATGTCTGAGTCCTTGGCGGATCAGGTTCTACAGGAAATCAGTGAGGCCGGTGAACTCTATTATCGTTTGATTCTGGTCGTAGGTCCAGCAGGTAGCGGAAAGACCAAAACTCTGCAAGAGGTGTCGGCTTTAACCTCTGCGCTGCTTATTAACGTCAATCTCGAGCTCTCTCGCCGAATGCTGGATTTAACTGAACGAAAGCGGGCCCTGCAGGCTCCGAAACTCTTGGGCGAAATTGTAGGTGAAACCAAAGGAGAAGTGGTCCTGTTCGATAACATCGAGATCCTTTTTGATGTCCACCTGAAGCAGGACCCTTTGCGCTTGCTTCAGGGATTGTCTCGGAATAAGATAATTGTGGCTTCCTGGAATGGATCCGTTATAGATGGTTATATAACTTACGCTGTTCCATATCACCCTGAATATCGCCGTTATCCTACCTGCGATTTTCTTGTGATAACCTCTGAGGCTGCGACATAATAAAGGGAGCAATGAGCAAAACCGCAAAAGGAGATGTGCAATGAGATATGGCGACCTGATACAGTTTGAGCCTATAGAGTCCGTAGTCCAGCTACGGGATGCCGATGAAATCACACGGGCCAAGCAGTTGGTCAGTACCTATGTGATTTCTGAAGAAATGGCTGAACAGCTAATTGGCGTTGCTTTCCCCAACCTTCAGTTTGATCAACCAACGGACAATAAGGGCCTTTTAGTGGTTGGTAACTACGGTACGGGTAAGTCTCACTTGATGTCGGTGATTTCAAGCATCGCCGAGCACGAGGATCTTAACTCTTATTTGAGTAACGCACGGGTGGCGCAAGCTGCACGAACCATCGCTGGTAGGTTCAAGGTAGTCCGTACCGAGATCGGGGCCACCACTATGACCCTACGAGATATCCTTACAAGCGAGCTGGAAGAGCATCTGGCCGATATGGGTGTTCCTTACACCTTTCCAAGCGCCAGCGAGGTTGCGAGCAACAAGCGAGCCTTCGAGGAAATGATGGCTGCGTTTCACCAAAAATATCCTGACCATGGTCTATTGCTTGTTGTAGATGAACTGTTGGACTATCTCCGTGCGCGCAAAGACCAAGAATTGATTCTCGATCTCAGCTTTCTCCGCGAGGTGGGTGAATCTTGTCGTGACTTACGCTTCCGTTTCATAGCTGGTTTGCAGGAGGCTATCTTTGATAGTCAACGTTTTGCCTTCGTAGCCGATCAGTTACGCCGGGTTAAGGGTCGCTTTGAACAAGTCCTCATCGCTCGTAATGACGTTAAGTTTGTTGTCGCTGAGCGCTTGCTTAAAAAGACCGGATATCAGCAAACAAAAATCCGTGAATACCTCATGCCTTTTGCCAGGCTTTACGGCAACATGAACGAGCGCATGGACGAATTCGTCCGCCTGTTTCCAGTCCATCCTGATTATATCGACACCTTCGAGCGCATCAGGGTGGTAGAGAAGCGCGAGGTTCTTAAAACCCTATCG
>CAYTKB010000096.1:0-4400 GCA_964438265.1 uncultured Acetomicrobium sp. | reverse complement strand
GCTTGTGAAAAACTGTTCAACCAGGAAGTGCCACAAGACCGGCCCGGCTTAATTGCTTATGATAGTTATTGGATAAACCTGTGTGAAAATCCGTCATTTCGTGCCATCCCCGATGTCAGAGCTGTGATTGATTGCAGCCAGGTTTTGGAAGCCCGCGTCGCACAAGCTTTTACCCGGCCGACATATAAGCCCATGGCGCTTCGCATTATTCATGCGCTTTCGGTTCACCGCCTAACGACCGGGGATATCTACGCACCTCTTGGCGCCACGGCGGAGGAGCTGCGTGACGCGCTTTGCCTTTACCAACCCGGCATAGAAGACATGAGCGAAGACCCAGCCGATAACCTAAAAGCTCAGGTTGAAGCAGTCTTGCGTGAAATCCACAAGACGGTTAGCGGCCAATTCATCTCCATGAACTCGGACAACGGGCAGTGGTATCTCGATTTGAAAAAGACCGAAGACTACGACGCTCTTATCGAAAAGCGTGCCGAGAGTCTCGAACCTGGTCGGTTGGACCGCTACTATTACGAAACATTGAAGCGGGTCATGGAATGCACCGACCAGACTTATGTCACGGGTTACCGTATCTGGGAATATGAACTTGAATGGCCAGAGCACAAAGCGGCTCGGCGTGGTTATCTATTCTTTGGTGCCCCCAACGAGCGCTCGACGGCGGTACCTCCTCGTGATTTCTACCTCTACTTTATACAGCCGTTTGATCCGCCACCATTTAAGGATGAGAAGAAGGCCGACGAAGTATTCTTTCGCCTCGTGGACATGGACGAAGGCTTTCAAACTGCACTGAGGAGCTACGCTGCGGCGTTGGACCTTGCGTCCACGTCGAGCAGCCACGCTAAGGCCACATACGAATCCAAGGCCGATAACTTCCTGCAAGACCTGGTGGGCTGGCTCCAGAGGCACTATAGTTCCGTTTTTGAGGTGACATACCAGGGGCGCACCAAGTCGATAGTGGAGTGGGCTAAGGATAAATCTATCCGCGAGCTATCGGGAATTGTCTCCCACGAGCGGGTCAACTTCCGCGACCTCGTAAACACTATCGCCGGTAGAGTGCTCGCCCCGCACTTTCAGGATCAAGCACCCGAGTATCCTTACTTTTCGGTGCTCATTACGAGCCAAAATCGTGAGCAGGCAGCCGTGGACGCGCTGCGGGCTATCGCTGGACAAAGCCGAACGAGGCAAGCAATTGCTGTGCTCGATGCTTTGGAACTCCTTGTTGGCGAGCGACTCGACCCCCGCCGCTCAAAGTACGCGAAATACATTCTAAGCATTCTTGCGAATAAAGGGCATGGCCAGGTAGTCAACCGTTCAGAGCTTATCAAGGAAATCTACGACGTAGAATACTTTGCACCTGAAGTGGGTTATCGCTTAGAGCCCGAATGGGCTGTCGTGGTTCTATCCGCGCTTGTTTATTCTGGCGATTTGATGCTTTCCATCTCCGGCAAGAAATTTGATGCCACCGAAATATCACAAATAGCCGCAACGTCTCTAAAGGAGCTCGTCCGCTTCAAACATATCGAGCGGCCTAAAGACTGGAACCTGCCCGCCCTTAGGGCGCTCTTCGAGTTGCTTGAGCTCACACCGGGCATGGCGCAGCTCATTACCCAGGGCAAGGAAGAGCCGGTCCAGCAGTTACAGAAAGCTATCGCAGAGAAGGTAGAAAAGCTCGTCATGGCCCAGCAGAGTTTGCAAAACGGCCTGTTGTTTTGGAGTAAAAGTTTGCTTGCTGAAGAAAAGATAGCCCAAATGCGCGACCGCCTCGGCCAGACCAAAATCTTCTTGGAATCTCTCCAGGTTTATTCTTCGCCCGGCAAGATCAAGAACTTTAGGTACGACGCCGAAGAAGTGAAACGTCACGAAGACGGCTTAAAAGCCCTATCGGCAATTGAGTTCCTGCAAGGGCTGGTAAACGATCTTAACCCAGTGGCTTCATACATTTCAGAGGCTATGATGGTGATGCCTAAAGATCACGAATGGGTCAACCAAGCCAAAAAGATAAAGGAACACATCATTGGTCAAGTGGCTTCCATCGCTAACCAGGAACATGCGATCAAAAACCAAAAATTCGAGCTTCAACAAGAACTAACAAAGCTCAAGCAGTCTTATATAAAAACTTATCTTGATATGCACGCCAGGGCTCGACTAAGTGTGAATGGCGATGAACGCAAAAAGGCGCTTGTTAGAGACGAGCGGCTCAAAGCTCTCTCTATGCTCTCTACCATAGAACTGATGCCACGCCAGCAATTAATCGAGTTCCAAAATCGTCTGGCCGGCTTAAAAAGCTGTTTTGCGCTTACCGAGCAAGACCTCATCCCTACGCCAGTTTGCCCCCATTGCGGCTTTAAGCCAAAAGAGGAGATACTTGCCGTATCTGCAGCGACAATGCTCGACAACTTGGATGTAGAACTTGACAAACTCCTCGATGATTGGACCAAGATGCTCTTGGCAAACCTGGAGGATCCGACAACCAGTGACAATCTCAACCTCCTCACATCCGAAGCGAGGTCGCTTGTAGATGCCTTCCTCAAACGACGCGAACTGCCCGACGAGCTTGCAGAAGATTTCGTTCAAGCCCTGCGGGAGGTGCTTTCTGGGCTGGTCAAAGTTGTGGTTAAAAGCGAGGATTTGCGTTCAGCTCTTTTGAAGGGTGGCATACCAACTACGCCCGAGGGGATAAAAAGACGCTTTGAGGAGTATTTAGAAGAACTCACCAGGGGCCGTGAACTTAACAAGATTCGCATTGTCTTGGAGTGACAACCGCAAGTAACTGCGAGTAAACGTGAATAGGAAAGAAGGACTATAGTAAAAATGGGAAAGAGTGCTCATGAATCTTAGTGAGTTGAAAGACCTGATTGCCAGCGGTGAGTCAGAGCGGGTAGAATTTAAGCGTTCTACTGGTCAACGAACCGCCGCAGCCAAGACCGTCTGTGCGATGCTCAACGGCCTGGGTGGTATCGTTGTTTTTGGCGTGACCGATAGGGGTGAACTATGTGGTCAGCAGGTCTCTGCCAAGACATTGGAGGAGGTCTCCAATGAGTTGAGAAAGATAGAGCCTCCTGCTTTCCCCGAAATAGAAACGATTCCCTTAAAAGGCGACAAAGCGGCTGTCGTCGTTTCTGTGCCTGGCGGAGGAGGTCCATATACTTATGATGGTCGGCCATTCCTTCGGTCTGGTCCCACCACGATCATCATGCCACGAGAGGAATACGGACGCAGACTGTTAGAATATTTGCATGCTGCTCAACGTTGGGAGAACCAGCCTGTTCCAGGAGAAGTGACGATCGATGATCTCGATGCGGATGAAATACAGCGCACGGTGGACACTGCAGTCCGCTTGGGGCGACTGGAAGCCACGGACCGGCGTGATATCGAATCGATCCTGCAGGGGTTAGGGCTTATTCATGATGGTCGATTGCTCAACGCAGCCGTTGCCTTATATGGAAAGACGGATCGCCTCCAAGCTCTTTATCCCCAACTTGAGATCCGCCTCGCCCGTTTTAGAGGGAAAGACCGCCTCGCAAATTTTACCGATAACCGGCAATACTGGGGGCATGCCTTCTCTCTACTTCGTCGAGCGGAATCCTTCCTAATGGACCACGTTCCAATTGCTTCGCGCATCGTGCCCGGCAAGATTGTGCGCGAAGATCAACCTTGGTATCCACCCCGTGCGACTCGCGAAGCAGTTGCCAATGCTATCTGCCACCGAGATTACATAATTCCAGGCGGCGCCGTGGCCGTTGCCATGTATGATGACCACTTAGAAATTACCAATCCAGGCACTCTTCACTTCGGTATCACACCCGAAAAGCTTGCCCAGCCCCACGAATCTAAGCCTTGGAATCCGATCATCGCAAATGTTTTCTACCGCGCAGGCATCATCGAGCGCTGGGGCTCCGGGACTCTAAACATTATCGACTGGTGCAGAAAAAACGGAAATCTCACGCCTATTTGGGAAGAACGTGCCGGTTCAATCTGTGTAACTTTTTTACCCGCTCTCTTGGGTGGTGAGACACGAGTTCCTGAGGAAGCAGGGACCAAGCTGGGACTAAGTATGGACCAAGTTCAGATCATTCAAAACCTCATGGAAGATAAGGCTATTACGGAGTTAATGGAACTTTTAGGGCGGAGCAACCGGACTAAGTTTAGGGATCAAGTTCTCAAGCCTCTGATTGAGGATGGGTTAGTGGAAATGACCGTCCCTAACAAGCCTCGAAGCAGCAGGCAAAAATACCGGCTTACAATCAAGGGCCGATATATCTTGGATGGCCTCCGAGAGGAAGAAAGACGATGAGTGAAAACCAGCAGCCATGGTGCCAACACACTATGTTCAGTTCAGAAGGGTTTGTGACCCGTGACCCGGCACCGGTGACTTGTCTCGGGAT
>CAYTKB010000095.1:3361-7705 GCA_964438265.1 uncultured Acetomicrobium sp. | reverse complement strand
CTTGCGCATCCTGGTGACCCAGTTGACGAACCAGGACCCTCTGGAACCTCTGAAGGATACGGAGTTTATCGCTCAAATGGCGCAGTTCAGCGAGCTCGAGCAGATGATGAACGTCTCAAAACAATTGGATAACCTTACGATGCTCTCTCTCCTTTCCTCCGGCGGGCTGGTGGGCCGAACGGTGAGTTTTTTCGACGAGGCCGGAGAGGAGGCATCGAGCCGTGTGCTATCCGTGCGCTTCGGCGACGGCGACATGACGTTAGAGCTCGCTTCGGGGGAAAGAATTCCGCTCGGGGCCATTCTTTCGATCTCTTAAAGGGCATGCACGTTTGAGAAATCTCGTTGAAACGGGGGAGGGGTTGTTATGCTGCGTTCGCTTCAATCGGGCGTAAGCGGCGTCAAAGGTCACCAGACGATGCTCGACGTCGTGGGAAATAATATCAGTAACGTCAATTCCGTCGGTTTTAAGAAGTCGCGCGTCACATTCCAGGATCTGCTCTATCAAAATATGCGCGGAGCTACGGCTCCCGCCGACAACATGGGCGGTATCAACCCCATGCAGATAGGGCTCGGCGTAAGCGTCGCCGCTATTGAGACGATTCAAACCCAAGGCCCGCCTCAATATACGGGAAACCGCACAGACCTCGCGATTCAAGGCGACGGCTATTTCGTTGTGGGAAGCGGCGAGGGGGCGTTTTACACGAGGGCGGGCAACTTCGTCCTGGACGGCAATGGCAATATGGTTCAGTCCGGCACCGGCCTTCAGCTCATGGGGTATAAGATGGAAGTGGACCCCAACGACCCGACGCGGTATATAGCGGGGACGGATCTGCAGGGCATAAACATACCCGTGGGGCAGAAGCTCGAAGCCATGGCCACCACGCTGATAGGCTTTCGCTGCAATCTCGACAGCCGTGTGGGCTCCTACCTGCCATTTGGCTTTGAGGGAGAAAACATCACCTTCAATCCCGTCATAAACGGCCAAGAGGTGCAGATATCCTTTGCTGAAGGAGACACCGATAATGGTTTTATAAAAGTCACATTTGAGGCGGACTCATCAGACAGCCTTCAGATAAATTTAAGCAGAGTCGATAGCGACGGGCCAGTCTTCGCCGATGCTACGCTGATGCCCCCCATTAGCATTGGTGAAGGTGAGTATACTGTCACCTTCACGGGGTCTGACAACACTTTGACGATAACCGATACCGATACCGATACCGGCGGAAATGTTGTTTGGCAGGCTGACCTGAGCAATTACTTCAACTTCGCGACCTTTGCCGCTGAAGCTGGTGGAAATTCCTTCAATTTCGTCGCTGAATTCGATCCTCCCGGTAATGTGCTTCACCTTTGGGGTGACGATGGTAGTGGCAATATAAAGCACTATTATTATGATGTCACGATGGACGAAGAGGGTAAGTTTGAAAGCATAGCTCTGGATGCCAACAGCGACGACCCAAATGATACTTCTAACCCCCCCTATTTTACTTTTTCTCCTTCGGTTTCGAGCGGCGGCTACGCCATCACCTTTGAAGACCCCTCTCAGCCCGCAAGCGAGCAAGTCCTGCTGACCCTTTCGCAGCAGCTCGACAGCACTCATTCCGCCAAGCTCGACATATACGATTCTCTCGGCAATCCGCACACCCTCGAGGTCAAGTGGAGCAAGATAGGGCCGAATCAGTGGTCGTGGACGGCTTACTTCCCCAATGAACCGGGTTTGAGCGGTTCTTCCGGCGTGATCAGCTTTGGTCCCGATGGCAAGGTTTCAGGCGGGGGGACGGTTTCCATGAATGTGGATTTCGGTGCCTATGGTGCCGATGTGTCCACCATCACATTGGACTTTTCCGGCGAGTCGTTGGGAAAAGACCTCGTTGACGGCGTGACGCAGTACGGTTCCGGATTCACCACCAAGGCATACTACCAAGACGGCTATCCTATGGGTGTCCTTCAGGATTTTTCCGTCGGGCAAGACGGCACGATCGTCGGTTCATATAGCAACGGCAGAAATAAAGCGCTCTATAGCCTCCCCTTAGCGCTCTTTGCCAACCCTCAAGGACTTGTCAAGGAAGGGGAGACGTTGTTTTCGGTGAGCCCCAACTCTGGCCTTCCGGAGGTCGTAACCCCTCAGGAGGGCGGTGCGGGCAGCATCCTCGGCGGCACGCTCGAAATGGCGAATGTCGACCTCACCGAAGAGTTCGTGAATTTGATCATGGCGCAGCGCGGCTTCCAGGCGAGCGCCCGCGTGATCACGACGAGCGACCAGGTGTTGGAGGAACTGATGAACATAAAGCGGTAAGAAAGGGAGTAAATGATCGAGTTGACCCGCCTTAACGGCGAGGTATTCGTTCTGAATGCCGAACTCATAGAGACGATAGCGGCGAGTCCCGACACGGTGGTCACGCTCGTCAACGGCCATCGTTATGTGGTCAAAGAGTCCGTCGACGCCGTGACGGAAAAGGTCATACAATATAAGCGAAAGATGAAGGCCTTTTAGCCGGATCGAATCTAACACGGTCTATTTTAAGGTGGTGATGCGCGCTTGGACCTGGCCACGGTCTTGGGGCTGATCCTCGCAATCGTTTTGGTCGTGGGCGGCATAATGACAGGCGGAGAGCCTGGAGCGTTTGTCAATATACCATCTGTGCTCATTACTGTGGGCGGCACTTTCGGCGCCGTGATCATGTCTAACCCCATGGAGCGCATCCGCGATCTCGGAAAGATCCTTCACAAAGCCTTCTTCGCTGAGAGTCCGGACTTGGTGGGATTGGTGCAGACGTTGGTGAGCTTCGCCGAGAAGGCGCGGAGGGAGGGGTTGTTAGCCCTTGAGGAAGACGCCATGCAACTCGAAGACGGTTTTTTGCGCAAGTCCATCCAACTTGTGGTGGACGGCACCGACCCCGAGCTCGTCAAAGCCATCCTCGATGCGGAGATAGGGATCCTGGAGGAGCGCCATGTGGGGAACAAGCAGATGTTCGACACGATGGCGGAGCTCGCTCCTGCCTTTGGTATGTTGGGTACGCTTATAGGCCTTATTCAGATGCTGAAAAACCTGAATGACCCCGATGCTCTGGGCCCCGGTATGGCGGTAGCGCTCATCACGACGTTTTACGGTTCTTTCTTGGCGAATATATTCGGCATCCCGATCTCCAGGAAGCTCTCCGTTCGCACCTCCCAAGAGGTGCTCGCCAGGGAGCTGATGGTAGAAGGGGTCTTGGCCATCCAGGCGGGAGAAAACCCGCGCATCGTCGAAGAGAAGCTCAAAATATTCCTGCCGCCTAAATTAAGAAATGAGTTGGAGGCTGAAAGGCAAGAATCTAAAGAAAAGGCAGGATAGCGATGGCGCGAAAGCGAAGGAAAATCGACGAGGGAGTTAAAGGTAACTGGCTTACCACTTACGGAGACATGGTCACATTGCTCCTCACTTTCTTCGTTTTTCTCTTTTCGTTTTCTTCCATCGATGTGCAGAAGTTTCAGAAAATGATTTACTCCTTTCAGGGGGCTATCGGAGTCTTGCCGGGCGGGAAGAGCATGCAAGAGGCGGAGAACGTATTCGCCGGTTTTCGAGGGCTCAGCGCCGGACAGAGTGCCCAAGAGACGCGCGATATCTTGTCCACCTTGCAAAAGCTCGATATATTCCTTCGTGAGGAAGGTTTGAGGCAGGACATATCTGCGCGAGTCGACGAGAGGGGCGTGGTTATCTCCTTCGCGGAA
Source organism: uncultured Acetomicrobium sp. (assembly GCA_964438265.1). Classification (GTDB taxonomy): domain Bacteria; phylum Synergistota; class Synergistia; order Synergistales; family Thermosynergistaceae; genus Thermosynergistes. The sequence continues at coordinate 3,997 of CAYTKB010000095.1, read as the reverse complement.
GGACTCCTCTTCGAACCGGGGAGCGCAGAGCTGCAGCCTGAGGCCAAAAGGCTCCTGTCCAAAGTGGGAGAAGTCTTGAAAGAATTGCCCAATCAGCTGTCCGTGGAGGGGCATACGGATAACGTTCCCTTGAAAGGCGGGCCCTACAAAGACAATTGGGGGCTTTCCTCGGTGCGAGCGGCCGTTGTCGCCTCTTTCTTCAGCGAGGTCGTAGGCATCGACCCGCGCAGGCTGCAGGCCGTCGGATACGGCCCCTTTAGGCCTCTTGTGCCCAACGACACAGATGATCACAAACGGCTCAATCGCAGGGTGGACGTGGTTGTGCTTTCCCGCTATTCTAAGGATTGATATAATTACGGAGGTATATATATGTTGAAAAAGATCATACTGTTCGCCCTCGTTGGCATCGTGATTCTGCTCGTAGGGGCAGGCGCGGGGATGTTTTTTGGGGGGAAAATTCTTAAACAGCCTGCGTATGTGACGTCGCCGGAGAGGCAGGTGGAGATGCCGGGGCCCATGGTCAATATGGGAGACTTCACTGTGAATCTCGCCGATAGGGAGCCGAGGATCGTGCGCTTCAAGCTCGTCCTTGAATTGAACTCGCCCAAGGCGTTAAACCTCTTTTCCGAGAGCGGT
>CAYTKB010000095.1:0-3351 GCA_964438265.1 uncultured Acetomicrobium sp. | reverse complement strand
GCAGAGTCAAAACCGAGGTAATATTGGCCATGAAAGATCGCTTTTACGACGATTTGAGGACGGCCGAGGGAATATTGGAGGTGAGCCAAGACCTCACGAGGAGGATCAACGCGATGATGCCGCTGGTGGACGGGAAAGTTCCCGTGAGGCGCGTTTTGTTTGAGGAATTTATGCTTCAATAAAGGAGTTGGGAGCTTATGGTGCCCGAAGTCCTCTCTCAGGCTGAGATAGATGCCCTTTTGCAAGCCCTCTCCAGCGGTCACGTCGATATCGAGGCCATTAAAAAGAGTGAAGAAGAGAAGAAGTTCAAGGTCTACGATTTTCGGCGGCCGGACAAATTCAGCAAAGACCAGCTCCGGGCGATCCAGATGGTCCACGAGTCCTTCGCCCGCCAGGTCACCACGGCCATTTCCACGATGGCGCGCTCTTTGGTCTCGGCCGAGGTGGCTTCGGTGGATCAGATATCTTACGACGAATTCGTGCGCTCGCTCGTTCAGCCGACTGTGATAGCGGTGCTCGACATGTATCCCTTGAGCGGCAGTGCCATGCTGGAGATCGCCCCGAGTTTAATATTCGCTATCATCGACCGTAGCCTTGGCGGCAAAGGAGAATCGCTCTCCAAGCCGAGGAGCCTCACCGACATAGAGCGCATGGTGGCCGAGAAGATATTCATGCGCGTCATCGAGCTGCTGGAGGAGAGCTGGAGCACAGTGGTAGACCTGAAGTTCCGCTTCGTTAACCTCGAGAGCAATCCCTTTTTCGTGCAGATTTGCCCGGGTTCCGATATGGTGCTGGTGGTTACGCTTAAAGTCCAGCTCGGGAACATCGAGGGGCTCATGAACTTCTGTGTTCCCTATTTCGTGATGGAGCCGGTCGTGGATCGTTTGAGTTCCCAGCGATGGTTCGCTTCGACTGGGCGGAAGGGGACTGAGAACGCCAAGGAAAAACTAACTGAGAGGCTTAAGGATATTAAGGTGCCAATCGTCGTCGAGCTCGGGCATGCTGAGATCGAGCTGAAAGAGCTGCTCGGCCTTCGCCCCGGTGATGTCATTCGTTTGGAAGAATCCTACGCTGATCCCGTGGCCATACGCATCGGCAGTAATGTGAAGTTTTATGCCGCACCCGGCACATCGAAAGGGCGATACGCCGTACGGATAACTGACGTCGTTCAAAAGCTGGACGCAGAGGAGGAGGATATGGTATGGTTAATGACCTCTTGAGCCAGGAGGAGATAGATGCCCTGCTAAAAGGGTCATCCGGCGAAAAGAAGGCGGATTCTGCAGGGCAGGATGCGGGTCTCCTCTCTGAAGTTGCCTCGATCTTTTCTGCGGCCGGTGAGAGAGTCATAGGGATGCTTTCCGGCAAGACGGTTGCGGTGAAGCCGGCGGAGGAGGCCGTTTTGTCCCAAGATGATTTTTTGAGCCGTTTAAGTGATCCGTCTCCCTTCCTCTATTCCATGACGTGGGAGGGGTTGGAAATCCCCGCCGCATTGGTCTTGAACGGGCGCGGAGCGCTCATGCTCGCCGATCTCATGATGGGAGGGGACGGCAAGGACCTTCCGCCCGAAATGAACGATCTCTATCTGAGCGCCGCTCAAGAAGGGTTGAGCCAATTTGTGGGGACCGCCCTCGCCGATTTGAGCAGGCTTCTATCGGGCAAAAAAGTGGTGCCACGCGGCGTCTCCGCGACGCTACCGCGCGGAGAATGGCGCCCATTTAGCGAGATGGATCGGGAGGAAAAAATCTGGGCAGTACGGTACAACGTAGAGATCCAGGATGTAGGCGCTTTTGATGTCTGGCTTCTCACCACCCTCGATGCCTCGAACAAGTTGGTCGAAGAGTTGAACAAAGCAGTCCAGGGCGCTGCCAAAGAGGAAGCCGCTAAACCCGAACCCCAGGAGCCGCGACCGAGCACGGCTCAAACCGAACCTGCTCCCCCCCCTCGTGCGGGAGGGGGTGCGGTCGTGGGGGCCGGCGCCACTTCAGTGCCGGTAGAAGCGCGACCGGCTGCATTTCTACCTTTAAGGCCAGAGGAAGAGCCCGAACTGAAGGGTATCGGCAATCTCGATCTGATAGTGGATGTCCCGCTTCGCATAACCGTGGAGCTCGGACGCACCAGGAAGACGATAGGCGAGATTTTGAACATGGGGCCCGGCTCCGTGATAGAATTAGAAAAAATGGCCGGTGAGCCGGTCGATATCTTGGCCAACGGCAAACTCATCGCGCGTGGTGAAGTCGTCATCATCGATGAGAGCTTTGCCGTCAGGGTAACTGAGATCGCGAGCAAGGCCGATCGCATTCGCTCTATCAGCGGCTGAAGATATATCTGGGAAGGGGCTGAATTGTGTGACAAAAGTCCTGGTGGTGGACGATGCTGCTTTTATGCGCATGATGTTAAAGGATATACTCCTCAAAGGCGGTTTTGAGATAGCCGGCGAGGCGACGAACGGTGCGGAGGCCGTAAGGCTTTATCAAGAGCTCAAGCCAGACTTGGTAACGATGGACATTACCATGCCCGAAGTCGACGGCATCGCTGCGGTGAAGGAGATCAAAAAGATCGACCCGAGCGCCAAGGTCGTTATGGTCAGCGCTATGGGACAACAGGCGATGGTCATCGAGGCCATCCAAGCCGGGGCTTCCGACTTTATAGTCAAGCCCTTTCAGCCCGACCGCGTCTTGGAGGCCTTGAAAAAGGCCTTGTCTTAGCTCGAACCTCGGATGGATGTGTATTTCGATGTGTTCAGCGAGGTCGCTAAGGATGTGCATATTGCCCTCGGTCGCGACCTCGCTATTTTGCTCTTTACCGGCTTGGGCGGCTTCCGAGGCGCCCACCATTGAGGGTTACCTTTTTCGGATGCTCTTAGCCTTGATCGGCGTTGGCGCTTGTGCGTGGTTGGCCCTGCGCTTCGCTCAAAAAAAGGGGATCTCTCGACCCAAAAGAGGAGATTTGTGCCTTTTGGCCACGTTGCCGCTGGGACAGGAGGTCGTGTATCTGGTCCGCTGCGGTCCCGACGTCGTAGTCTTCGTCTCCGGCAAAAATTGGGCTCTCTTCCTTGGGAGGTGGGGCCTCAGGGATTGGGAGGATAAAAGTGGCGATGTCTCCTGAGTCAACAAGGCGGCTCAATCGCGCGGTCGGAAGTGCCATGGCTCTTTCCTTTATAGTGATAATGGTTGGAACTGCCTATGCTCAGCCTGAGCCCCCTGCTATTCCCGTTCCGAGCTTGGAATTTGGCGTAAAGACCGCTCAATCGCCCCAGGATGTGGCGCTCACCCTCCAAATCCTGGCGCTCCTCACCATTTTGAGCCTCGCCCCTGCCATTGTGTTGATGCTAACGAGTTTCACCCGCATATT
>CAYTKB010000094.1:0-7786 GCA_964438265.1 uncultured Acetomicrobium sp. | reverse complement strand
GGGCGCAAGCGCGATCAAGCCCATCTGGGCCAGCAAGTGCACTAAGATCATCTGGACGGCCACAGCGAGCAAGGCCATTTTTAGAAGGTAGTTATCTTTGAATAGCAACACGTCCCTGAAGGCCGAATTAAAACACATTCTGCTCCTCTGCAAGAGCGCCCCGAATATCAGGCCGATCAAAAAACCGCTGAAGATCATATTTTCATCCTCCCTCTAACTCGTTGCGGATGGTGCCACACTGAAACGCAGCGCCATCCGCAACCTCTACTGCTTTTTAACCTTCACATAGATTTCCCAGTCGCTTCCGCCGTTCTTTTTAACTTCTAAAACCTCGCTCCCAAGTTTCTTCACGCTCTCAGGGATCCTCTCCACCGAAAGTGGGTAATCGACGAGCACCTTGAGGATCTCGCCATCTTTCGCGCCCTTTATGGCCCTCTTCGTTTCGACGTCCGGCACAGGACACACTTCGCCCCTCACATCAATGACCCTCGACACCTCGTAATCTGCCATTTCTCATCCCTCCGTGTAAGTTCCTAATTTATAATTGGTTCAAATATCCTTCCCCGAACGAGGATACCCTACCACAACTACTTTTATGCCTAAAAATCTATTCTTTCGTAATTGCCTCTCATGATTCATACTTAAAAATCCTCAAATAGTATATTATGTTAGGCATAGCTAATCTCAACAATTTTAGCACTATACATGTTATCATTATTCGAATGCATTTTAACCACTTGATCGTTAATTTAACCTCGATCTGTCAGTTTGTCAAGGGGGCGACAAATCATTATACACAAAATCCATCAAAATCATGCGGAAAATATAATAGATTGCAGTTAACTAAGTTAAAATGTATCCTTATAGCAATTAGCTTCACAGATAATACCGGGTATTTTCTTAATTCTCACAATTCACGTCATGGCACTGATAACCAAAGCAGTGATTAAGCGAATGGATCATGCGGTGTGGTTAAGATAAAATCACGTCGTTTCTCAACAGATAACCCTACCTTGACGTTTCTAAGATAATGTGATAAGTAAAGAACATAGCTGTCGTGATTCTATGACTCTTTCAAAAACGGGAGGGGTTACGGATGTTTTCTACAGCGGCGTTGCTTTCCTTAGTAGCTCTCGCGATCGTCATTGTCATAAGCTGCTTCAGGGAGGAATGGAATCCGGGCCTTTTGGGAATTTTTTTCGCTCTCTTGGTGGGAACGATCTGGGGAAATTTAAGCGGAAGCAAAGTCTTGGGGTTTTGGCCCACCTCGCTGTTCATGACGCTCTTTGGCGTCACATTCCTCTTCAGTATGGCCCAAGAGAACGGCACGCTGGACAAGCTAACCATCAGCGCCGTGCGCCTGGCCAAGGGAAACACCGCCCTCATTCCTGTCATAATCTTTCTGATCGTGTTGGTTCTAACCACAATCGGCCCCGGCAATATCGCCACCGTAGCCCTGATAGCCCCTTTTGCCATGGCCATTGCAGGGCGAATAGGCATGAAGGCTTTTCTGATGACGCTTTTAGTGGTAGGGACGGCTAACGCTGCCGCCTTTTCTCCCTTCGCTCCCACGGGAATTGTGTCTATGGAGCTCGTATCGAAAATGGCAGGTGACTTGGGTATAGAAGTAGGGAGGATAGTTCCAATAGAATGAAAGGTTTACTGGAATTCTCTGGTGGCCCAATGCATCACCAATATCGCAGGTTTCCTGCTCATGGGCGGCCTTGCCTGGATGCGAAAGGCGCGCGGGACGCTAAATATCGACGAGATCGCCCCGAAACCGGAACCCTTCGATGGCAAGCAGCGGATCACTGTGGCTGCTATCGTGGCTTACGTGATCCTGATCCTCTTGCCGCTGCTGCCAGGAGCTTCGCAGGCGCTCCCCAAATGGGCGATCCGCCTATTTTCCAACGTAGGGGCCGTGGCCTTTCTATTGTCGGGTATCTTGATGCTCTCCGGAGTCGCAAACGTGAGGAAATCCATCGCTCGTGTGCCGTGGTTCGTCCTGACACTGATCTGCGGTGTCACAGTACTCGTTGAAGTCATGGACAAAACAGGAGGTTTAAATGTGCTGGTCGAGCTCATCGGCTCCATATCCACGCCATTAACCCTTCATTTCTGGGTGGCGCTGATAGCCGGCATTATCTCAGCCTATTCGAGCTCTTCCGGCGTGGTCATGCCCATGTTTTTACCTCTTGTGCCCGGGTTGATGCGAAGCCTTGGCATTATGGGAACGCCAGGACAGGTAGCATATGCTATCGCTTTGATCTCCACCGTGAACGTTGGCGCGCACATGGTAGATACGTCGCCGCTTTCAACCCTCGGGGCTCTCTGCATAGCCTGCGCGCCGGAGCACGAGGACAAATCTAAGCTATTTCGGAACCTCTTGATCTGGGGGCTTTCAATGTCCGTAGTGGGCGGCTTTGTATGCATGCTCTTCTTCGGCATTTTGGGCCTATAAAGAAGAACCACTGATGCGATGGACAAGCCATCTCATGAAGAAGCCAATGCTGCTTGTCCATCGCAGACCTTTTGCGGCACCTCCTGTTTGCGGGCAACTCGTTTCGCCTAAACGATGAGTCACTGCCCAAGATACAGTTCTACTGCGTTATGCCTTTCATGACCTGAACAACCTCCGCTGCTACAAAATCGGCCTCGGTGCAAGCCCTTATATCATCCACTGTAACGCCAGGAGCCACTTCCTCCAAGACCATCTTCCCGTCGCAGAAGCGAAAGAGGGCTAGCTCCGTCACGACTACGTCTACGATGTTCACAGCCGTAAGCGGGAGCGTGCATTTCTTAACGAGCTTGGGGTAGCCGTCCTTAGTCGTGTGGGTCGTGGCTATAATTACTCTTTTGGCGCCTATGACCAAATCCATAGCGCCACCCATGCCAGCCACGAGGCCACCCGGCACCATCCAGTTCGCCAAATTTCCTTCATAATCCACCTGCAAGGCTCCCAAGACGGTAGCATCCAAGTGTCCTCCTCGAATGATGCCGAAGCTCAAGTCGCTGGCTATACATGACCCGCCGGGTGCGATGGAAAGGCACCTACCTCCTGCGCCTATGAAGCGCAAATCTTCTACATCCGGCTTGGGACCGGCTCCAACAACGCCGTTTTCTGTCTGCAGGATGACCCTAACTCCCTCCGGGATATAATCGGAAACCAGCGCAGGAATGCCTATGCCCAGATTCACGACATCGCCATCGCTGAACTCCAGGGCAACCCTTTTGGCGATGCGATGCTTTTTCTCCTCTTCGCTAAGTGCGGGCAGCATGATAGGAGTCCCCCTTTACCACTAAGATGTCAACGAAGATGCCGGGCGTTACTACATCGTTGGGATCGATGCACCTTACATCCACTACGGCATCCACCTCAGCCACGACAACGTCAGCTGCCGTGGCCATTATAGGGTTGAAATTCCTATTGGTGCCGAAATACGTGAGGTTTCCCATTCGATCGGCATAATGGGCTCGGATCAAGGCAAAATCTGCCCTTAACGGGAGTTCCAGGATGAATTTCTTGCCACCCACATCCAAAATTTGATGCCCCTCTTCCGCCACGGTGCCCACTCCCGTGGGAGTTAGAAAACCGCCCAGGCCGAAACCGCCGGCCCTGATCCGCTCCACAAGCGTCCCCTGGGGCACCAGCTCCAGTTCGAGCTTGCCTTCGTTGTAAAGGCGACTTGTAGCCTTGTTTAATCCCACATGAGAGGCGATCACCTTCTTCGCTTGTCCTCCAGATATGAGTTTGCCATGCCCGACGTCTTCGTAGGCGGTGTCGTTGGATATAAGAGTGAGGCCTTTTACCCCCTTCTCCACAAGGGCATCGATCAATGTGTAAGGAATGCCTCCATAGTTAAAACCTCCGACCATAATGCTGCTCCCATCTTTGATGCCGCTAACCGCTTCCTTGGCCGAGGTTACCGGCTTTATCACTTTCGTCGGCACGCCAACACCAACCTCCTCGATCTATTTTTTTAAAGCGCTATCTGCTTCATGCACCCACACGCAGGGCTTCTGAAGCGGCTTCAAGAGCACCTTTTAGGCGAGAAGCTATCTCACGCACTTCGCCTTCTTTAACTATTAGGGGAGGAGCCACCATGAAGTTGTCGCCGTCCACGCCGTCAGCCATACCTCCACCGGGATAGACCACGAGGCCGCGCCTCATGCACTCACACGTTACGACACCAGAAGCTTTGAGCTTTCTGGGGAATGGGCGCTTGGTAGTTTTATCGGCCACGAGTTCAATTCCCCACATGAGCCCTTTTCCTCTCACCTCACCCACGATAGAAATCTCTTGCAGTTCTTTTAAGAGCGACCCCAAAAGCTCTCCCTGTACGTGCGCATTTTCCACGAGATTGTGGGCCTTTATGTATTTGATTACAGCCTCAACGGCAGCGCCGCTCACCGGATTGCCGCAATAAGTATGCGCCATGGGAAATGCACCGCTTCCCTTCTTTATTACTTCCGCTACGGCATCTTTTACGATAACCCCGCCGGTGGGAACGTAACCCGCCGCCATCCCCTTGGCGCAGGCGATGATATCTGGGATCACGCTCCAGTGATTTACGGCGAAGTTTTTCCCCGTCCTGCCGAAACCAGTCATCACCTCGTCTGCTATCAACAATACGTCGTAGCGATCGCAGATTTCCCTCACCATGGACCAATATTCGTCAGGCGGAGGAAGCGCCCCCACAGTCGAACCCACAATTGGTTCGGCTAAAAACGCCGCTATATATTGAGGGCCTATGCGCTTGATCGCCTCTTCGAGCTTTTTCGCGCAAGCACAACCACACGACGGATAGGCGAGAGAAAAAGGACAGCGGTAGCAATAATGGGTCTCGATTTTTGGATGTTCCATGAACATAGGAACAAGGGCCCTGCGCCTTGGGATATTGCCCCCCACCGCCACGGCCCCCATAGTGCTTCCGTGATATGAGTTCCACCTGCCTATTATGAGGTGCTTCTGCGACCCTCCTCCGTCTCGCTCAAGATAAAAGCTCCTGGCAAGTCTCACCGCCGATTCCACGGCCTCGCTCCCGCCGGAGACGAACCAGACATAGCTCATCCCTCCAGGGGCGAGGCTCGCTACCTGAGCAGCAGCCAGCTCTATGGCCTCGTTCCTCCAGCGTGAGGTGTGGGCAAATTCCAAGCGACGCAATTGTTCGCACACCGCCTCAACCACTTCCGGCACGCAGTGCCCCACATTTGATATGAGGGCACCGCTGCAACCGTCGATATACTCTTTGCCTTGGTCATCGTAGATGTAAATGCCGCTCGCCTTGACCGCCATAGGCAAATCCTGAGTGAAATCCCTCGGAAAGACATGACCTTTTCCGCTCATAACAAAAATGCACCCCCTTTTTACTCCAATTCCCTTACCCGACGGACTACTTCGCCCGCACTATAGGTAAATTCGCCTTTCTCGCCACATTCGTTCGAGTTCTTCCAAGCGCTCTTCCGCGCAATCCTTGCATTTCCCTACTACACCGAGGATGAGAGCGTTTAAGACGCTCATCGGAGCAGAAAACGAATCTATGAAAGAGATGGGCTTAGATGGAATGGCGAGGACGATTTGAGCACAAGCAGCCAAGGGGCTGACCAAAGAATCGGTTATGGCTGCCGTGGAAAGCCCTTTCGCACTTGCAGCCTCTAAAGCTTCGACGGTAAGGCGCGTATAGCGAGGGAAGCTCATCCCAACAAAGAGCGTTTCAGGCGTTCCCTGTGCTATCCTCTCCCAGATGATCTCCCTTTCCAAAAGCTGCACGTGAGGCAAAAACCAAGAGAGGTAAAACCACAGATAGTAGGCGAGAGAATGAGCACTCCGTAAGCCCAGAATGTAAGCCTCTTTAGCCTGAACGATGGCACAAGCCAGTGCCTCAAGCGCCCCTTCGTCCACCGATAAGAGGGCCCCGGAGAGATTGCTCATGTCCTCTCTAAGCGCTCGTCGCAGAAGAGAAGAGTCTACCGAAGTTTCATCATAACGATGCAGGCGCTCGAGCGTAGAAAGTTGATCTCTAACCTGGCCGGCGAGGGCTGCCTTCATCTCGGGAAAACCGGGATAACCCAAGGCCATCGCCAAGCGGATGACCGTGGATTCGCTAACACCCACCCTGAGGCCTATCTGAGCGGCGGTGAGGAAAGCCGCCTCCTGCGGATTTTGCGCTATGAAGCGCGCCACCTCAGCTTGACCTGGAGGGAGGGTGCCCAACCTCTCTTGAATGAGTCTTTGGATCACGCGATCCCACCTTTCTGCAGCATAATATGCGTCTATTTTAGATTTGCGCAGCAAATTATGCAACTACATCATAGCGACCTCGCCTTCGTCTGTCAATGCTTGTGAACCGACAAAAACAGTGGGCGGAAGGCCTCGTGACCTCCCGCCCACTTCACAAAATACAGTTAAAGTTTTAACTCACCTCAAACCTCTCAAATTATCGAATAGAGCCACTCCAAAAATAAACGGACGCCGAAGCCCGTAGCCCCTTTGGCATAATATCCGAACGGCTCCTTGTAATTGTCCACACCGGCAACGTCGAGGTGCGCCCAAGGTATGCCCTCCTCCACGAACTCCTGAAGGAACATAGCCGCAGTGATGGCACCGCCAGCGCGTCCCCCTACGTTTGCCACATCGGCTATGGGGGAATCGATATGCTTCCGCAGCCGCTCGTCGTCGAGCGGAAGGCGCCATATCCTCTCTCCGCTTCGAGATGAGGCCGAAAGGAGGCCTCCTGCGAAGTTCTCGTCGTTTGAAAAGAGGCCAGCCATGTAGCCCCCCAATGCGATTATGCACGCCCCGGTCAATGTAGCCATATCTATGATGTAATCTGGCTTTAGCTTCGAAGCATAAGACAGGACATCGGCCATAGTGACGCGCCCTTCGGCATCGGTGCTCCCTATTTCTATGGTCTTGCCATTATATGCTTTAATCACGTCATCTGGCCTGTAGGCATCTCCGCTGGGCATATTCTCAGCAAGCCCTATAAGGCCGTGGACTTCCACAGGAGGGCGCAGGCGGGCAATCGTGCGCATGGCAGCCAAAACGTTACAGGCGCCCATCTTGTCTCCTTTCATCCCTCTCATGTGTTCATCGGGTTTTATGTTCAAACCGCCGCTGTCGAAAGTGATCCCCTTTCCGACAAAAGCCACCCGCTTCGCCGACCTTTCCGCCGGACGATACACCAGATGAACAAATTTCGGAGGGATAGCGGATCCCTTGCCGACTGCCAAAATGGCGTTCATGCCCATCCCTTGGAGGTGACTCTCGTCGTATACGGTGCATTCGAGTCCTACTTCCTTTGCTACCTTCTGAGCTTCGCCCGAGAAGGTAAGCGGGTTGATCACGTTGGCCGGTTCGTTAGCCAAGTCTCTGGCATAGTTTTGACCGCAGGCGAAAAGCGCACCCCTGTTCAACGCTCCCTCGTCTCCACCTGCTACTAGAATCTGCTCTATCTTGGTCTCGCTTTCATCCTTCTTCGATCTATAGCGGTCAAAGCTGTAGCTTCCGAGCAGTGCTCCCTCGGTGAGGGCTTGAGAGGTCAAGGCATCCGGCGCGGTCGGCGTTGCGAGAGCCAAAGAAGCTGCCCCTGATTTAGCTGCCTCCTTTACGACCAAAGCTGCGCTCGTGCGAAAGGCATCGGGCGTGGCTTTTTCCCTCTTCCCCAAGCCGGCTAAAATTACGCGCTTGATGCGCCCGTCAGGGAATGTGGCCTTGATAAGGCATTCCTTCTTTCCGGTGAACCGCTCAAGCTCAGCCCTGGAGCGCACCTCAGACGCCAAATCC
>CAYTKB010000093.1:0-7820 GCA_964438265.1 uncultured Acetomicrobium sp. | reverse complement strand
AAGCATCGAACTCTCCAGATATCCCCTCTGGAATTTTAAATTTACTTTTTAGTGCCGCGATAGAAAGGCGCGACGCTTTGCCTTGCATTTGAAATGAAGGATTACCTGAAAGAAGCTCTTTAAATGCACCGCTTGCAGATACATTAGTTCCGTTCCATCGCGCAGATAAGCTTTTAATCGATAAATTTCCATTAAGCAACTCGAAAGAAACGTCAAATTGCTCCACGCGTTCGCCAAAAATCTTTATGACGCTTGAGCGCGCGCTACCCTCAACAGCCACATTCGGAAGAAAGCCCTTAAGGCGGAGCGATGAATCTACAAGCCCCTCAAGCGAAATAGATGATAACGCATTAAAGCGCTTAGCAAGTCCGTTAAGCGGAAGCCCTTTAAGCGTTACTTCGAGGTCTAAATTAGTTTTACCATCGATAATAGCCACAACACCCTGGGTTTTTAATGGCGCACCCAGCCATTTGCTGTCTCCTTTTACTTTAACTTTCTTTCCTTCAGTTAAATAAAGGTCTGCCTTGAGTTCGTCTATTTTATAACCGGCAAGGTCTAAGGACTTGGCATTGACCTTGACATCACCCGAAAGTGCCCACAACGCTCCAGACAAGTCGACTTCGACCGAATCGGCCACCCCTTCAGCGAAAGAAAGCCAGCCAAATCGCGCCTTCCACTTATCTATATCTAAGCCCTCGCCGTAGAGTTTCATCTCCATGACAACCGGCCTTGTCGATAGGTCAAAAGACATCTCACCCAAGAGGCGCGACCCAAAAACAGAAGCGTCGAGATCGAAAAAGCGCAGCGACCGACCGACAAGCTGCCATGAGGCCTTTGCGCTTTCTATGGGAAAACCAGCGATGCGCCCACTGGCGCTCGTGACTTTCCCCTCCACCGTCGCTCGCCTTGGCGAACCGGCAATGCGGAGCTCTGTGTCGAGCACGCCATGAGGATCTACCACCGCGAGTCGAGGAAAGAGAGAAAGCAAGGCCTCGTGGGTTATGCCTTGAGCCAAGCCAATCAAGTCCAACTCGGGAAGAAGATCCCCCGAAAGAGCAACCTCGCCTCCAGAGGCAAACTTTAGCAAAAGCCTCTCGAGGCTTGCGCCCGTGCCTGGAGCGTGGCGCTTAACAAAGAGTTTCCCCTGAAAGCCCAGGCCGTTTATCTTTCCTTCCACAACGGCATCTATGCCGTCATCCTGGAGAGCCAGGAGGGCGTCTTCCAAAAAGACCTCACCCGTGGGATAGCTGATAGTAACGCCCCGAAAACGGAGTTGCTCGACGGGCGGAACCCCACCGCCACTTTTCCCCAACTTAAGGAGGGAACCCAGTCTTACTGGGTCGACAGCGCATCCAGCTATTATGAGCTCATCCACAGAGGGCTTTCCTCTCAAGATTGAAAACAAATCTATCTTGATCCGTGCTCGCTCGGCAGAGAAAGCCTCCCCATCCGGACCTGACAGGCGCAGGCCGTCGACTCTGTAGCCGATGAGGAAGTTTCCCGTCACCTCGCCCACTTCGGCAGAGTCTCCGCAGACAGAAGCAAGGGCACCACAAAGCTGCGAGCGCACCAAGCCTGTCCCTAGATTGCGCTCGCCGAGCCAAAGAAACCCGCCAAAGGCAAAGGCACTGCACGCCACAGTAATCATCACTATAAACCACGCCTTAAACGGCGGGGCCTTTATCCTCAAGGCCATCCCCCCGGACAGATTTTTAGCGCAGTCACCTTTATTATAGAGGCACGATCGCTCTTTCGCCTATAATTACAAAAGGGGTGCACAATTTGGAGAGGAATTTGGCGGATAAAGTAGTGAGACTAAAAAATCATATCGCCTCGATGGGTAAAGTGGCAATACTGCTCTCCGGCGGGGTGGACAGCACATTCTTGGCCGAGGTATCGCGGCAAGCCTTGGGCAACAATGCCGTCGCCATCACCTTTCGCTCGTCCATCGCCCCGGCAGAAGAGGCCGAGGAAGCCGCAAAGTGGGCTGAGCTCGCAAAAATGGAGCATTACATCATCGACTCAAACGAATTTGACGTAGACGAAGTCAGGGCAAACGGACCGGATCGCTGCTACTACTGCAGGAAGCACCGCCAAGAGTTGGCCAAGGCGTGGGCCGAGAAAACCGGGTGGGATGGAGCCTTTTGCGATGGCGCAAACGCCGACGATTTAAGCGACTACAGGCCGGGCCTTAGAGCTGCGGACGAAGTCGGCGTGCGGCATCCGCTGGCCGAGGTGGGCTTTTCCAAAGCCGAAATAAGGAGCGCAGCCAAAGCCATGGGGTTGGAATGCTGGAACCGCCCCAGCTCGCCGTGCCTCGCATCTCGTTTCCCATACGGCTTCCACCTCTCGGCCGAGCTGCTAAAGATGGTGGAAGCCTCAGAGAGAAGCTTGCGTGAAATGGGCTTTTCAGAGTTTCGAGTGAGGTGTTTCCCCCACGGGCTCGCCGTGGTGGAGATGAGTACAACAGAGATGGACAGGGCATGGTCACTGCGGCGCGATATCGCAAATCTCTTGAGGGGCTTTGGCTTTTCCTTCGTGGCGATGGATCTTGAAGGTCATGTCGGCGGCAAGCTCAATCGCCTCATACAAAAAGAGAGCACCTTGCCGTCTGGCAATCAAATCTTAAGGGTTAACTGCGATGATAATATTTGAGGCGCACACTTCAGGCGTTGACGAAGGCCGGCTCCTTTCGAGCCTCGTATCGATCTCTGGCGAAGCGGCTTCAAAGCGCTTGACCGATGGCAACTGGACAGAGGGCCTTTCTTTCTCCATCGAAAGCGTTGCGCAGGACGGCATAACATCCCTCAAGGTTTGCCCTTGCGTTTCCCATGCGCTACACCTCAAATCGCTGGACGAAGCGAAGTCTTGGCTTGAAAAAGTCGCCGATGCCGCCTCCGCTCCGAGAGAAGCCTTAGAAAGGGCGCTCTCCGCTGTCGAATTGGTCGCGCGCTGCCGCGCATCGCTGAGCGGCACGCCTGCGGACGAAACTCCTTTGGGGATGGAGGGAGAGGTTTCAAGGATCGCCTCGGCCCTGGCTTTTTTCGTCTTACTCTCAGAGATGAAAGAAGAGGCGCTTTCAACGCCTCTGTGCGTTTCTGGAGCCCCAGACGGTGATACGTTTTTGGCGAATTCGGTTATCTTCGCCATCGCCGCCGAGAGAAACATCCCCCTTCTCGGCAGCAACCGGCCCGGGGTGGGGTCTTCCCCGCTCGGATGCGCAATGTTAGCTATAGGAGCACGCTTCGTCCGTGTCCTACCTTCGATAGTTCCGCAGCTAGCTTCCTACGGCGCCTCTTTCGACCAGCACTACACTACGCCCATAAGGGCCATAAAAACAAGAGATGAAAGTCTCGAGGAGGTTTACATGCTCGAGGCCACGCTCGACGACATCACAGGCGAAGAGATCGCCCTTGCCCTCGAACGTCTCCAGGAGTCGACGCTCGAGGCCCACCTCCTGCAGGGCTTGGGCAAAAAGGGCCGCCCCCTATTCGTACTCAGGGCATTGGCCACGTACGCCGAGCTCGATGCTGCGCTCAGGTGCATTTTGGAGGATACGACGACAATAGGCGTCCGCTACTGGCCCGTCTCAAGGGTGAGGATGGAGCGCAATATCGAGCAAAAGAGGCTTTGGGAGGGCGGGCCCTTCGTGCGAGTTAAGGTTTCCCGCTTGGGGGGCCTGGTGAAAGAAAAGGCCGAGTTCGACGATATAAAGGCCCTAAAACGCCCTCCCAAAAACACCGATAGCGCTCAGTCTTGAATGGTCTTAAATATCTGCTGAAGGATCTGCTTCTTCAGTTGATCTCCTGTGCTGTCGCCCGATTCTGCTCCGCTCCCCACGGGTATATCAAGCTTTAGCTGTTGCTCATCTTCTGTAGTCTCTGCTGGCTGTTCGTCTGTCGGCTTTCTTTGAACCTGCAGGTCCATGAGTTTTGGAGAATCGAGCGTGCCGGCGACATCGAAAGTTACCTCCCGAAAGTCTCCCGCCGAAGAGCCAGGGATTATGCCGCCCAAAAGCCCTTGAAGCGCCTCTTGAATTGATGCTCCACCCGCGACAACTCCCTTCACGGCACCGACGAAGGCATTTAAAACTTGTAAATTCACCTCGGCCATGCCATGAAGCTCCAGCCTTTTCGTGTAGAACACGCTTCCGTCTATGTCCACATAGCGGTAAAGCGGGTCGCTAGCCGGAGCCGTCACGCGGCTTCCCGGCATTATATACACGGAGACCCCGTCCATGATGAAGTTAACCGCTGCAGCGTCGTAACGTATACTTTTACGCCCGGCGATGGCAGCTGCAGCCTTGACGGCTTTAAAGTCGGCTATCTCACCGTCTTTGGCCTGGAATTTCCCTTGACCGGATAGGTTTTTCGTGTTCGCACCCTTGCCCTTTGCTTGCAAATCGAGCGAGGCCTTGCCGGTTACTCTCCCCTCAAGCGCCACGACTTCCTTTAGCAGCGGCTCAATATCCACACCCTCAGCGTGCGCCTTGGCCTGCCATTCCAACCCCTCCAACCATAGCGCTACGCCAGCAGTCAATTTGCCACCGTAAAGGAGGGCGTTCCCTTCGCCCAACGAAAGCTTCTCACCGTCCAAAGCTACGGGGAGCTCGACGTCGCTGAGCCTCGCTCCGCGGACGGTCAGTTCGGGCGACGTGATCCGCCCGCTCCCCTTGAGGCTTCCACCGTATTCTCCATTGAAGTTGAAGTTCAAAGTCCCTTCAACTAAACCCGCATATCCTTCGGACAAAAGCTTAGCCGCATTTATGCCCTCGCCGGAGGCCTCAAAATTGGCCTTCCACTTGCCATCTTCGCTTTTGGCCTCAACCTTTCCGACGATAGGAGCGCCGCCGAGCGATGCGGTCAACTTCTCCGTGGCAAAATGGGTCGGGCTTCCCCTGAGCGCAACCTGGATGTTATCCAGCGAGACCGGCCCCGCCGTCAGATGGGGCACCTGCGCCTCCGCCTGAAGCGCGGGTGCAGTCAGCGCACCACTCAACTGGAACGCCCCCGAAAGGCGCCCCTCTAACGGAAGCTGCGCCTCGAAGGGCAGGGCTCCCAAGGACATCTCTTTGAACGAACCTTTAACGTCCAAGGCGCCCCCATCGGCCAAAGAAACCGTGCCCGCAGCCTCCAAGCTGCCATCCAACAGAGAGGCCTTGGCTTTTGCGATCTCCAACTTTTGAGGAGCGTAGGCAAACTGCGCCTCCAAAGCCTTGAGGCTCATGCCCTTATATAAGTTGAGCGCCGAAGACCGCGCGGTCGCCTCGATGCTCGGAGAAGCGAGCTTGCCCGACGCTTTCCACTCCACATCGACCTTACCTGTGACTCCTTCCGGAATGGCAGGCACAAAAGACCTTGCGGCCTCCACGGGTAAACCCTTGCCGTCACCCTGTAGGGCAAGCACCGGTTCCTTGAACAGGCTTTCGATGCGCCCGGAGGCGGAAAGCGTTCCGTCGTACAACTTGGCTGATGCCGAATTTATAACAAAAGAATCGCCCTCCAACGCAAACGAGGCGTCTATGGAGCGAAGCGTCACTTCCTGCACGGTTACGCTATCGGAGCGAAGCGTGCCGCTTACGTTCGGAGCGAACGCCTTGCCCTCGGCTTTGAGCTTGACCTCCGCGCTGCCGTCGATGTCGAGCTTTTGGGTTTGAGGGAAGTAGCTGATCACTTTTTTAAGCGACAAGCCCGGCGCCGCAACGGAGACGTTTATGCGCGGCTCTTCATCCAAAAACACCTTGCCCGTGGCCGTTGCCTGAGAGCCCATAAAGAGCCCCTTGCCGCTTAAGGAAATCTCTTTTTTAGAAGAAAGCCCAGCCGTCGCTTCGATGGACTCGACCGGAATGCCTGCGACTTTCAGAGAGGGGATTGAAACTTTCACCTCTCCCGTAGGCGTTAAGATAAACCCGGCCAGCGAGAGAGTGGCCTCCTTCACCTTCCCCTCCACAGGCGGGAGTTTAGGAAAGATTTGCCGCGCTTGAGCGAGGTCAAACCCTTCTGCATTTAGTGTCAACTTCATCTGCAAATTCTCAAGTGTCAAGGCAAGCGACCCACCTACAGATGCGCCAAGGACTTTCCCCTCGATGGGCTCTACGTATAACTTGCCCTCAGCAAAGCGCCACTTGCCAGTGGCCTTATCGACAGCGGTCCCGTATATCTTGCCGCCGCTTACGGCCAATTCTCCCTCGATCGAAGGAGCACTCAAGGGGCCTCGAGCGGTAAAGGCGCCGGATAGCTTTCCCTCTACGTCCAATTTTTGGGAGGCCGGCCAAAGGTTCGCCAACCTGACGAGATCGAGCCCTTCGAGCTTTCCGGAAAGACCGAGCTCCGGATAGAGCTTTCCCGAGGCCTCAAGCACAGCTCCGCCCATCCTTACTGTGTCTTTTTCTAAAACGATGGTGCCTTTGTCTATCCTGACCCTTCCCTCTTCCTCGACCTCTATATCCGAAACCTTCCCTTTGAAGCTAAAGTCGACGGCTGAAGGGGAGAGGTTCGCTTTCCCCTGCGATATGGCAAAACCGACCTGAGGCATCGTTACCGCGATATCGTTGACATTGACCTCGAGCTCGGGCAGAACAAGCTCCCCTCCTGGCCCTGCCGGGAAAAGCTCCTTCAATCTCGCGGGGTCCTTTATATCGACTGCCATCCCTTTTAGGTTGACAGAACTCAGTGCAACCTTTCCTTTCAGCAGGCCTGAGAGGTCCAGGTTTAAGTCGATCTTCTCGGCCGAGAGGCCAAGCCCCACAGGGGAGGTTAGAGAAAGCCCCTCTATTGAATAGCCCACTATAGGATTTCCGCGGACTGACGAAACCGATATATCGCCATTGATCGCCTGGCCAGCCGATTCCAACTCTTTGGCAACCTGTTCGCTTCCTATGTCGCTATTTAAAAGCACGATGAACCCTATCGCCAAAACGGCTACGACGATGCCGGCGCATATCAAAATCCACTTGGATAACTTCTTCTTATCCACGCCGTTCACCTCCTAAATTTACCTTTCTATTATACCCTGCCGCCTGACTAAGTGGTCGGTAGCTTTATGGATTTAGCCTGGAATGTGGACAAGTGGAGCCAATTGTGGATAAATTACAAAAAAATTACACTTTTGTTACATCTGCGCCAATTCGGCAGGTCTCTGGACGGCCATTATCTGAAGCGGATCGTTCAATACGACCTCGGCCCCTCTATATCCCGCTGTGACCTTGCCTACCACCCTAAAAGGACGCCCTTTCAGCTCGTCCAGCGAAGGAAAGAGGTGCAGATTGTCTTTATAGACCACGACGACGCTCCTGCCTTTGCCTTGGACCAATAGATATCGACTGCCGCTGTGCACTATCTCCTCCGGCCTTATCTTTAAGGTGACGAAAAATCCGGCAAGGTACGGTAATTCGACCCACATCTGCTCGGGCGTAAAAAACCTCCACTTTGCCCTGCCCCACAAGCCATTTTCTCGGCGTTGCGCCCTCGAAGCAGCCTCGCGTATGAGAGGCAGATATCGCTCGTTTGGGGGAAATACGTAAGGAAGCGCCAATCCCCTCTCCACCAAAACGGCGTTGACCAACTCCCTTCCCGAGGTTTTTTCAAGCCACACATAAGCCAGCAAGCGCCCGTATCTGTCTCTATCCACTTGGTCAAGCTCAAGGGCCACCCGCCTGCCCTGCACGATCGCGGCCGGCTCCGCGGTCTACGCGAGGACGCGGGGGCGCGTCGCCTCTCCGGCGCGGGCGGTGGGCTTCCTGTTCCTCGCCGCGGGCCTCTCCGTCCTCGCCGGCCAGTGGGCGATCGGGGTCCTGCCGATCGCCTACCTCGGGGCGCTCT
>CAYTKB010000092.1:0-7863 GCA_964438265.1 uncultured Acetomicrobium sp. | reverse complement strand
AGAGGCCATCTACAACTTGGGGTTTTTTTCATACGTAGACGTCAGGTTGGAGACCAGGCCCGACGGCGTGAAGATCGTCTATGTGGTGCAGGAAAATCCTCCTGTGAAGGAGATCAGGTTTGAGGGCAATTCAATATATAGCGATGAAGAGCTGATGAAAGAGGTCTTCACCGTCCCTGGAAGCATCTTCAACCGCGTCTTCTTCCGGCACGACTTGGAACGCATTCAAAATAAATACAGGGAAGCCGGCTACGTCCTCGTGAGGATGCAGGATGTGCGCTTCGAAAACGGGATCGTCGAAGTGCAGATAGTGGAGCCCCGCGTGGGAGAGATCATAATACAGGGCAACACGAGGACCAAAACCAACGTGATCCGCAGGGAGATACCGATAAAAGAAGGCGATGTCTTCAACGCCGCATATATACGCCATTCCCTCAACAAGCTTCAGAGGTTGGGGTATTTCGAAGACGTGAATGTGGGCTTTGAGCCTACCGATAAGCCGGAAGTGATGAATATAGTCATAACCGTTACAGAGCAAAAAACGGGGCGCATAGGCGTCTCCCTGGGCCATGGCTCGAGCAGCGGCTGGAGCGGCGGTTTGGTTTACGAAGACAATAACTGGCGTGGGTTGGGGCATAAAGCTACCGTAGGCTTCGAGACGGGCGACCGCGAACAATATTGGATCTCCTACGAGGAGCCTTTTATGGACGAGGAGTATTATTCATGGAAGGTCGGTGCTTACAAGCACCAGTGGGAAGATATCAACTACATCGACGACGATGGCAACACGGTCTTCGAATACGATGAGGACAGGACCGGCTATTACGTAGGCGCCGGCAGGAGGTTCAAGCACGACCCCCGCATGAACTGGTATGTGACGCTCGATTGGCACGACTCTTCGGTAGACCCCACCTGGTGGTATGGCAATGGGCCTGTGGACTACGAGGCCGTCAGAAGCCTTTTGAGCAGCGGTAAGACCTTTTCTGTCTTGGGGACGGTTCAAAGGACAAACACGGACAGGTATCTGAGCTATCCCAAGGGCGACGTGGAAATCCTCAACATACAGCAGGCCATGGACGTAATGGGAAGCGACTGGGACTTCACCAAATATTGGATAGAGGGGCGATACTACACGCCGCTCACCTTTCTGCAGAATATATTCGGGACGGAGCTCGGCACTGAGGATAACCCGGCGATAATTGCAGCTCGTGTGAGGGCTGGTTTTTCGAGCGGCACAATTCCCTGGGCCGACCAGTATTTTTTAGGCGGAGACATGGATTTGCGTGGCTACGAAGAAGACCAGTTCGAGGGGAGCGAGATGTTTCTGGCGAACGTGGAACTTAGGATTCCCATCCAGGAGGCCGTCGGCTTCGTGATATTTTACGATGCGGGCAACGCCTGGGGAGGCGTGGAGTGGGGGTGGGACCCTGAAGCTAAAAGCGGTAAGCTTATAAGAGACACGAGCAGTTTCAGCCTTTCCGACCTCCACGACGCCATGGGTTTTGGCGTACGCGTCAGGACTCCTTTGGGCAACATCCGCCTTGACGTAGCAGAGGGCGATTACGAGACCTTTACCCACTTCGGCTTCGGCGAACTCTTCTGAATGAGATGCCGTATCGGAGATGTGCTGCCCTGTTGATCCTTTGCTTCTTTTTGGGTGAGGCAGAGGCCGCTTGCGAGCCCGTAGCGGTGGTTGGTCCGCCAGACTGGTTGGCTAACGCTGCTAAAGAGGCCCTCTCCGCCGTCTGGCAAGAGATGTCGCCTCGTTATTCCGAAGAGCAAAAGGTCAGGATGCTCTCCCTCGTGGCAGGGAGGCTCTTTGAAGGGTATGAGGCTTCCTCCGTCGAGGTCCAAGCGGGAGGGGCGCGTCTTTTCCTCACCCCCAAAGCGGCGTCCGATTGGCGGGTGCGCATCATCCGGCCGCAGATGTCGCAAAGCCTTTCTCCCTGGTTTGAGGAAGACGCAAAAGGGGCCGACTCTTCCATCTTATCGCTCTTGGAAGGCGTGCCTGTTGAAGCCTTGAGGTGGGGCGATAGAGCCCTCCACGAGGAAGTGGCGCGCCTCTTGGGAGAGCGTCTTCCGGGATGGGAGCCGCACCTCTTGGTCAAGGCCGAAGAAAAGGCGGTGACCTTGGAAGTCTCCTTCTCCCCGCGCCCTCCGCTGGTCCTCTTCGTGGAGCCGCGGATATTTTCTCGTTCTCTCCCTGTGTTTTTGATCTCAAACTTGAGGGAGGACGTCATTGAGACACTCTCTCCCATCGTTGGGATGCCGCTGGAGTGGGTCTCCATCCACGCCGCGGACGTGGAGGCTTGGGCTAAAGAGGCGCTCGAGGGAGAGAGGGTCATCTCGGAGGCACGAGGCGTCGCCGATGTGCGCTTTAAGCCGGAGCGCTTGAGCCGGCTCGAGGCGGATGTGGAAAGCCGTCGGTATACGGCCTGGGTTTGGGCCGCCGCTTACGCCGGCACCGACGATCGTTATCCCGAAGTCGGCCTTCACTTGGGGCGCAAGGCGCAACCCCTTCCAGGTTGGGATGTCGAACTATACGGCGAGTGGGTGCTTGAAGCTAACGATGCCGACCTCGAGAGCCGCTGGGGGCTGCGCTGGTCTCCCTGGCTCAGGATATGGCTGGGCTACGAGGTGGCCTATCCGGGCGAAGAGGGGTGGGCGCGGTTGTGGCTCGAGGGCGGCGTGAAAAGGCCCTATTTCTGGTGGCGTCGCAACGATGACGGCCAGGATAATTGGGGGTTAGGATATCGCATCACCGAGCACATAGCGATAGAGCTTCATTATGACGAAAGAGATGACGATTCCCTGAGCCTGAGGGCGCTGGGGAACCTATAGGTGGAGTGTCGATGAGCGATGAAGTGGTCTTTTCGCTGGAAGATATAGCTAAAGAAGTGGGCGGTTCGGTCAAGGGCAACCCGAGGCGGCTCATTTCGGGCGTGACGTCTCCGTGGAGCGCCGACGCGAGCCGTATAACTCCCGTCTGGGAGAAGAAAGCGCTCGAGGGGCTTCCTGAAGATGTGCCGCTTTTGGCGCCCCCCGGATGGATAGAACCTGGCCGAGACGGGGTAGAGGTCCAAAATCCGAGAGGCGCCCTGGTTAAGTTGCTTTCTCTCTTCTCCAAACCGAGGAGCTTTTCGCCGGGCATTCACCCCTCCGCGGTCGTCCATCCCGAAGCCTCGGTAGACCCTCATGCCTACATCGGGCCGCTCTGCGTAGTGGAGTCCGGCGCGCATTTGTCTTCCGGCGTAGTCCTTGAGGCTCACGTCTTCGTGGGCGAAAACGTCGAGGTAGGGGAAGGAACGCACGTAGAGCCTATGGTCGTGATATATCGCGACACCGTAATAGGCAGGCGCTGTCTGATTCACGGCGGCAGCGTCATAGGGTGTGATGGGTTCGGATTTGAGAGCCTAAGCGAGGGCGGCCTCGCGAAGATCCCGCAGATCGGCAAGGTGGTCGTGGAGGACGATGTGGAGATAGGAGCCGCCGTTACAATAGACAGGGCTACGATGGGGGAGACGCTGATAGGTTCCGGCACGAAAATAGATGACCACGTGCACGTGGGGCACAACGCCAGGATCGGGCGCAACTGCGTGCTCGTGGCCATGACGGGGATCGGGGGCAGCGCCCACCTGGAAGAAGGGGTGGTTATGGCAGCTCAAAGCGGTGTGAGAGATCACGCGCGCATCGGAAGGGATGCCAAGGTGGCTGCCAGGGCAGGTGTGACCAAAGACATACCGCCCGGGAAGATCGTCTCTGGCTTCCCTGCTCGCGACCACAGGGAAGAGCTGAAAGTCCAGGCCATCCTTCATCATTTGCCGGACCTGGTGCGCCTGCTCGACGATCTTAAAGAACAGGTCGATAAACTGTCGGAACAGGTGAAGGGCAATGGCTCGTAGGAGTTTATCCCGCCCCGCAGAACTTTCTGGAGTTGGTCTGCATACAGGGCAACTCTCCCGCCTGCGCCTCCTCCCTGCGAGCAAAAAAGGGCTTTACTTCACCTTCGGGGAGAATAGCTTCCCATTGGCGCAGGCGAAAGGCGAAAGCTATGGCAGAGGAACAGACCTTCACTTTCCCGGCGGCAAGGTCCTTCGCACGGCGGAGCACTTGATGGCCGCCGTTTTCGGTATGGCCTTGGATGACCTCGAGATAGCCGTAGAGGGAGAAGAGGTGCCGGCTGCTGACGGCAGCGCCCTCCCCTTCGTGGAGGCGATAGAATCCGCAGGCTTAGTCGAAAGCGATGAGCCCAGCGAGGCCTTTGCAATACCCTTCCCTATAGGTGTGGATGATCCGTCTAAAGGGCGGTCTATCTGTGCCCTGCCGGGCGCAGCGCTGTTTTTGACCTACGTCATCTCTTTCAGCCATCCATCGGTGGGCGCGCAATATCTATCCCTCGAGATCGACCCCGAGCGTTTCAAGCGCGAGATAGCGCCTGCGCGCACCTTCGCCTTCTTCGATGAGGTCGAGGGCTTGCGAAGGAGCGGTTTGGCCCGCGGCGGCTCGCTCGAAAACGCCGTAGTGATAGGGGATGATGGCATATTGAACCGCGAGGGCCTGCGCTTCCTCGACGAATTCGTCCGCCACAAACTCCTCGATCTTTTGGGAGATTTGGCAATACTGGGGTGTCGTCTCGCAGGTCATGTGGTGGCGTGTCGTGCCGGTCATGACCTTCATCTCGCCCTTGCAGACAGGATAGACCGAATCCGCCCGAGGGGGGATAAAACGTGATCGATATTCATAAAATCCTGGAGTCGTTGCCGCACAGATATCCCTTTCTGCTCGTAGATCGCATATTGGACCTTCAGGAGGGCAAGATAATCGGGCTCAAAAACGTCACCATAGATGAGCCGTTCTTTCAGGGCCATTTCCCTGACGATCCGGTCATGCCCGGTGTGCTCGTGCTGGAGTCCATGGGGCAGGTGGCGGCGATGATGATAGTCCTGCGGCCCGAAATGGTCGGCAAGGTGACATTTTTGACCGGCGTCGACGACGCGCGCTTCCGCAAGCCGGTCCGCCCTGGCGATCAGTTGATCACCGAAGCCGAGGTTTTGAAAATGCGCGGCAAGGTTGGTAAAGTAGCTGCCGTCGCCAAGGTGAACGGCGAAGTGGTGGCGGAAACTGTGTTCACGTTTGTGGTGGCGAAGAAGCTCGGTGAGGCGGAGTGAAGCGGATGATTCATCCCACGGCGATAGTTTCGCCCAAGGCCGAAATTGACGACGACGTATCCATCGGCCCCTACAGCATCGTGGGCGACCGCGTCCGCATAGGCGCGGGCTCAGTCATCGGGGCGTATGTGCACATAGCGGATTACGTCTCCTTGGGCTGTGGGTGCAGGTGTTTCGACCACGTGGTCTTAGGGATGGAGCCGCAGGATCTCGGCTTTCGCGGTGAAGAGAGCTGGGTGTACGTGGACGACGGCGCTACGTTGAGGGAGAACGTTACCGTCCACCGGGCCAGCGGCGATGGAAATTGCACGCGCATCGGTTCCGGCGCTTATCTCATGGAGGGGGTCCACGTCGGCCACAACGTCAAGGTTGGCCCTGGTGTGGTGGTGGCCAACAAAACCGGGTTCTCCGGCTATGTGGAAGTAGGAGAGAAGGCTGTCGTGAGCGGCCTTGTGGGCGTTCATCAGTTCGTCCGTATAGGCAGGTTCTGCATGGTGGGCGGCCTCGCTAAGGTCATAAAAGACATTCCGCCTTACTCGCTCGCCGACGGGCACCCGGCCCGCATCTACGGCATAAACGTCGTAGGGTTGAAGCGAAACGGCTTCGACAAGGAAACCCGAAGCCATATAGCAGGCCTTTACCGCATCCTCTATCGCTCCGGCCTTACAATGAAAGAGGCGTTGCACGAGCTTGCCGCTCGATACCCCGGCGACGAATTCCAAGAGGAACTCACCGGTTTTATAACTTCATCGAAAAGGGGAGTGACGCCGTGGGGCGCCTCCTGCGAAAGGGATCAAGAAGATGATTAAACTCTTTGCGATGGACGTGGATGGAACGCTAACCGATGGCGGCGTCTACATGGACGGTCGGGGTGGCGAGTGGAAGCGCTTCGACATCCAGGACGGCATGGGTATAGCGCGCCTGAAGGCAAGC
Organism: uncultured Acetomicrobium sp.; assembly: GCA_964438265.1. Taxonomy (GTDB): domain Bacteria; phylum Synergistota; class Synergistia; order Synergistales; family Thermosynergistaceae; genus Thermosynergistes. The sequence continues at coordinate 1,762 of CAYTKB010000092.1, read as the reverse complement.
GGCGTCGTCATAGCCTTCGTGAGCGGGCGCCCCTCGCCGGCCACGGATCAGAGGGCGAAGGACCTTGGCGTGGATCGCGTTTACAACGGCGCCGGTGATAAACTTTCCGTTTTGCGAGGGTTAGCCTTCGAGCTCGGCCTTGCGAGGGAAGAGGTGGCATATATGGGCGACGACGTTAACGACTTGCCCTCTATAGAATGGGCCGGTTTGGGCATAGCTCCTGCCAACGCCCTGCCCGAAGTCAAGGCCGCGTCAGATTGGGTGACGAACTCCTGCGGCGGTCATGGGGCCGTGCGCGAGGTTGCGGAGAGGATCTTGGAGCTCAATGCATCAGGAGCGAAAGGGGAGTCGTCGCATTAAGATCTTGGACCGCTTCATCATAAACGAGCTGAAACCCCCCTTCTTCTTCGGCATCTTCGCCTTTTCGCTCCTCCTGGTGGCCGGAGACCTTCTTTTCGACCTGGCCGATCTCATCGTGGAGCGCGGCGTTCCTCTGTGGATCGTGACCAAGCTCTTCATCTACAGGTTGCCCAGCGTGGTCGTGCTCACCTTGCCGATGGCCATGCTTTTGGCATCCATCTACTGCTTTTCGAAGTTGTCTTCCCAGTCGGAGCTGGTAGCGCTCAAGGCCTCCGGTGTGGCCTTCCAGCGCATTGTGCGCCCCCTCTTGATGGTCGCGTTAGTCGTAGGGTGCGCCGCCCTTCTTTTGAACGAGACGATAGTCCCGTTGGCCGATAGGGCTGCGGAGCACGTTTTGAGGTATGAAATTGCGCGCGAGCGCCCGTCCCTGCTGAGGGAAAGGCTGTTCTTGAGGGAAGAAAAAGCGGGAAGGCTCTCGCGGGTCATATACATAGAAAAGCTGCTGCCCCGCAGTGGCCTTATGGAGGGCGTCCTGGTCCAGGAGTTCAACGAGGGTTCGCTGAAGCGCATCATGCTGGCAGAAAAGGGGCATTGGCAGGGTGGGGAGTGGTGGCTCGAAGGCGGCAGGGCCTTTGAGGTTTCATCTGACGGTCAAGTGTCAACTTCTGCACAATTTGCGCGTCAGCGCCTTCCATTGCCCCTTTCCCAGGCACAGGTCGAGCGCGCTGCCGCGGATCCTAAGAGGATGGGCGCTTTCGAGTTGCACAAGTATATTGCCCTCGTAGAGGCGCAGGGCGCCGATGTGCGGCCATTGCAGATGTTGCTTTATCTTCGCCTGGCGGTGCCCTGGGCCAGCGTGGTGTTGGCCATGGTGGGTTCGAGCATGGGAGTGCGCTCGCGGCGCGCCAGCTCGGGGGTTGGGCTGGGAGTGAGCGTCATAGTCATCTTCTTTTATTACGTCTTGATGTCACTGTGTAGGGCCATGGGGGAGAGCGGATATATGCCGCCACTTTTCGCTGCGTGGCTTCCCAATCTCCTTTTCTTTTTGATCGGCGGCGCGCTCATCAGACGCGCCAATACGGCCTAAGGAGGCAATGGCATGAATAGCGGATCTGTGGCTCTCGTAGCCGGAGGCGGCCTGCTTCCGCTTGAGATAGCGAGGCGGCTGCATAGCCGCGGGGAAGCCCCTTTCGTCTATTCTATAGGCCCAGCGCATGACGAACTCTTTGAGCACGCCAGAAGTCTCGTCGTACTTTCGCGCTTGGAGCTCGAAGCGTTGCTGACGGACATGGAGGCGAAGGGCGTCAAGGACGTGATCTTGGCAGGTCTTGTCTCCAAGACGTTCATGTATGAGCCGGCGATGCTCGACTCTGCCATGAAGAAGCTCTTGACGGAGCTCTCC
>CAYTKB010000091.1:0-7953 GCA_964438265.1 uncultured Acetomicrobium sp. | reverse complement strand
TTAAGAATCCTGTGTTTACAAGGGTTTAGGCATTAAATGTGCGGAAGTCAGGATCGGCATCGAGCCGATAAGGGCAAGAAGGGTCTACACAATACTGTTTCAGACCTTACGGCCTCATACGGGAGAAGGCGAGCTACGCTACAAAGCCAAACAACATGTCCATGTAACACTTAATCACCTCAAATGGCGGCTGCCCTGGGGCGGATGCCCTGCCGGAGGAGGCAAAGGTCAGGTCTGAGCCGAAAAAACATCCCAAAGGGCGCAAGAAAGCGCCCATCTCGCCCATGGCGACTGCCACTATAGGCTTCGTGTATCTGCGCCGTGCCTCGAGCGTGGAGGCGAGCAGTTCAAGCCCCTCTTCGTGCGAATTTATCATGACGGCCACCTTCGCGATGTCCGCTCCAGTTTCGAACTCCCTTCCCAACACTTCCACGATTTCCCTCTTGCGAGGAGTCGCGTTGAAGTCGTGAAAGGAGACCACGAGGGCAATGCCATGCGAGCAAGCGACTTCCTTCACCCTGCTGATGACCTCTTGGCCGCAGGATAGCTCCACGTCTACGGCATCAGCGATGCCCACCGCAATGGCCCTCTCGTAGAGCGAAATCCTTTTGTCTTGATCGATATACCTGTATCCCCCCTCTTCTTTTTTCCTGCACGTTAACAATAGCGGGATGTCGCCCAAGATCTGCCTGACGTCAGAAAGAAGGGCACAGGCGGCATCTACGCTCGAGGATTCGCCCCAAAAATCCACCCTCGCCTCCACCACATCGGGCGAGAGGGAGGCTATGTTTTTCGCTTCTTCCAGCGCATTTTCTCTACCCGTTGCGACGAGCGGTATGCAGATCGCCGGGCGCCTCGCCCCTATCGCCCTGCCCCGCAAATATACGGGCTCCTTGGGCAGGGGCCTCATAAGGCCGCCGCCTCCCTGGCGCGCACATCGTTATAGGCGCGTTCCAACAGCTCAAGCGATATATCGTCACGCACGGAACAAGTCTTTCCCTCCCTCGGTATGACCAAGCGAGGTCTGCCGCGGCGGAACTTCTTATCGCGCATCAAGTAATGGACGATCTCCTCCCATGGCCGATCCGGCGCCGTGGGCAACCCCAAAGAGCGCAAGAGGTTGACGAGGTCGTCCAAGAGGTCTTCGCCGCACTCGCCCGCCATGCACGCCAGGCGAGTAGCCACGACCAGGCCCACAGCTACGGCGTCACCGTGCTTCCACCCACCATAGCCGGACGAGGCCTCCAAGGCATGGGCAACGGTGTGTCCTAAATTGAGTCTACTGCGAAGGTCGCCCCGCTCCCTCTCATCGGCCTCCACGACGGCCAACTTCATCGCAATACACCGTCTCACGACCTCTTCGAGGCAAAGTGGATCCCTTTGAATCAACCTAAAGGCGTTGTCCATAAGCCAGCGAAAGAAGGAAAAATCCTCGCCGAGGCCATATTTCACGACCTCTCCCAACCCTTGCCGATATTCCCCCTCGGGCAGGGTCTGGAGAAAATCCACATCTGCAACGACGGCTCTCGGTTGATGAAACGCCCCCACGAGGTTCTTGCCTTGGGGAAGATCTATAGCGGTCTTGCCGCCTATGGAGCTGTCGACCTGCGCTAAGAGCGTGGTAGGACACTGCACCACGTCTATGCCCCGCATCCACGTAGCCGCAGCGAAGCCGGCGAGGTCTCCCACCGTGCCTCCCCCGAGCGCCATGATCCAGCAGGAGCGGTCGACGCCGCACTCTGCAAGTGCGGCGTAAAGCCTTTCGAGCTCCTTCAGGGTCTTAGCCTCCTCGCCCCTGGGCAGGAGAAAGAGCCCCTTTCTCTCCCCCAAGAGATCGGCGTAGAGAGCCCCCGTCATATAATCGCTCACTAAGAAGGGCGGCACCGGATCCAAGTCCGGCACTATCCCTCTGTAGCGCGGTATGACCCCTCTGCCTACGACGACAGGGTAGCTTCTCCCTTCGGTCCTCCCCCAAAGAACGTGGAAATGAGACCCGTCTTCGGGCTCGCTGAGGCTCAAAGCTCTGATGATCTCCTCAGCCACATCTCCCACGGAGCGATCGTCGGTTTTGACGTGGAGATGGGCTTCTGCATATGCCGATTGCCTTCGGCTCATGAGGGATTCTATGTCTTCCCTCTCGAGGAGCGGGCGTCTGCCCTTCTCGTTTTCGACGCGGCGGCGGACGGTATCAGGCGTCACATCCAATACGACTAAGACGCCGCTGGAGAAGACCTTGCGCCTGAGTTTGTCGTTTGCCAGCACGCCACCTCCGAGCCCAACGATCACACTCTCCAAAGAGCAGACTTCCTCGACGACTTTGGCCTCGAGCGACCTAAAAGCGCCCTCACCATGCCTGGAAAAGATCTCATGGATTTTCATGTGCGCCTGCGCTTCTACCAGGCTATCCGTATCGACGAAGGGAAGGCGAAGCCGCCTCGCCAACTCCCGACCTACAGCCGTCTTCCCCGCTGCCATGAACCCTCCGAGGAATATCTTTCGTCTAACCATCGAGGAATCCTTTCGCCATTTCGCAATAAAGCGCGAACCTGCTCTTTAGCTCATCGACAGTATCGCCGCCAAACTGCTCGAGGACCGCCACCGCCAAGGTCCAGGCGACCATCGCCTCCCCCACGACGCAAGCCGCCGGCACGGCACAGGTGTCGCTCCTTTCCGCATGGGCCATCGTAGCCACCACGGTCTCAATGTCGACAGTCCTTAAGGGGTTTTTAATCGTGGGTATAGGTTTCATTGCCGCCCTGACGACGACCTCCTCGCCGTTCGTCATGCCACCCTCGAGGCCCCCTGCCCTGTTCGTGGCCCGGGCGAGCCTTCGGCCACGGAGCAAGATTTCGTCGTGCACCTCGCTTCCAAGGCGATCCGCCAAAGGAAAGCCGTCGCCCACCTCCACGCCCTTTATGGCGGGGATCGCCATGAGGGCTGCGGCGAGGCGGCCGTCCAGCCGTCGATCCCACTCGGCATATGAGCCAATGCCCGGCGGCAAGCCCACAGCCGATATCACGAACGTCCCGCCGACGCTGTTTCCTCTCTCCATCACCGACCCCACAACCCTCTCGAGCAGCTCTTCGCCCTCAGGGTGAGGAGACCCCATAGAGGAATTTCTGGCAAAAGCCCACTCCGACTCGCTCTGTGGCGGAGCCACGCAGACGCCGCCTATGGAGGTGACAGCGCCCCGAATTTCGACCCCCAAGAGTTCAAGCAGCAAGCGCCCAAGGGTGCCAGCCACCGTCCAAGCGGCCGTGACCCTCGCGCTCGCCCTCTCAAGGACATTCCTCATGTCCCTGTGGCCGTATTTGATCGCCCCAGAGAGATCCGCATGGCCGGGGCGCGGACGCGTTATCTTTTTCGATTCCGCCGCCTCCCTCTCGACTTTCTGCGGGTCGAGGGCCGACTTCCACAGCTCCCATTCGGAGTTTTTGAGCGCTAATCCCACGGGAGCGCCTGTCGTGACGCCATCCCTCACCCCTCCCCATATCTCTAAGAGGTCGCGCTCGATCCGCATGCGCTCGCCGCGCCCAAACCCCCTCCGCCGCCTGACCAGCTCTTCCTTTACCCTGTCGAGCTTCACCTCGAGGCCGGCCGGCAGCCCCTCGACGACTATTAAGTAACCGAGGCCGTGAGACTCGCCGCTCGTGAGGAAGCGCAATGCCGTCATGCCTCTTCGCCTCCACTAAGCGATTCGATGGCGCGCCGCATCACGTCAACAGGCGCCTTTTCCTTGATAAACAGCTCAAAGGCCGCTGCTCCCTGATGAAGTAGCACCTCTATCCCGTCGATCGCGGCCATGCCGCGCCTTCTGGCGGCATCCACGAGGGGTGTGGCGCCATGGGGCGAATATACGAGATCCAGCACTTTCGCCCCCTCCGCCGCGCCCAAGAGGGAATCAATGAAGCCTTCCGGGTAAGGGTTGCCCTGAAGACCGAGCGATGTCGCGTTAATGACGACCGATGGAGACGGAGGAAAATTGCCGAAGGGCAAAATCTCGACTTCGGCATCCGGAAAGCGTTCCTTGAGATCCTTTATGAGCTTCTGGACGCGATCTTCGCTTCTATTGACAACCCATATCGGAGAAAAACCGCTCTCTGCCAGGACATGGAGTACCGCCCGCGAGGCGCCGCCCGCGCCCAAAAGCAGGGCGCTCCCCGACGTGTGCCCCAACGAATTCAAAGCCTCCTTTATCCCAACTACGTCAGTGTTGTAGCCCACGGAGCCGTTATCGGCAAAGACTATCGTGTTCACGGCGCCTGTAGCCTCAGCAGACATATCCAAGTGATCGACCAAGGCAAAGGCGCGCTCCTTGAACGGTATGGTAACGTTGGCGCCTATCGCTCCGAGCGCCTCCAATCCGTAGAAGGCCGACTCGAAGCGGGACTCGGGTACGCAGAAAGCGAGATAGCAGATGTTGAGCCCCAAGTAGGAGATCGCAGCCATGTGCATGCGCGGCGATAAGCTGTGGCCTATAGGGTTTCCCAACAGGGCGATGAGGGAAGTGTTCGCATCTATCATAAGTTCTCTCTCCTTAAAGATAACCTTTCGAGCACATCAAAAAAGCCGGGATATGAAATATCTACGCAGGCATCACCCGCTATTTCTACGGGTTCAGCAGAGAATAGAGCGGCCACGGTCAAAGCCATGGCAACGCGGTGGTCGCCGTAAGACCTGACCCTGCCGCCGGCGATTTCGGCCGGCCCGCGGATCTTCCATCCATCGGGCAGCTCCTCTATATCGACGCCGAGTTTCCTCAAACCTATGCCCATTGAGCGAATGCGATCGCTCTCTTTTACACGCAGTTCTACGGCCCCCCTCACCTCCGTCAAGCCCTTAGCTCGAGCGGCAGCCACGGCGAGGATCGGCAGTTCGTCTATCATGAGAGGAACCTCGTCAGGTGTGACTCTTGTCCCCTCGAGGGACGACGACTTTACCAATATGTCAGCCACGGGCTCTCCGCCTGAAGTGCCTCTTTCTCTCATCTCTATATTTAAACCCATGCGTTTCAAGACGGAAAGCAATCCCGTGCGCGTCGGATTGACCCCTACACCCTCGATGAGAAGTTCGGACTCCGGCAATATGGCGGCGGCCACGATCCAAAAGGCAGCGGACGAAAAATCTCCTGGGATGCGCCACTTGCCGCCCGGCAGATCGCAACAGGGGTAAACTGTAACCCTGTTGCCCTCGCTCTCTATGGGCACGCCGAGGAAACCGAGGAGAAGCTCTGTGTGATTCCTCGTAGGGGCCGGTTCTATTACAGTAGTGCTGCCCTGAGCCGACAGGCCAGCTATAAGCAGTGCCGACTTGACCTGAGCGCTCGCCACGGGAAGGATGTGCTCCCCGCCCGACAGCCGTCGCCCGCGCAGCACGAGGGGAAGCCTATTTCCGCGCTCGCGACCCGTTATGCTGGCTCCCATGGCCAAAAGGGGCCTTGTGACCCTATCCATGGGACGCCTCCTGAGGCTAGAATCGCCTGTGATTACGGCAAATATACCTTGTGCTCCCGCTATAAAGCCGCATAACAACCGAGCCGTGGTGCCGGAGTTTCCAGCATCGAGCACCTCTTCTGGCTCGCGTAAAACCTCGCAACTCACACGCACGTGCCCACCCTTTCGTTCCACGTCGCAACCGAGCAGTTTGAGGCAGCGCAGCGTGCTGGCGCAATCGGCGCCGGGGGAGAAATTTTCCACTTCGATCCCGGAGCGCGAGAGTGCGCCTAATATGGCTGCTCTGTGAGATATGGATTTATCGCCAGGAGGGGCGACCTTCCCCCTCACCCCCGTCGCAGGCGACATGCGCCTCATATCGTCCACCTCGATGGTGCATTCAAGAGGATTTCCTCCCTCATGGCCTTGGCGTCTCGAGCAAGGGCTTTGATCTCCTCAGGCGAAGACGTCTTAACCTTGCAGAGTAATTGGATGACCCTGTCCAAGAGCGGAAGTATGGCAGATGCGTTGGTGGCCCAGACGTCGGAAACGAGCCAGGGAGAACCCGACGCAACGCGCGTCGTGTCGCGGAAGCCGCCGGCTACAAGCTTGGGCAGGAGCGGAAGGCGGCGCTTTTCGGCACCGGCTGCGGCAGACAGGGCAATGGCCAAAAACATGGGCAGATGACTCGTGCACGCTACTATGGCGTCGTGTTCCTCTGGGCTCATCCGGATGGGAGAAGCACCTATAGCCCTGGCGAGCTCAAATGCAATAGATAAAGCCTTTTCAGAAGTAGAAGGCTGTGGCACGATGGCACAACAGGCGCCCTCGAATAGGTCGGGCGACGCATTTTGGGGGCCAACGAGCTCTTTGCCGGCCATAGGATGCAGTCCTACGTATATTTCACCCCAGATCTCGCTTAACCGCTTTCCCACGACTGCCTTCGTGCTCCCCACGTCGATTACGACTTTAAGATCGCCTCCTGCGTGAGGAATGAGCTTCAGACTCAGTTCCTCCATCCGCCCGATCGGCGTAGCTATGATCAAAACCTCCAGGCCGCGCATAAATTCACTCTCAGAAGAAGAAACATTAGATATGATGCCGTGCGAGCGGGCAAAATCGAGGGCCGAGGCGTTTACATCCAGACCCCTCGCCTCATCCACCAGGTCGTCCCGGAGCAGGCGAAGCGATATCGACCCGCCTATGAGCCCCACCCCTGCTACGCCTACGCTACCGAAGCGGAGCTGCATAAAACCTCCTCCTTTACCCGCCCGGGCAGGGCAGAAGCAAGCTGCCTCACAGATTCCATGAGCAAGGCAAACTCAGAGAGTCTCAAAGACTGATCGCCGTCGCTCAAGGCCTTCTCTGGGTTGGGGTGAACCTCTACGATCAGGCCGTCGGCGCCCGCAGCGATCGCAGCCAGGCTCATGCTCGGGACGAGGTTTCTGCATCCGGTGCCATGACTCGGATCCACTACGATGGGGAGGTGGCTCAGTGACTTTATAAGAGGAACCGCACTGAGATCCAAAACGTTACGGGTGCGCTTTTCAAAGCAGCGTATGCCGCGCTCGCATAAGATGACGTTAGAATTTCCACCGGCCAATACGTACTCAGCTGCCTGGAGCCACTCGTCTATGGTGGCCATCATGCCGCGCTTGAGCAAGACCGGCTTGTCCACCCTGCCCAATGTCTTCAGGAGAGAAAAGTTTTGCATATTCCTCGAACCCACCTGAAAGACATCCACATGAGGCAGGAGCCACTCCACGTCCTCAGGGGCCATAACTTCCGTAACGATCGGAAGCCCAGTGAGGGATCGCGCCTCCTCCAAGAGCGATATGCCTTCGCTTCCGAGGCCCTGGAACGAGTAAGGGTTTGTCCTGGGTTTGTATGCCCCGCCCCTTAAAGCCTTGGCGCCTGAGGCCTTCACTGATTCAGCCGTCGTTAAAATCTGGTCCCTATCCTCCACGGCACAGGGCCCGGCGATCACGGCCACTTCACCGCCGCCGATCCACACGCCTGGTGCGAGAGAAACTATCGTGGGCGTCGTCTTCACATCGAGGCTCGCCAAGGGAAAGGCCGATTTGGTCTCGACAACCCCCTCCACCCCCGCCAAATCTTCCAGCCAAGAGAGGTCCTTTACCTCTCCCTCCGCAACTACCATGCATCCATCCGGATGGTTGACGAAGCGGGCCTCTAACTTTCTGCACTCCATCAATTGTAACGCTTGAGCCACTTCCAATTTCGTCGCGCTCTTTCTCATCTTCACTACCACTCTTTTCATCGCTCATGCCTCCCCTTTATATAACAAAATAGCCGGGTTCGGATGTGGAAACCGAACTCCGGCTATCTCTTTACTTTATCTTGTTACTCGTATGCTTAGGCTACTTTAGCTTTACTCTATGGACCGCCTCGGCATGCCGGTGATCGATTTCCACGCATTGGAAGGCCACTGGCGTAATAATATCGCCACTGGCCGTAGCTAAAGTAATAGTTAAAGTATGCATGCGCGGAACCGCTGTTA
>CAYTKB010000090.1:0-8106 GCA_964438265.1 uncultured Acetomicrobium sp. | reverse complement strand
GTCACGAGCCCGGCCGTGCCGCCGTACTCATCGACAACTATCGCCATGTGGACCTTTTTGGTGCGCATCGTGTCGAAGACCTCTGAGATCTTCGCACTCTCCGGCACAAAGAGAGGCTCTCGCATAAAATACGAAACCGGATCATCGGCTCTTCCGGAGGCCAAGGATTCCAGGATGTCTTTGACGTGAAGTATGCCCACGATGTGATCTGTGTCGGTCTCGTATACCGGCAAACGGGAATGGCCGCACTCGCAGAACGTGCGCGCTGCCTGCGCTATAGGGGTGATCGAAGAGATGGCCACCATGTCCGTGCGAGGCACCATAATCTCGTAAACCCTCGTCTCTTCGAATTCGATCACTCCTCGGATCATCCGTTCTTCATCCGCCTCCAGGCTGCCGGAAGCCTCGCCGGCTTTGATCATCTGCTCTATCTCCTCACGGGTAATCGTCACCCGATGGGGGTTCATTTCTATGTGGAAGGCCTTGCCTATCGCACGAACCATGCCCACAAGGCACCACACCACGGGAGAAAGAGGTATGCTCAAAGCTCGAAGCAGCGGCGAGGCCAAGAGGACCATTCTATCAGCATGGACAATGGCTATGCTCTTTGGCAGGATCTCCCCGAAGACCACGATTAGAACGGTCATGGCGATTATGGCCAAGAATATCCCTTTATCGCCAAAAAAGGCCACCGCAATAGAAGTCGCGACAGAGCTGGCCGCTATGTTGACCAAGTTGTTCGAGATCAAGGTGATCGTGAGAGGTCGATGGATATCTTCTATGAGCCAATCCAACACTTTTTTCCGCTTAGGGAAGTTTTCTGTCAAGTTCAAGAGTTTGCTCCGCCTCACGGCGGTTATGGCGCTTTCGCTGGCGCTAAAGAAGGCCGAAAGGCACAGCAAGAACGCCAGCAGGTAGATACTTTCAGGAAGGTCTTCGCCCAATACTTTCCTATTCCTCCTCAGATTTGTGTCGTTTCTTAAAAAATGCGCTCAAGGTATCGTTCCTGTCGCTCGATCATCATCGACTCAGCCTCTTCGTCCTGGTGGTCCAACCCTAAAAGATGAAGCAACCCGTGCACCAGGACAAAGAACAGCTCCCTCTCAGGGAAAAGCTCCGAATTTGAGGCGTTCTCCTTGACGACATCCGGTGCAATCACTATATCTCCCAAGGCGATTTCGCCCCATCCTTCAGGCATTTTCTCGCCTTCCCACAGCGGAAAGGAAAGCACATCTGTGGGGGCATCGATATCTCTATAAAGCCTGTTAAGCTCTCGCATCTCTCCGCTTGACACGAAAGATACGGAGATGTAAAAGTCGTCCTTATTCACATCCAACCCCTCATCGACCAATATCTGTAAAAAGAGCTCTCTTATGTCTTTTTCCCACGATTCCCGAAGGGGAATGGCAGCCTCAACCAGTTCTTTCCCGGAGATATCGACCTTGAGGGCCATGTCAAATCGCCCCCTCCGGCGAGACTAACGCCAGAAGCGGTTTCTCCTCCTCTATGGCCTTGACCTGGCGCGTGTGGTACATAGAACGCAGCACGGCTACAAAAGCCTCCTTAACGATCTCCAGCTCTCTCAACGTAAAATCCACGCGCTTCAGCTGCCCGTCGCGCACCTTGTTCTCCACAACCTGAGAGACGACTTCTTCTAAATGGGCCACTTCCTTGCCGCCGATGTCGAGCGCACGCACTGCCGCCTCGGTCGAATCGGCCAGCATCACCAGAGCAGTCTCCTTAGAGCTGGGAAGGGGCCCAGGGTAGCAGAATTGCTCCTTGGGAAGGTTTTCCCCCATGGACTGGGCTTTTTGATGAAAGTAGGTCAGGCAACCGGTGCCCTGGTGTTCCGTGATAAAATCGCAGATCCTGCTGGGCAGATGATACTCCCTGGCCACCTCCAACCCCTCTCTGACGTGGGCTATTATCGAAAGGGCGGAAAGCGTGGGCGAAAAGTCATCGTGAACGTTCGAGCCTTGAAGCTGATTCTCCACGAAGAAATGAGGGCGCCTGAGCTTGCCTATATCATGATAATATGCTCCAACGCGCACGAGGAGGCCGTTTAAACCCAATTTATTGGCAGCGCCTTCGGCGAGAGCCCCCACTATGAGAGAGTGATGATACGTGCCCGGCGCCTCCACTTCGAGGCGTCTCAAAAGAGGATGAGCAGGGGAAGACAGGTCCATAAGGCGAATGGGCGACAAGATCCCGAAGAGCTCTTCCCAGACCGGAAGCAAGAGGACGGCCAAGGCGCTAAAAGCGGCGCTAAAAGCGGCCAAAATCAGCACATCTTTCAGCATGATCTGCCGCTGTAAGCTCCAAGCCGCCAAGGACCACATCAAAATCCCAACCAAGCTGGAAGCAAAAAGCCCCTTCCACAGTTTAAAACGTGTATCGGTCTTCCAGCGCAGCAGTGAATAACCCAAGAAGCCGATTACGGCCAAAACGAGCAAGGCCGCCATCAACTCCAGAGACTCCAGACTCATCACGATCAAGAGGCCCATCACGCCCGCACTGGTCACAAGATGATACGCCATCCCCGCGGGTAGGGTGAGAAAACTCCACCCCACTACTGGCAAGGATCCAAAGGGCGTCGCCTCGTACTTAAGGCCCCCTGCAAAGAACTGTAGCGCCCATCCGACGATCACCAGTGCCAGCAGATAGCTTTCCTCCCTTAGAGCGAGTTTGCTACCTTCAGCTGCAGTGAAGTGAAATTGCCAATAACTCCACAACGCCACCACCAAAGCCGTCAACAGGAGGCGCCTCCAAGGGAAATCGGGTGAGAGATATCCCTGCTTCGCGAGGAGGTCAGCATGGGCTGGCGTTATAACCTCGCCATCGCTGACCAAGATATCACCTGGGGAGATGTGGCGCTCTATGGGCGAGATCGTTCGCCTGATCTCATCCCTCAGGCGCTCGGTGACCTTTTCGTCCACCACGATAAGACCATCCCTCACATAGACGCCCATAACCCTCAATGCGGCCATATCTCGAAGAGCTGCGGTAGATTCCTCATCTATATACATCATCGGACGAAGAGCGACGTAAGTTCTGGGCGCAGGGCGTCCAACGACAAACCCCCTGCGCCCAACCTCAATGCGCCAACTCCCACAGGCAAGCAGTACAGCCACCGCTACGAGGATGCTGATCGCGAAACGCTTAAAGCGATGACTGGGCGGCTCTCCCTCTTTTTGGCCCATTCCCCTACCGCTTGAAATGATGGACCAGCGACGCCTCTTACCCTTCGGTTTTCTGTAACTCGTAAATCTCATAAGCCTTCACGATCTTCTGTACGATCTCGTTCCTCACCACATCGTGGGCATCGAGCATGACGAAAGCTATGCCCGGTATCTCCACGAGGACCTTCTGAACGGCCTTAAGGCCCGACTCCTTCGCTGCCGGAAGGTCAACCTGCGTTATGTCGCCTGTAACGACGGCCCTGGAGCCCAACCCAATGCGCGTCAAAAACATCTTCATCTGCTCGGTGGTGGTGTTTTGGGCTTCGTCGAGGATGATAAAGCTCTCGTTCAGCGTGCGCCCTCGCATATAGGCCAAAGGCGCTATCTCGATCACGCCCTTCTCGACGTAGCGCAAAAAACGCTCCGGCGGGAAAAGATCGTAAAAGGCATCGTATAGCGGACGAAGGTAGGGTTCGACCTTTTCCCTCAAGTCCCCGGGAAGAAACCCCAAATTCTCCCCGGCCTCCACAGCGGGACGCACTAATACAACGCGGCTCACTTGGCCACCCTTCAGGGCAGTAACAGCCATGGCCACAGCCAGATATGTCTTTCCGGTGCCCGCTGGTCCTATGCAAAACGTCACGTCGTTCTTTCTCATGGCCTCGACATAAGCCTTTTGCCCCAGCGTCCTGGGCCTCACAGGTTTACCCCGAGTGGTGACACAGACCACGTCGTCATAAAGCGAGCGCATGTTCGCCACTTCGCCCTCTGCCAGGACGTCCATGCCGTAGTTCAGGTCGGATGGTGCGATGCGATGTCCGTGCTCGGCCGCATCTATGATCTGTTCCAGAAAACCGGCCACGCGGGACACTACACCCTCGTCTTCCCCCTTCACAGTGACTTCGTTTCCCCGCACCACAACCCTCACCGGAAACCGCTCCTCGAGAATGCGCAGATTTTCATCTTGCTTCCCCAAGAGCAACCTCAGGGCATCATCGCCGGGAACCACTAAAGTCCGCGACGGCGAAAGGGTCTCCGCCTCTTTATTGCGAATGTAGCCTGCCATGCCTTTCTACAATTACCCTCGTTTTATGCCCGCGCTACCTTGGAGATCTCAGGAAATGCCTTTTTCAAGGTCGATTCCACATGAAGACGAAGCGTCTCCTGTGCAAAGGGGCATGAACCGCAAGCCCCGGTGAGGCGAATGCGCACCGTCTTAGTAGCATCGTCGTAGCCCAAGAGCTCCACATCTCCGCCGTGGCTTTGAAGCGCCGGGCGGATGTCCTTATCGATAGTTTCCTGAATCTTCTCTACAGTCACGCCATAAACCTCCTTATGGCAATATCTCTTCCTTTTCCGCTGTTATTATATCACTCGCAGCTTACATGGGATAGGCTACCCCTTCTAACGCCTCCCCCAACCCCACGTCGCGCTTGACGGTCCTGGCGTATTTGCGGACCAAGAAGTCCTTGGCAACCGCTGGGAAGAGGATATAGGATAGGACATCTTCTGGCTGCAAGACCCACGGCTCGATCGCTTCTTTCGCCTTCTCGAGTTCCGGCTCTATGACTTCGCCAGGTCGGCACGATATGGGCTCTTGGTCGCCGATGACCTTGCGCTGCACTTCGGGGTCAACAGGAGCAGGCGGCCTGCCGTAAAGCCCAAGGAAATAATTTTGCACTTCCTTGGGCACCACCTTCCAGCGTTCTCCCACCAAGACGTTCAGGGTAGCCTGCGTCCCCACGAGCTGACTGGTGGGTGTTACGAGCGGCGGGTAGCCCATCTCGCGGCGCACGCGCTCGACTTCCTTCAGCACGGTATCGAGCTTGTCCAAGGCGTTTTGCTCCTTAAGCTGGCTAACGAAGTTGGAATACATGCCACCCGGGATCTGGTAGGCAAGGACGTTCACATCCACGCCTTGCATTCCCATGAAGAGATGGCTGTATTTCTCGCGCACCTTCTTAAGGTATTCCGCTATGGGGATCAGCTTTTCCAGGCTTAAGCCGGTGTCGTAAGGAGTACCGCGAAGGGCTGCGACGAAGGTCTCCGTGGCAGGTTGGCTCGTTCCCATAGCGAAAGGAGAAATGGCGCAGTCGACCACATCGGCCCCGGCCATTACAGCTGCCATATACGCCATAGAAGCCAAGCCGCTTGTATAATGTGTGTGCATTTGAACGGGCACATTCGCCTTTTCCTTTATGTTTTTGACCAGCTTGTAGGCGTCCGCAGGGCCGAGCAGACCCGCCATGTCCTTTATGCATATGGAATCCGCCCCCATGCTCACCATGTCGAGGGCCATCTGAAGAAAGGCTTCAAGCGTATGGACTGGCGATATGGTATATGAGATTGCCATCTGAAGGTGGGCACCTTCTTTCTTGACCTGATCCGCAGCTATCTCCATATTGCGCAAGTCGTTCAAGGCATCGAAGATGCGGATGATATCGAGGCCATTGCCGACGGCGCGCTTCACGAACTCTCTCACTGTATCATCGGCATAATGGCGGTAACCCACTACGTTCTGTCCGCGCAACAGCATCTGAAGTTTGCTCTTCTTGAAATGCCTCCTAAGCGTGCGGAGCCTCTCCCACGGATCCTCGTCGAGGAATCGCATGCAGGTGTCGAACGTGGCCCCTCCCCACACTTCCAAAGAGTGAAACCCCACTTCGTCCATCATATCGACCACGGGGAGCATATCGTCTGTGCGCATGCGCGTGGCCATGAGGGACTGATGACCATCCCTCAACGACGTTTCCGTGATGCCAACTGCCTTTTGAGTTGCATTCTCTCCAAATCTCTTATCGCTCATCATTCTGTCGTTTCACCTCAACTTAAGTTTTTGTCTTGGCCGATCGCCACAACGAATCGAGTTCTTCTAATGAGAAGCTGCTCCACTGGCGGCCGCTCTCTCTTACGCGCTCCTCGATAAACCGAAAGCGATTCGAAAATTTTTCGTTCGTCCGCTGAAGGGCTCTCTCCGGGTCGATACCCAGATGGCGCGATAGGTTCACCGTCGCGAAGAGAAGATCCCCTACCTCTTCCTCTATCTCTTCTGAGCACTCTCCCTCTATGGCGCACTTGAGCTCCTCCGCCTCCTCGGAAATCTTCTCCCAAAGGGGCAATAGACCCTCCTTCGGCCAGTCAAAGCCTACCCTTGCAGCCCTCTCTTGGATCTGAAAGGCCCTGAGGAGCGCAGGTATGTTACGCGGCACTCCGGCTATTACGGAGTTGTCCTCCTTATCGGCGCGCTCGCTCGCCTTTATACGATCCCAGTTCCGCCTTGCTTCGTCGCTATCGGCCGCCCTTACATCCCCAAAGACATGAGGGTGGCGACGGATTAGCTTTTCTTCAAGCTTTTTCAACACTTGAGCTACATCGAAAAGCCCTTCCTCTTCCGCCAACTGCGAGATGAAGACCACCTGAAGCAGCAGGTCTCCGCTCTCCTCGCACATGCCGTTTTTGTCCTCTTTATCCAGCGCATCCACGAGCTCGTATGCCTCTTCTATGACATGCGATGTCAGGGTTTGAAACGTCTGCTTGCGATCCCAGGGACATCCGTCCGGAGATCTGAGGCGCTTCATTATAGCGACGATCCTTTCGAAAAGTTCGCCTTCGCACATGCCAATCCCCCCGTCCATCAACGGCCCGATGTCCCTTCTACAGAGAACACCTCGAGGCGGGAAGCCAACGCCATAACGGCCCTTGGGCCTCCTGGGCCTATGGCTTTATTACCCTGCACGACCCAACCGGGAAGCCCCGAGACCAAAGATTCAAGCCCTTCCGCCTCACCTGTAACCAACGTCTCATCCCAAGTGCAACGAGCATATTCTACCCCAACGAGGTGGAGCTGCGCTCGCAAGCGAGCGCAAGCCAAAAGAAGGCGCACCGCTTCCGGCGGCGGGCCGAAGCGATCCCCTATCTCTCTAGCGAGCTCATCCACTTCTGGTCCCGAATCCGCCTTTAAGAGCCTGCGGTAGAGCGCGACCCTCACGCTGTCCTGGGGTATGTAAGACGGCGGTATGCCCAAGGGAAGCTTTACCTCTACAAAGGCAGCCTTCTGAGCGGCTTCTCCCCTGGCCTTGAGTATTGCCTCCTCGAGGAGCTTATAATACAGATAAAGGCCGACTTTGTCCCCGTGGCCATGCTGAGTCAGGCCCAACATTTCGCCACCGCCACGGATCTGCAGATCCCTTAAGGAAAGCTGATACCCCGAGCCGAGTTCGGTTAACTCAGCTATGGCCTCTAACCTCTCCTGGGTCTCCCGAGACAGGGGATGCTCGGCAGGATAAAGGAAGTAGGCGAAGGCCTGCTCGGCCCTCCTGCCCACGCGGCCGCGCAGCTGATAAAGCTGTGCCAAGCCGAACCGCCTTGCGTCATCGACGATGAGCGTGTTGGCTCTTGCTATGTCGAGTCCACTTTCTACTATCGTAGTGCAGACCAAAACGTCCAATTTTCCGTCCAAAAAGTCCACCATGACCTTATCCAGGCGACCCTCTTCCATCTGGCCGTGGGCTATGCCTATCCTCGCGCCCGGCAAGAGCGCCCGCAACCTGGCGGCACACTCCTTTATGCTCTGCACGCGATTATGGACGAAGATGACCTGTCCCCCACGCGCCATCTCCCGCACGATGGCCTTCTTGACGAGCTCATCCCTCCACGGGTTGACCACCGTTATGACGGGGCGCCTGTTTTTGGGCGGCGTGGAGATCACGGATATATCACGCAATCCGCTGAGAGCCATGTGAAGCGTCCTCGGTATGGGCGTGGCCGATATGGCGAGCACGTCGACCTGGCTTTTCATCTTCTTCAGATGCTCCTTGTGCTTCACGCCGAAGCGATGCTCCTCGTCTATGATAACGAGGCCAAGGTCCTTGAAGCGCACGTCTTTTTGCAGCAGCCTGTGAGTGCCTATCAAGATGTCCACTTTTCC
>CAYTKB010000089.1:763-8160 GCA_964438265.1 uncultured Acetomicrobium sp. | reverse complement strand
GGCCTTAAGGGCTTCTATCGGGAAAGCAAAGCCATCTTCGAAGGGAACTTTGACACAACGCCCTCCGGCCGCAAGGGCGGCCACTCCGTAAAGAGGATAAGTGGGAAATGGAAATACCACTTCTTCTCCGTCCTCGAGGATAGCTTGAAAGAGGGTGTAAAGGATTCCCTCCGTGCCACCACCTACGATTACTTCGGCAGGCGAGACGCCCCATTTTTTCGCAATTGCCCTCCTCAAGCGGTACGCTTCCGGGTCAGGATAACGATTGATCTCCTTTATGGCGCTATTTGCGGCTTCTATCACTGAATCGGGCAAAGGCCATGGATTCTCATTAGAGCAAAGCTTTATCGCTTCTTTGAGCCCCAATTCCCGTTTTAATTCCTCGATAGGTTTTCCAGGTTTATATGGTTCGAGATCCTTTAGAGCTTTTCTGGTCAACTCTTTTAACCAAGGCATCAGTATCTCCCTCCTCGAACTCTCGTCAAAAATGTCACCATTTGACCTCTTCCTCAGCCATCTCGGCGAGGTTCAAAGAGGCCCCCAAAGAGGCGATCTTATCTTCTATTTGCTCGTAACCCCTCCAAATATGTTGAAGCGCGTGCACCCTCGTCTCGCCTTTGGCGGCCAGGCCGGCCAATATCAGAGCGGCACCCGCCCTCAAGTCCGTAGCCTTGACATCGCAACCCATAAGTTCGGGGCACCCCTTTACTATCGCCATATTGCCCTGGACCTCTATGGCCGCGCCCATTCGTTTGAGGTCGCCCACGTGGAGAAACCTCGCTTCAAAGATTTCCTCGCGTATCACGCTGGTCCCCGAGGCCAGAGAGAGCGCGGCCATCATTTGGGGTTGTAGGTCTGTGGGAAAGCCAGGATATGGGAGCGTCTTTACATTGATGCTATGAAGCCTGTTCTTGGCATAGGCCTTAACTTCCGCTTCGTTCCTCACAACTGTGGCGCCGGCTTCTTCGAGCTTGGCTAACAGGGCATCTAAATGCTCCAAGATGACGCCCTTCACTGTCACCTCACCGCCCGTGATGACCCCGGCGAGGAGATAGGTCGAAGCCTCTATGCGATCAGGAATTATCTCAATTTCGGCATCGTGTAGCGCATCTACGCCCCGAATGCGTATTATGCCCGTGCCTTCACCGCTTATATCGGCTCCCATCTCCCTCAAGGCTTGGGCCAAGTTGGCAATTTCCGGTTCTCGAGCGGCGTTTTCTATGAGCGTTTCCCCTTTCGCAAATACGGCTGCCATCAATACGTTCTCCGTGGCTCCTACGGAAGGAAAGTCAAGATATATTCTCGTACCTCGGAGTTCACGGGCTTCAGCTGTAACCGCTCCGTGAGTCACTTCAATAGACGCACCCATTTTTGAAAGTCCCTTTAAGTGCAGATCTATGGGGCGGCTGCCTATAGCACATCCTCCAGGCAAGGGAAGGACAGCCTTCCCGCACCTGGAAAGCAACGGCCCCAACACCAAAGACGAGGCCCGCATCTTACGCACCAAAGACGGAGGTGTTTCCCAAGATATCTCATCCGGAACATCTATCGACATCTCGTGGTTATCGAAATCCACACGAGCGCCGAGATACTTCAACAGATCTGCCATAGTTGCGATGTCGAGCAAATTCGGCACCCGCTTCAGTCTGAGTTTTCCGCCTTTGAGCAAAAGAGCTGCTGCCATAATCGGCAGCGTGGCATTCTTGGAACCTTGGGCTATGACAGTGCCCCTCAAGGGACGACTGCCTCGGATGCAGAGAACCTGGCCCACTTAATCCCTCCTCCCAAAAGCATCACGAAGGTATCCTTTTTGTGCGGCTTCTTTTATGGCAGCCACGGTCTTTTTTGCGGCATCTCCCGTGCCGAAAGGATAGCCAGAGCGCTCAACGAGCTCTTCGTACGCCTCATTTGAACGCAGCAGACGCAAGCTCTGTGCTACAATTTTTTCGGCATCGTGACCCACCAGGATGGCTGTGCCGCTGTTTAAAGCTTCAGGACGCTCTGTAACTTCGCGGAGGACGAGGACTGGTTTTCTAATGGCCGTGGCCTCCTCTTGGATGCCCCCGCTGTCGCTCAAGATCAGCGTGCTGCGCTTCATGGTCCATATAAAGTCCGGGTAATCCAAAGGCTCGCATAATATAACTTTCGACATCCCGCAAAGCTCCTTTGCTACGACCTCCCTGACAGCGGGATTTTTATGAACCGGAATCACTGCCCACAATCCGTCTTCTTCCGCGAGAATTTGTCGCAATGCCCGGCATATCGCATAGAGCGGTTCTCCCCACGATTCGCGCCTGTGAGCGGTGAGGAGCAAGATTCGATCTGACTCCGGTATTTGCTTAAGTTCAGGGAGATTCGGACTCTTCACTTTTTCGATACCCCAAAGGAGGGCATCTATGACCGTATTGCCCGTGACCCATATTTTGGAAGTATCGTAGCCTTCGGCCAAGAGATTGTTTTTGGCCCACTCGGTGGGTGCGAACAAAAGGGTGGATATGCGATCGACAAGGAGGCGATTGGCTTCCTCTGGAAATGGGAGGTACAGATTTCCGCTCCTGAGGCCAGCTTCCACATGACCCACAGGTATACGGCGGTAGAATGCGGCCAAGGCAGAGGCGAAAGTGGTGCTCGTATCGCCGTGGACCAAAACCAGATCGGGCCTTATTTTGTCAAGCACCTCCCCGACCCCCGATAAGACCGATGCCGTGATGTAATCCAGGCTTTGCCTGTCTTTCATGATGGCTAAATCTGCATTGGGGATTATCTGGAAAAAGCTCAACGATTGACGAAGCATCTCGGCATGCTGTCCTGTCGCAAGGACATACGGATGCATTCCGCGTTCTTTGCGAAGTTCCATGATCACCGGAGCCATCTTTATCGCCTCCGGCCTTGTGCCCACGACACAACAGGTCAGAAGATCCATAAAAACCCTCCATCGACCGGCATCATCCGGCTATATGATCGAGCAAAACAAAACCGCAGGCTATGCAAAGGACATGAAGGCTGACCAACGTCGCTACTGCGGCACCACACGAGAGTCCGCTGTCTATCAGTCTGTGGTGAATATGGCCTCTGTCTGGAGAAAAGGGAGACCTGTGCTCGGCGAGCCTGCGGACAATAGAAGTCAACGTATCTATCAATGGAATACCGCCGAGGATGGCGATGACTACGAGGACCGCCAAGGCAGAAGAGACCCCCCTCGACGCCACGTAATTGGAGATAAGCGAGGCATACAAAAAACCCAATAATGTGCTGCCCCCATCGCCCAAGAAGGTGCGCGCCTCGGGGAAATTCCACCAAAGCGCCCCTAACGTCATGCCCAGGAGAGGCACCCATGTCCATTGATCTGTCCATATAAGCGCCAAAACGGCAGATGCAGCGAAGATCGAAAGCAAAAGGCCGTTCAGCCCGTCTATGAGGTTAAAGGCACTGGTCATGCCGGTCACCCAAAAAACCAATATCGCCCTTTCCAAGAATGTAACAGGTGCTGGGATAGCATAAACCACTATACAGGCTGAGGCCAAATGCACGATGAGCCGCAAGATAGGAGAAAGGGAGCGCATGTCATCGATGTATCCGACGACGAAGATGAAAGATGAACCGAAGGCGAGGCTAGCGCTAAACGAGGAAGCTTCCGGCTGCAGAAGGATCGACAGGAGTACGCCTAACCATAGGGCCACACCGCCACCTCTCGGTACCTCCCCTTCGTGGATTTTCCTCACATTACCTGAAGGGTCAACGATGCGATAGCGCCGAGAAAGCTGCACGGAAAGCCCCGTAGCTCCGAAGCCCCACATTATGGCGAACAGGCCAAATATCAAGGTTTTCCAGGAAGACATACCAAATCTTACCTCGTCCCGAAAAGACGATCGCCGGCATCGCCCAGGCCAGGGATGATGTAACCGTGTCCATCCAGGTGATCATCGATCGCAGCCGTAAAAATATTCACGTCGGGATGAGAACTCCTAACCACGCTTAGGCCCTCAGGTGCCGATATTAGACATATCAGAGAGATCCTCTTCCCACCGCGGTTTTTCACGGCGCTTATGGCCGCAGCCGCGGAGCCGCCGGTGGCCAGCATAGGGTCGACGATCATCACATCGCGCTCTTCTATGTCTTTGGGCAACTTGCAGTAATACTCTACCGGCTCCAACGTTTCGGGATCTCGATAAAGGCCAATATGTCCTACTTTGGCATTTGGTATGAGACGCAAAATGCCATCGCCCATGACAAGGCCGGCCCTGAGAACCGGTACAACAGCTAACTTTTTGCCGGCTATCGTTTTGCCTTGCGCCGTCCCCAACGGCGTTTCGACCTCCGCATCCTCAACCTGGAGATTCCTGGTGGCTTCATATACCATGAGACCAGCTATCTCCTGCACGAGTTCCCGGAACTCCTTGACGCTGGTAGTCTTATCCCTCAAAGTTGTGAGCTTGTGCTGCACCAAGGGATGGTCTATAACGGTCACTCTACCTTCTTCGGTTAACGGGTCCGGATTCGACATGTAAAGGCGCTCGTAGCGTTTGATAGCCTCGATTCGCCTCTCGTGACGCCCTCCCTCGAAAGCGGTTTCAAGCCAGACAGAGACGATCTCTCTTGCTTGATCCTCTGCCAAAATACGACCGCCCATCGTGAGGATGTTAGCGTCATTATGAGCACGGCTCATGCGGGCTACATGCGGATCGTTGCAAACAGCGGCTCGCGCGCCGCGCACTTTGTTCGCCGCAATGGACATGCCTATGCCGGTCCCGCAGACCAATATGCCTCGCTCGCTGCGCCCAGAAACTACGCTATGGGCTACAGCGAAAGCGATGTCGGGATAGTCTGTCGGCGTGCTGCTTGAATTTGTTCCGAAGTCGCTGACCTCGTATCCCTCTCTCTCCAGATAGTCCTTTGTCGCCTCTTTTATCGCATAGCCTGCATGATCGGAACCTAAGGCAATCTTCATGCCTCTTCGACCTCCCGCGAATTTTCAGCTGCCCCCAATATATCCTCGAGGAGTTTGCCAGCTTCTGTATAGGGATCGGAGCGCCGCGAAGCCAATGCTTCGATTAAATCGTTTGAACTGCGCTCTTTCCACTGTTTTTCCACGATCCTGGCAATATCGCGTCTCAATATTTCCTCAACCTCATGTCGAATACGCGAGGAGCGCCTTTTTTTGCCCTCCTCGCTTTTTTGTAGATAGAGCCGGTGTTCTTCGACTGCCCGTATTATATCGTCAACTCCCTGTCCGGACTCGGCTATAGCCTTTAAGACCGGTGGCCTCCATGAACGTTCGCCGGCTATATCCAACATGAGGTTGACCTCGGCGATTATCTTATCGGCGCCTTCTCTATCGGCTTTGTTAACTACAAAGATATCAGCTATTTCCATTATTCCAGCCTTCATAATCTGCACGTCATCGCCCATGCCCGGTACGAGTAGCAATATGACGGTATCGGCTATCCTCACTATGTCAATCTCCGTTTGCCCTACGCCAGCTGTCTCGATGATGACGATGTCCTTGCCGCAGGCATCCAGAATCAGGGCCGCTTCATAAGCAGCCTTACTCAAACCGCCCAACGATCCGCGCGTCCCCATGCTACGGATAAAGATCGATGGGTCCAAGGCATGCTGTTGCATCCGCAAGCGATCGCCCAAGATCGCTCCACCGCTGAATGGACTCGAAGGATCTACGGCTATTATCCCTACGGATTTGCCGAGCTCTTTGTATCTCGATATGATTTTATCGACAAGGGTACTCTTGCCGGCGCCTGGGGCTCCAGTTACACCTATCAGATGCGCCTTTCCGGTATGGGGATAGATAGCCTTCATAATCTCGTGAGCAAAGGTCGACTCGCTCTCCACGAGACTGATCAAACGTGCTATGGCGCGCGGATCTCCTTTCAACGCCTTGTTAATTGTGTTTTCCATATTTCGATCTCCTCTGCTTATTTTATTATGGGGTAGCTGCAAGATCGCTCTGAAGCAGATTGGGCCAAAGTGGAAACCAATCGCGGAACGGACGGGCTTCCCAGTTGCCATAGAGGGCAAACATCGCTTCTCCGATCTGTCCCGAAGGGACGGCATCGGGAGAGAGGCGGATCGAAAGCGCCCATCTATTAGGCGGCAGCAGCCCGCCGATATAGGGACTTGCGTTCCATATCACATCCCCACCGGTGAACTTACAGATTTGAACCCATTCAGCGCTGGGTATATCCTTCGTCAGTAGTGATGCTCGAACCCCGTTAAAGAGACAGAAAGAGAGGAATCGCTCCTTTAGTTCCGCAGATATGTTTTTGAGTCCCTCTGAAGACTCGAGGATCAGATCGGTAGGCCATCCACCTACTGTCTCGTAAATACGTTGTAACAAAACATCAAAATCAGCATCCCATGGCAGGACAGGAACGGATTGTCCTGACGACGCACTGCCCAACAATAAGACAACAGGGGCTTCCCCTTGGCTCGAGCTAGCCTTTACCGGGAGGATTTGACCGTTCCAAGCCGCAAAGAAGTGGGGGTCGCTAAGGTTTTGAAGCGCCTCTTTAAGAGCAAGATACCCTCTAAGCTCGAATATGATCTCACCTGCGTCTTCGGACAGACTTGGTTGACAAACGGAAAAGATGAGACCCTTCCCTTCCTCGGGCATTGGAAATACCTCCCAAACCGAGGAAAGTTGCACATCGAAGATGAGAAAAGCTCCTTTCGATTCGACGACAGACCACGCATCGGTCAGCGAATCGGCCAGGGAAATCTTAACTTCGGCAGCGTCTTTCCGCAACACGATTTCCCTTAAAGAACCATCCTCCCCCAAAACCGAAAGCGTAGAACGGTCGATCCATGCGACATCGCGCGGGAGCGGCACAGAAACGGCGGTGATTTCTTCCGCATCCTTTCCATCTATGACGATGCATCGCTCATTGGCCCGATCTGCGATAGCGATAGCCTCACCAAACGCGACAACCGATACCGGCTCCATGCGGCCACTTTTTGCTTTCCAACGCTTGGTTATTTCCATTTTAGGTATGGAAACCCAAAGCAGCTCTCCCCGTTCACAATCTCCTATCACGATCTCGCTCGACGAAAGCATGCTTCCGTCACCTACGATTCCCCCGACATTCCCGAGGGAAGAAAGCCCCAAGAGTTTAGAAGGCCAATCGATAGTCCCCTCCATTATTTCTCCGCGCCTATTTATGAGGTAAAAGTGGGTTTCATCAAGAGGCAAGACAGTTTGAGGAGCATCCACCTCGACAGAGATCAGCGCGGGAGACGTCTCTCTCATGGCCCAGAGGCGTCCTCTGATGGCATCGCACATATATATCACGCCGAAACCGTATTTGACCTTGCCAAGACCACTTGGAGATATGTTAGCAGATAAAGGTAAACAAAAGCGCGTTTTGAACGGAAGCTTTCTACCG
>CAYTKB010000089.1:0-753 GCA_964438265.1 uncultured Acetomicrobium sp. | reverse complement strand
CGAATTGACTCCTCGATCAATCTGCGCTCATACTGTAATGCCGTAGCAAAGCGCTTGCCAATCTCGTCACCGTGCCTGACTTCGAGATAATTCTCGACCGCATCCTCCGCAGCATCCAGTGCTCCAAGCCGCCGCAAGACCATCCCTCTAAGCAGATATGTATCGACCAGATATATATTGAAATTCAGAGCCTCGCTGAGTGCCTCTATAGCTTGAAAGTAATCGCCCTGGGCATATGCCCTATATGCCCGCGAAAACTCCCTCTCGGCATCCAAGCTGTTCACCTTGTGGGGTTCAAAGCCCATTGCTTTAAAAGTGCTCCAGGGAGCACAGGCCGCCACTGATAAGATGACAACCCCAAAAAGCGCAATTAGGCGTCTCAAACTCACCATCTCCAAAGGTCGTAAATCGTTTTATCTTTCGGCCTTCTTCTGCCTGGGCCAGCGATTTCCTGACACAAATAGAGGCGTCATTGGCTTATGATGTCTATGCCGAACAGGGCGCAGAACGCAAACACTGCAGCTCCAGTCAGAAGAAATCCGAGGAGCATCCTCAAATAAGCGACCCACATAGTCCCGCCCGGCCATTTGCCGGCACTTATGTTGTTCACCGCCTTGGCTACGACTAAAGCTGCGAGGAAAAAACTTATGGACAGAAGCCCCTCAACATTTGCTGCAGGCATTGCTCACCCTCCGAGTTTAATCCTTAATCCAGTGCACAGAGCGCGTGTGCTTTTCGTAAATCAGCTTGAGC
>CAYTKB010000088.1:0-8204 GCA_964438265.1 uncultured Acetomicrobium sp. | reverse complement strand
TTTCATAAAAAGATAATGAAGGCGATCCTCTCCGGAAACGCGCGCGAAGCGAGTGATGTCATGTTAGACCACTTGACCAATGTAGAAGAGGCTATAGCAGAGGTTTATAAGGCCGAATTATCGGAAGATATAAAGGTGTGAATCCATAGGAGGAGGGATAGTATTTGTTGGATTACAAGGTGCTTATGACAGACACGATATTTCCGGATATGGAGATAGAACGTGCGGAGCTTGCGGCCATAGGAGCCGAGTTAACCCTGGCAAGTGGATCGGATCCGAAGACATTGGCGCGGGAAGGCAAAGATTGCGATGCCATGATCGTGGTTTATGCGCCAATAACTGCTGAGGTTATAAATGGCCTCACCAAGTGCAAGGTGATGGTGCGTACCGGTATAGGGTTTAATAACATAGACTTAGAGGCGGCAAGCCGCAAAGGAATCATGGTAGCCAATGTCCCAGATTATTGCCAAGATGAAGTGGCGGACCACGCAATGGCCCTCTTTTTGAGCGGTGTGCGCAAGGTTGCCTTTCTCAACAATCGTGTAAAAAGCGGTTCTTGGGACGTAAACGAGGCAAAACCGATACCACGGCTTAGAGGTAAGCTTTTTGGCCTTTTCGGTTTGGGCAGCATCGGCCAGCGCGTGGCAGAGAGAGCCAAAGCCTTCGGCATGGATGTCTGTTCATATGACCCGTATATGCCCCAAGAAGTTTTTGACAAATTGGGCGTGAAGAGATTCCATGACTTTGACGAATTTTTAGCTTCTGTTGATTTTCTATCCATTCACGCTCCGCTCACCGAGGAGACAAAACACATAATAAACTTACAGAACCTGAAAAAGATGAAGCGCACAGCGTTTATCGTGAACACCTCCCGCGGTCCGCTGGTGAGCGAAAATGACATGTATATAGCCTTAAAGGAAGGCATAATTGCCGGCGCAGGGCTCGATGTGCTCGAGAACGAACCACCCACCCACCCTTTTCCCTTGGCAGAGCTGAACAACATAATATTAACGCCTCATGCCGCGTTTTACTCCGAGGAAAGTGAGCCGGAACTCAGGAGAAAAGCGGCACAAGAGGTGGTGCGCACCTTAAAAGAGGGCAGGCCCAAGCACTGGGTCAATAAAAAAATGATGGAAGATTTAGGCACAGCGTAGAACAAACTAATAAAGGAGGAGTTAAGATGACTAAGTTTATCGACACGAAGACACCATGGAAGACGGACAAGTGGTTTACCAGCCCCTGGAATTTTGTGCCCGAAGTGCGAAAGGACATGGTCTTTTCTAAGAATATAAAGTTTCATGACGTTTCCTTGCGCGACGGCGAACAGCAGGCAGGCCTTGTTTTTAATAAGGATCAAAAGATAGCCTTAGCGGAGAAGTTGGCAGAAGTCGGAATTCACCGCATAGAGGCTGGGATGCCTGCCGTATCAAAACAGGATGCAGAAGCCATAACCGAAATTGTAAAGCGCAACCTTGGACCTGAGATTTTTGCTTTTGCCAGATGCATGAAGGATGACGTAAAACGCTCCATCGATTGTGGCGTGAAGAACGTAGTCCTCGAAATACCTTCAAGTGATCATTTGATTAAAAATGCTTACGGGTGGACGACGGAGAAGGCTATAGATCTTTCTATAGAAGCCACTAAATATGCTCATGAGAACGGTCTATACGTTTCTTTCTTCACGATCGATGGCTCCAGGGCAGACATGAATGATTATCTCAATCTGATCGAGCGCGTGGCCAAAGAAGGGCACATGGATGAACTTACTGTAGTTGATACCTTGGGCGCGTTAAATCCCCACGCAGTACCATATCTCCTCAAAAAAGTAAAAGAGCGTATCAGCGATAAGCCCATTGGCGTTCATTTCCATGATGACTTCGGCCTCGGTGCGGCGAACACCATCATGGCCATGGCGGCAGGAGCAGATATAGCTCATACCTCGATTTCCGGCATAGGAGAACGAGCCGGCAATGCTCCTTATGAGATGGTTGCCCTTTCACTCCTCTGTATGTATGGTGTTGATACTGGATTAAAATATGAAAAGATGTATCCCCTCTCTAAATTCCTCAGGGAGATCTCCGACTTCACCGTGAGGCCCAATGAAGGTATTGTGGGCGATCGCATAAACCAGATAGAATCGGGCATAGTGGCAGCTTGGTACAAGAATGCGAAAGACATTGCTCCTCTCGAGCTTGCGCCATACCTTTATCCTCTCGTAGGTCATCCTGAAACAGAAGTGGTCATCGGCAAGATGAGCGGCGTTCCCAACGTTGAGATTTATCTTGACAAGTTAGGTCTCACAGCCAACGAGGAGCAAAAACTTGAAATCGTCAACGCTGTGAAAGAAAAGTCGTTGTCGAAGGGGGGACTTCTCACAGTAGAAGAGTTCAGAGAAATAGCAGAGAAAGTGATAAAGAGATAAAGTTTTCGTTTATAACAATGACATTGGAGGTGTAGAGGGTGAATAAGATTTTTAAGTATTCAGTGCTCCTTTTGTGTGCAATGCTCTTTGTGGCGTCTCAGGCTTTTGCGGCCGACAAGTCCATAGTCATCAAGTTTGCTCACAATGGAAACACAATAATGGAAGATCCCCAAAACGTAGCGTGTTATGCCTTTGAGAAAATGGTCGAAGAAAAATCTGGTGGTGCATTTGACGTTCAGATCTACCCAGCTGCACAGCTCGGCGACGCGAGGACTATAGTCGAAGGTGTGCAAATGGGGGCCATCGAGATGGGCGACGTTGAAAATGGCCCCATGGGCCGCTTTGTACCGGCTGCCTCCATATGGGATCTGCCGTTTCTCTTCCTTGACCTCGGTCATGCTCATAAGGTGCTTGATGGGTCTGTGGGGCAGCAGATTCAGCAGAAATATTTGAGCGTAGGCATACGCCACCTGGCATACAACGATGGTGGCTTCCGCTATTTCACCAACAGCAAACGCCCCATCAAAACAATTGACGACATGAAAGGCTTGAAGATTCGCGTTATGGAAAGTGAGATCATGATAAATACCATCAATGCCTTTGGTGCATCTGCAATCCCCATGGCTTTTGGTGAGGTCTATACGGCCTTGCAGCAAGGCGTAGTCGATGGCCAAGAGAACCCGTTAAACCTGATCTACAGCCAGAAGTTTTACGAGGTGCAGAAGTACCTGTCTCTGAGCGGCCACTTTTACTATCCGAGGCAGTATATCGTTTCGGAAATGTTCTGGCAGAGGCTTACTCCGGAACAACAACAGATTATAGCCGAATGCGCTAAAGCCGCCTGTGAAATTCAACGCGAAGAGTTTGCGAAATACGAGACACGTATGTTGGGCGTCTTAAAAGATCTGGGCATGGAAATAAATGAAGTAGAGAAGGACGGATTTGTAAGGGTCTCCGTCGAGAAGGTGTACCCCAAGTTCTATAAGGTGATTGGCGAGGGCGACGAAGCGCGCGGTAAAGCGCTGGTAGAGCAAGCCCAGAGCGCAAAATAGCTTTTGCATCAAGCAGAGAGGGAGAGCAAAGTCTCTTCCTCTCTGCTTTACATGTGGGAGGGTCGACATGGTTGAGAGACGAAGCATGTATGCATGGTTTAATACAGGGATAAAATGGTTTTTGGCCATCTTAATGATGGTAATTGCCGGTCTTACATTCTACCAGGTGATAATGCGATACGCATTCAATAGAGCTCCATCGTGGAGTGAAGAGTTAGTACGGTTTCTGTTCGTATGGTGCACTTTTGTAGCTGCTGCTATAGGCATCAAAGAGGGTATACATATAGGTATCGATGCATTGGTGAGGTTGCTTCCGAAGGGCATGCAAGGAATTTTAAGGATATTGGTTCAAGGGATAGTCATGTTTTTTGGTTCTTGTATGATTTATTACGGCTGGAAAGTGATCGTTATGACTTCAAGACAACCGTCGCCCGCTCTGGGTTTGCCAATGAGTTATGTTTATGCCTCTATCTCAGTTATGGGTGCATTGATATTGGTTTATGGGAGCCAAGAGATTTTTAAAATCGCTAAAAGGCTTAACGTAGACAGCAGCGACAATCGGCTATAGGGGTGATTTTTCAATGCTTGCTATTTTATTGACTACGTTAGTTATATGTTTTGCAATCAATGTGCCGATAGGGTTTGCACTGGCTATCGCTGCCCTTTTTGCTATGATTTTTTCCGGCAACCTTCCGCTTACATTGATCCCCATGCGCATGGTAGCGGGAGCTAATTCCTTTCCCCTTTTGGCTATACCCTTTTTCATGCTCGCAGGAGCTATTATGGAACGGGGCGGTGTGTCGAGGCGCATTGTAGAATTGGCAAGTACTTTAGTTGGTCATGTTCAAGGCGGGTTGGCCGCAGTCTCTATAGTGGGATGCACCTTCTTTGCCGCTATATCTGGATCCACTCCTGCTACTGCCGCTGCCATAGGAAATCTCACTATCCCAGAGATGGAAAAGCGCGGATACGAGCGCAGTTATGCAGCGGCTGTTGTTGCTGCAGCTGCATGCCTCGGCGTAATTATACCGCCGAGCATCACCATGGTAATTTTTGGCGTTACGGCCAATGTCTCGGTAGGAAAACTCCTTATAGGCGGGATCGTTCCAGGGTGCTTTCTCTCCGTATTGCTACTTTTTATGAATCGCTATATGGCGGGTAAGCTTGGGTATCCTACGGAGGAACGCCACAGCTGGAAAGAGCGCCTTAGAACATTTGCCGACGCATCATGGGGATTGATGATGCCCATTATAATACTGGGGGGCATAATGAGCGGAGTCTTTACGCCCACAGAATCATCGGCTATAGCAGTTGTCTACGGACTGATTGTTGGCTTCTTCGTCTATCGCGAGCTTACACTCAAAGATTTGGTCCCGATATTCTACAAAGCATCACTTAACTCAGCCATGATAATGTTGCTTATAGCTGCTGCCAATCCCTTTGGCTGGCTTATGACGGTAGAACAAGTGCCTACAATCGTATCGCATAGCATTCTGTCATTCTCGACAAATAAATACGTCATCTACTTTTTGATGCTTGTTATATATTTAGTATTGGGGACATTTATGGAAACAGCTGCAATAATACTTCTTATTGTCCCAGTGTTTGCGCCGATTGCAGAACAAGTCGGCATAGATTTGGTGCAGTTTGGTGTTATAACTGTCATTTCATTAGCCATAGGTATGGCCACGCCTCCGGTTGGTATTTCCCTCTTTGCCTGTTGCAGCATAGCGAATGTAAGTATGGGTGAAATCACTAAAAAGATACTTCCCTTTCTCGTAGTTATGATCCTGGGGCTCTTGTTCCTCGCTTATGTGCCGATAATAACCACGTTTTTGCCAAACTTGCTTATGTAAATTATAATAAGATCTGCAGCGTAGTGGTATGAATGCTGCAAAATAAGACCTTTTGGAGGGTGGTAGTAGCAATGGCAGAACGCAGTGATGTTTACCAGAAGGCCCTTGAATTGCACAAGGCTCAACGAGGAAAAATAGAAGTAGGGTACAAGGTTCCCTTGAAGGATGCCGCAGACCTTGCTTTAGCATATACGCCTGGCGTGGCTGAACCGTGTAGGCAGATACACGACGATCCTTCTAAAGTATGGGAGGTCACCAGCCGTTGGAACCTGGTGGCTGTCGTGAGCGACGGCAGCGCTGTGTTGGGCTTGGGCGATATAGGAGCACTCGCATCGCTTCCTGTGATGGAGGGAAAGTGCAACCTTTTTAAAAAATTCGCTAACGTCGACGCTTTCCCAATATTAGTTGGGACGAAAGACGTGGAAAAGATTGTAGAGACGGTGCGCTTCATATCTCCGACATTCGGCGGCATAAATCTGGAAGACATTGCCGCCCCTCGCTGCTTTGAAATCGAGAGGAAACTTCAAGAATCTCTCGATATTCCCGTTTTTCACGATGATCAACATGGCACTGCCGTTATAGTGTTGGGAGGCCTCCAAAACGCCTTGAAGGTGGTCAGTAAAACCATAGACAGCGTCCGTATTGTAATAAATGGAGCAGGTGCTGCTGGTACTGCTATCGCAAAAATCTGCTTGAGCGCGGGAGCTAAAAATGTCGTGGTTTGTGACAGCAAGGGAATTATAAGCCGAAATAGGACAGACCTGAATTGGGCGAAGAAGGAATTGGCCGAAATTACTAACCCTGAGAGGCTTTCTGGAGACTTAGCGGCTGCTCTTAAAGGAGCCGATGTGTTTCTTGGAGTATCTGTGGCTGGAGCGGTAACCAAGGATATGGTGAAGTCCATGAAGAAGGGGGCCATAATTTTTGCCATGGCTAACCCTACGCCTGAGATCTTCCCTGATGAAGCTAAAGAGGCTGGAGCTACCGTTGTAGCTACTGGAAGGAGCGACTTTCCGAATCAGATAAATAACTGTCTCGGTTTTCCCGGCATCTTCAGGGGTGCCCTCGATGCTGGGGCCACAAGAATAACTGAAGGCATGAAACTGGTTGCTGCCAATGCCTTGAGCAGCCTTGTTTCGGAACATGAGCTGGAAGCAAATTATATTATTCCCTCGGCATTTGATGAGCGCGTTGTTCCAACTGTGGCAAAGGCTGTGGCCGAGGCAGCTCGCGCTGAGGGTGTGTGTAGGTGGTAGTGTGTGACGACGCTAATTTTGATGCCAGAGCTGGCCGGCGGCAAAGAAAAGAAGATAGAGCTTTCCATTGATCGGCCGCTGGCGTTGCGTGAAGTTCTAAAAATGGGTGGGGTAGACCCTGCCATCGTCGGTGTGGCCGTGTGCAACGGCAAGATGCTCGGTATGGACGAAGTGATCCAACCCGGTGATAGCATAAAACTCCTCCCTTTTATCGGTGGAGGGTAGAAAGACTATTCGAACTTTTTCGATAGCAGCTTGGCAGCTGGAAATAGAAAGAGCAGAAAGAACGCCATTAGAACCGTAGCATGAAGGGCTATTGGGGCGCCTTGGCTGAGACCCGAGGCTCCCTTAAATCCCTTTATGACGTAGGTGAGAGGCAAAAGATGAGCTACAAATTGCAAGGCCATCGGCATTGCTTCAAGGGGATATACCACGCCGCTTATAAATACCATGACAAAGCGAGGAAGATTAAGCAAGGTTTGAGCCTCAAAAACCTCCCTAACCATCAGACAAAGGAGCGATCCCATGGCGGAAAATGCCAACAGCGCTGGCAAGAGGATTGAGAAAAATATAGTCCAATCCATGTGAAGGTTTAAGAATAAGGCACATATTACTGCCACTGCCGAGCTCATAAAGAGGCCGAACACAGCTCCGCCCAGAATTTTGCCCAACAAAATTGCCATCATGCTGATAGGAGCGAGGAGAAGCCTCTCCAACGACCCCAGGCGAAGCTCGAAGTTTATCACCACCGCTTCGGCTGCGGTAGTGCTGAATAGCGCGGTCATGGCTACGAGGCCAGGGACCAACTCCTCGAAATCCACTGGGTTCCTGAGATAGAAGGCCAAAACCCATGTGATAGGGAATACTATTCCCCAACTGATGGCCGGTGGTTTGGAGTAATAAGTCTTCATGTCTTTCGCGATAATGCACCATATTCCCCTTAAGTCATCGCGCATCGTCACTTCCCTCCCTTTTCCGTAGCCATAACAGTTGGAGAAAGCCCGGTTATCTTTACGAAAGCCTCCTCGAGAGTGGGCTTTACGGTATTGATAGACACAATTTCTGTCTCAGCATCTTGCGCCGCTCGGCAGATGCGAGGCAGAAGATGATTCGTAGTACCACTACAGCGCAAAGTACTTGAGTTGATAAGCATAGGCTTAGTTCCTGTTAGCGCAGTCAACAGCTCCACAAGCGTCGAAGCTTCTCCAGATACGGTAAATTCGACGGCTTGTTCTTTAGCTGTCATCTCCTTTAGTTCCTCAGGCCTTCCGGCTGCGACGATTCGCCCCTTCACGATGATCGCAATGCGGTCGCACAAGATATCCGCCTCTTCCAGGTAATGGGTGGTCAAAAATATCGTCATACCTTGATCGTGCAACTCTCTGATAGTCTTTCTCAAAGAGCGCGCCGCCATCACATCCAATCCTACAGTGGGTTCATCCAGGAACAATATCTTTGGGTTGTGAATGAGGGCTGCAGCGATGGTAAGAGCTCGCTTCATTCCTCGAGAGAGCGTCCCAAACGGACGATCTCTCTTTTCCTGCAAGCGGAACAACTCAAGCAGCGCCTCGGCTCGCTCACGTCTATCTTTACTCGTTACGCCGTAGAGTTTGCCTAT
>CAYTKB010000087.1:0-8235 GCA_964438265.1 uncultured Acetomicrobium sp. | reverse complement strand
ACGTTCTGCCCCACAAGCGTGACCTCCAATACGCCGCTTTTAACGAGGCGCTCCACTTCGCAGATCACGTCTTCTGGCCTGCGAGAGCGAAAGCGTCCGCGCACATAAGGCACGATGCAATATGTGCAGAAATTGTCGCAGCCATGTGCTATCGTCACATACGCCTTATAGGGGTTGCTTCGCACGATAGGAATCTCGTCTAAGTCCACAACTTCCCTGGCGTCTACGTCGAGGAGAAGATGCCTCCTTCCGTTTCGCAGCGCGTCATCGAGCGCCTCCGGCACTAATCCGAGATGTCTGGGTCCGGCCACCAGACGCACCCAGGGGAAACGGCGCATCAATTCCTCCCCCATCCGCTGGGCCATGCATCCGATCACGGCCACAAGAGGCCGCGAAATGCGAGACCAGGAACGGCCGTGCCGTCCCAGTGCACTCAAGACTTTTTGTTCGGCCTTCTCCCTGATGCTGCACGTCACAAAAACGATCACTTCGGCCGCGTCTTCTGGCGCTTCGACCCACCCTCTATTTACCAGCGCACTCCTGAGGCGGTCGGCATCGTAGACGTTCATCTGGCAACCGAAGACGTGCAGATGAAACCTCGCCCCCTGGGGCATTTGACTTCACCACCGAAAAAATTAGCTCAAATACCTGTATGTATATAACGCCTATTGGAAATAGTTCCAACATTATACCAGAGGATACAAAGGAAGGGTAAATACCGCGACGCGGGCAGGCTCTTACGTCATGCACCGGGTATAATTGTAAGAGTGAACATGCGGCAATAAACTCTGACGCCGAAAGGAGAGATATACATGAAACGGGTAGTCGTCATAGGAGGAGGACCTGGCGGATATGTAGCCGCCATCAGGGCCGCTCAACTGGGTGCTGACGTCACATTGGTCGAAAAGAGCGAGCTCGGAGGCACATGCCTAAACAGGGGATGTATTCCGACCAAAGTCCTCCTTCATACAGCTGAACTCTATTCATCCGTCAAGGGAGGTAAGCGCATCGGTTTAAACGTGGAAGGCTTGTCAGTGGACTGGAAAGCCCTCATGGACAGAAAAAGTTCCGTGGTAAAGCAACTTACCAACGGAGTAAAGGCACTCCTTTCGTCCAACGGTGTCTCCATCGTTCAAGGAGAGGCTTCGTTCGTGACGTCTCGTGAGGTTTCGGTGATCAAAAAAGATGGAACGAAGGAGAACATAAAGGGCGATGCCTTTATCATAGCCACCGGATCGGCGCCGGTTAAGCTTCCCTTACCCGGCATGGACCTCGAGGGCGTAATAACCAGCGACGAAGCACTCTCCCTCGACGAGGTTCCGGAATCTATCGTCATCGTCGGTGGCGGTGTAATAGGAATGGAGTTCGCCTCCGTCTATTCGAGCCTCGGATCGCAGGTCACTGTAGTGGAAATGTTGCCCGAAATACTTCCCCCTATGGATTCGGAGATGGCTGGCGCACTTAAAAAAATCATGGAGCGCAAGGGCGTGCGCTTCCACACGAGCACAACCGTAACGGGCATCACAATGGAGGAAGACCTACTCCAGGTGAAAGCGAAAGCCGGGGAAGAAGAGCTCTCTCTCGCCGGAAAGAAAGTGCTCGTGGCCGTGGGGCGCAAGCCCTATACGGCGGGCCTAAACCTTGAAGGCATAGGCGTCAAGGTAGAGCGCGGGCACATCGCCGTGAATGAGCAGATGGAGACGAGCGTCGCAGGGATATACGCCATAGGCGACTGCGCAAGCCCTATAATGTTAGCCCACGTGGCAATGACAGAAGGAGCTATAGCGGCAGAAAACATTATGGGCGAGCATAAAGCCATGAATTACAAGGCCGTTCCGAACTGCCTCTACACCTCTCCCGAGCTCGCAGGCGTGGGCTTGACGGAGGAGGAGGCCAAAAAACGCGCGGGTGAAATAAAAGTAGGGCGATTTCCCTTGGCGGCGAACGGCAAGGCGCTCATTTTGGGCGAAACGCAGGGTATGGTGAAGATCATAGCCGACGCAAAATATGGTGAGATTTTAGGACTGCACATATTGGGCCCCAAAGCCACAGAGCTCATCGCCGAAGGAACGATAGCCATGGCCCTCGAGGCTACGCTGGAAGAGATAACTTCCACAATTCACGCCCACCCTACGGTAGGAGAGGCCATATTCGAAGCTGCCCTCGCTGCCGATGGCATAAGTATACACATGCCCAAGCGGTGAATCTAAATATAGTTCGCTATGTGAAACTAAAGTGCAATTTCGGTTGACAAGTACGACAAGATTATCCTAAAATATCGATGTTTAAGAGCATATAATCTCATCAGGGAGGGATAGGCATGAAGGGAAAGTGGCGTTTAGCGTATGTTGTATTTGTTGCAGCGTTTGCGCTTTTTGCCTCGTCGGTAGGCGCACAAGCGGCTTACCCAGATAGACCGATGCAGATCATTTGCCCCTGGGGCGCGGGCGGAGGAACGGATCAAGTAGCGAGGACGATAGCCGCCATCTTGCAGGAAGATCTGGGCGTTCCCTTTAACGTGGTAAACCGCACCGGCGGAGGCGGAGCTATAGGCCATATAGCTGGAGCCAAGGCTCAGCCCGACGGATATACGCTCACCATCATCACCGCCGAGCTCAACATGATGCATTGGATGGGCATGGCGGAGGTAACTTACAACGACTTTCGTCCCATAGGGATTGTAAACATCGACCCTGCGGCGGTATGGGTTTCGGCCGACTCGAAGTGGAAAAAATTGGAAGACCTCGTAAATGAGATAAAGGCAAATCCAGGAAAGCTGCGCGC
The DNA here is from genome assembly GCA_964438265.1 of uncultured Acetomicrobium sp. GTDB lineage: Bacteria > Synergistota > Synergistia > Synergistales > Thermosynergistaceae > Thermosynergistes. The sequence continues at coordinate 5,451 of CAYTKB010000087.1, read as the reverse complement.
TTCCGGCACTGGCACCGGTGGCATATGGCACCTTGCCATGGCTGGGTGGCTTGCCTCTATGGGCCTTCCGCCTGACGCGGTCACTTGGGTTCCCTCTACAGGGGCCGCTGAAGGCCTGCGCGAGCTGATAGGCGGAGGCGTGGATCTGGTGCCCTGCAGCTTGCCCGAAGGCATGAGTCTCTATTCGGCCGGCAAGATCAAGGGGCTCGCAGTCATGGCAGATGAGCGCGTCAAGGCCTTCCCCGACATACCAACGCTGAAGGAACTCGGCATAGACTGGAGCCTGGGCACGTGGCGCGGCATAGCTGGCCCCAAGGGGCTTCCTGACGACGTCGTCAGCGTATTGGAACCGGCATTGAAAAAGGCGGTCGAAAGCGAGCGTTTCACGAGCTTTATGGATCAAGTTGGATACGGTATAGCCTGGATTCCGACCGACGAGGCGGTAAAGTTTTTGGCAAAAAACGATGAAGAGCTGGGCAATCTCATGAAAGAGCTGGGGTTAGCCAAGTAGAAGGAAGGAGACCTACAAGAGCGGGGAGACTTAGCCCTCCCTGCTCTTATTTGTGTGAGAGGGTGGTAGCATTGCTCGCAAGAGATGCTATTATAGGCACCGGGTGCGCCGTTGGAGGAGTGCTCATTGTACATAGGAGCACGCAGTTAGGGAATGTCCCTGGTTCGTATGCCGGGCCAGGGCTTTTCCCCACGCTTATAGGCATCGCTTTATGTATCTGCGGTATATTAGTGTTAGTGCCCGCTCTGCGTCAAAAGGAGAAAAGAGAGAAATTCTTCAGCGGGCCGGGCGAACGCTTAAGGCTCTTGGAAGTTACGGGGCTGGTGATATTTCTAATCGCCTGTGCTCCTAAGTTGGGCTTCATTCTAACGTCGTGGATCATGATGATGGCAGAGTTATGCTTGCGCAAGAATAGCCTTTTGCGCAGCGCCGTTACGGCCACGATATTGGTGGCAGTAGTGTGGGGGTTATTCACAAAGGCGCTCAAGGTTCCACTTCCTGTGGGACCGTGGGGGTGGTAGAAAGATGATGGCAAACCTCGTGGCAGCAATTCAATTATTATCGAGCCCCTATTTAATTTTCATCATGGTCATTACGGCAGTCTATGGCCTCTTTGTGGGGCTCGTCCCGGGGCTAACGGCCACGATGGCTACCGCTTTGTTCGTTCCCTTCACATTCTTCATGGATCCGCTCCCTGCCTTAGCGGGTGTGATAGTCCTCTCGGCCATGGCGATATTTGCCGGCGACATTCCTGCAACGCTGGTGCGCGTTCCCGGCACCCCGTCGAGCAGCGCCTATGTAGAAGATGCATATCAGCTGTGCAGTAAGGGAATGGCAGTGAAGGCATTGGCCATCTGCTCCTGCTGCAGCGCTATGGGTGGGATCTTCGGGGCCCTATCTCTGATGCTTATCGCTCCGACGTTAGCCCAATTTGCCACACGCTTCACTTCGTTTGAATATTTCTGGCTCGCTATTTTGGGCCTCTCCACCACCGTCACGGTATCAAAGGGCTCCACAGTTAAAAGCTGTATAGCACTTCTGTTGGGGCTCTTTTTCTCCACCATAGGCATAGACATAACACTTGGCATACCACGCTTCACCTTCGGAAGCAGCGAGCTTTTGGGTGGCGTGAACTTCATCCCGGCCATGGTCGGACTGTTCGGCGTGAGCGAAGTCATACGCACGACGGAGGAGTCAGTCAGCTTCACGGCACAAAAGCTCTCCTTCGGCTTTTTCGAGATGCTCAAAAGCGCATGGGCAGCGATGAAAAATCGCCTGGGGATATTGCTGCGCTCTGCAGTGCTGGGCATGATCATAGGAGCTCTGCCGGGTGCGGGGGGCGACATCGCCGCCTGGATCTCTTACGGCGTCGGTAAGCTTTCATCGAAACATCCCGAAGAGTACGGCAAGGGCTCGGAAGAGGCAGTCCTGACCGGAACATCGGCCAACAACGCAGCTTTGGGCGGAGCATGGATCCCGGCGCTCGTATTCGGCATACCGGGTGATTCCATAACGGCCATATTGCTCGGCATCCTCATGATGAAGGGGTTGCGCCCTGGTCCTCTCATTTTTGAAAGGCAAGGGGATCTCGTCTATGCCATATATCTGGTCTTTCTCATCGCCAATTTGTTATTGATCCCCCTCGGATATTTAGCCGCCAGGTCTGGCATGCAGATGCTCAAAGTACCGAAGGGGATTCTCATGCCTGCTATACTGCTTTTTTGCTGCGTCGGCTCTTACGCCATAAACAACAGCCTCTTCGACGTGGGTGTGATGCTCGTCATGGGGCTCTTGGGATATTTCTTCGAGAAGAGTGATGTGCCCGTCGCCCCGATAGTCTTGGGGCTGATACTCGGGCCCATGGTGGAGCGCAACTTCATGATGAGCGTTATAAAGACCGGCGGCGCCTTGAACCAGTTCGTAACACGCCCCATAAGCGCCGTGCTGGTGATCTGCGTAGCGTGCGCGTGGACGATCCCGCTCTGGTCGGCGAGAAGAAGGCGCAGAAGCGTTACCTCGTAAAGGAGCAGGGAATCGGGAGATGACGCTCGATTCCCTGCTCCTTATCTGCATCGGACGCTAAGCGGATCGGAGAAGCTCGCTCAGCGCCTCTTTCCAACGCGCCACAGAAAGGCATGTCGTAACACCGGAAATCCAAGAAGCGCTCCCACCGCCTTTGGCTTCGAGCTCTTTTCTGTCCTTTACGATCTCCCGCAGGTCCACGGCGACACCGTTGCTGGCTGTTAGAACGAAGTGGGCCTCCCTTTCTTCGCCCACCGGCATCAGCAAGACCACCACGGCCTTTTCTCTTCCTTCGGTGAGCTTCTTCAAGGCGGGCGTCGCGATCTCCACCGTCAGGCCTGGCGCCTCAGCGGATAACAGCTCGTATCCGTTCACTTGTTCTTCCGAGAAGGGGAAAGAGATGTAGCTCCTCACCTTGCCAAGGAGCTTTTGGAGTGATTCTTTCTCTTCCTTCAGCCTGTCGTAAATGGGCTCAAGGTCTTCAGGCTTGCATCCAACCTTGCGCAAAAGTTTCCTCATGGCCTTGCCGTAATCCTCCAAGAGGTGCACCCTCTCCAGAGAGAACTTCACTTCCCACTCGGGAGGTGAACCCCTGAAGGCCGTCACGATCACCCCTCCGACTTGAGCCGTCGAGGAGACGTGGCTGCCCGAACAGGCTATCAGATCGTAATCGCCGATCTGGACGATCCTTATCTCCTCGCTTTCTATTCTCTCCCAGTTGGCTTTTAAATTGGGAAGGTTTTGGGCTTCTTGAGGAGAAAGGCCATAAATTTTTACGGGAATATCGGAGGCAATGATAGAGTTCGCCTCATTCTCGGCGGAAAAGAGCATCTCCCATGTGAGTTCTCCGTCGTAGCGCAGGTATATAGAGCTCTCCTTGGGATCTATGGAAACCTTATACACCTTGAGACCTGGGACCTGCCTTTCTAAAGCCCGGGATAGTATGTGTTCGCCGGTGTGCATGCGCGAAAGTGTCGCATGGCGTCCGTAGTCAACTTTGACCGTTACAACATCTCCAGGCCTGACTTCCCCCCGCTTTACAGTCAAGTGGAGCACAGGTCCTGCGTCTTCTTCGGTGCAATCAGTAACGACCGCCAAAAGATTTGTGCCCTCCAAGGTGCCCGTGTCTCCAGGCTGCCCTCCCCCGGCCGGGCGGAAGGGGTTTTCGTAAAGCGTCACAAGAGCTTTCTTGCCCTCAACCTTGAGGACATCCTTGATCTTAGCCTCCACAGACATTTCCTCCCTCGACTTATGGGACGGCCTTCACCATCCCGCCATCGACTATGATAGTCTGTCCAGTTATGTAGGTGTTGGCCTCGGAACACAGGAAAACGGCGAGCTTGGCGTATTCCACTGGGTCACCGAACCGCCCAAACGGTATGGCCGAAAGCGTGCCTGCACGAACCTCCTCTACGCTCTTTCCCATTTTTTGCGCGTTCGCCCTGTCCACTTGCTCCAAGCGCGGCGTGAGTATCCGGCCAGGCCCTATGACGTTTACGAGGACGCCATAAGGGGCCACTTCCCGCGCCAAGGTCTTGCTCATCCCAACCACGCCGATGCGGAACGTATTAGAGAGTATGAGATTGTCTATGACCTCTTTGACTGAAGAAGAGGTGGAGTTTAATATCCTTCCCCAGCGCCCTTTCTTCATATAAGGAAGCACCTCCCGGATGCTCCTCACGTAGCTTAAGAGGTCAAGCTCGAAAGCGCGTTGCCACGCATCGTCGCCGAAGCTCTCAAACGTGCCTGGAGGCGGGCCGCCCGCGTTGTTGACGAGCACATGGATCGTGCCGAAGGCACTGACGGTCTCGCGCACCAGTGCTTTTATTTGATCGGCCTTCGTGATGTCACAAACCCTATACAGAGGCTCGTTGCCGGTAGCTTCCTTTATCTCCTTTTGGGCGATCCGCAATTTTTCTTCGTTGGAAGAGGATATCATGACGCGCGACCCCTCTTTTGCAAACTCAGCGGCTATAGCCTTGCCGAGGCCAGAGCTCGAAGCCAACACTAAAACGCTTTTGCCCTCGAGTCCGAGGTCCATAACTTCTCCCTCCATTTCCTAAAACCTTTTGTACAAAACGGCGCCCTTTTGTCGCAGCGCCGTTTTGGCAGCGCTTTTATACAGGAAGCTCTACTCAAACCTGACGAAATCCTCGATCTTTCTCCTATATGCTCGAGGAAGGAGCTTGATTCCCGGCTTAAGGTAACCCACCGCGATGATCATAGGAACTATCTTATCGTTGGGAATGCCGAATTCCTTCTTTATGGCCCCCTCGTCGAAGCCGTCCATCGGGTGCGTCTCCAATCCCAATCCTCTGGCGGCAATCATTACGCTCATGGCGAAAAGCGATGCGTTTTTGACCGCGAAGACCTTCCTCTGCAGGCTATTGGGAGGGCCGTAAAGGGTCTGGATCATTCCCAAAGTCGACTCCGTGGCCTCTGGCTTCATATAACCTAACTCTATGTTGGACTTGATAACTGCATCTCGGTTTTCCTCAACGCCCATCGGATCGGCCACGATTATGAGCACAACCGAGGCCTCCTCTACCTTTGGTTGGTCGAAGGCACAGCGCCTGAGGACCTTTTTTCGCCCTTTTTCTTTGACCGCTATGACCTTCCACGGCTGCAAGTTGAACGAAGACGGGGCAAGATTTGTGATCTCCAAGAGCTCTTTCAACGTGTCATCGGGTATGCTGCGCTCGGGATCAAAGAAATTTATGGAGCGCCTCTCTTTCAACGCCTGGATAACATCCACTGCAATCCCTCCTCTGTAAAATGGTCTCAAGTGGAATTATATCACGCAATTGGAAGGAGTTTAAGTTGAACCATACCTTTTTCTTGTGCCGCAGTGACCTCTTATCTATCAAATGTTGTATGGTGTTCGAGGTCTCGAAATGGAGAAAGCACAGAAAGTCCCG
>CAYTKB010000086.1:0-8246 GCA_964438265.1 uncultured Acetomicrobium sp. | reverse complement strand
CGATATCATGAGACGGATCTTTCTGAAGCGCCTTTTCCAGATTTATGAGAATTCGCTCGGTGATCGGACCTTCTTGGGTGACGCGCACCCTTGTCAATTCCGCCTGATTGGAGGCTATGTAGAGCAATCCACCGGCCCGCCCCAAGATATCGCTCACCTTGGTCACGTCGGGCGTTATGGCAAACTCGCCGGGCTTTGCCACAGCACCTGACACGCGCATCACTTGTTGTAGCAACGGTACTGTATATATCCTAACAAAGTCTCCATCTTGTAGGGCATAATTTTTAAGCGGCTCCCTTTCTAAGTTTATCAAATCGCCCTCAAAGGCGGTGCGGTACATTTTGTTCTCTACTCTCACAATTTGCACCCGCCCTTGGAAAGCAACACTGGTAAGGCCTCCTGCCAATTCGATGAGGTCGTGTAGCCTGGTGTTGGGGGCGACCTCATAATAAGCAGGGCGCAATACGTTGCCCGAGATCCCCACAACTGTGCCAACCCGGGGGATAAAGATGACATCTTCAGGCATAAGGCGTACATCCTTGGTCTTATCTCCCTTGAGGAGAAAGTCGTAGAGATCGAAGTGCGTGATGGTCTTGCCTCCTCTCTTCACCTGGATGTCTCGCAGCGTGCCTGCATATGACGGCCCACCGGACGCTACCAAGGCGTTGATCAGCGTGGAAAGGGAGGAGATAGAGTAAGTCCCAGGGCGCCGCGCCTCGCCCACCACATATACGGTGATAGAGCGTAGGCGCCCCATCGTGACGTTGATCTCGAAGTTGGTGTAATAGCGGCTGTAGGCTTTCTCTATAGCGTCTTGAAGTTGAGCGAATGTGAGGCCGGCGGCGCCGATGACACCGGCGCGCGGCAATCGCAAATTCCCATCTCGGTCGATGACGACACTCCATTGCCCTTCCACCATCCCCCAAATGGTTATGCGCACTTCATCGCCAGGGCCCATGACATAGTCAGGCCCTACCGGTATCTGATCTATCGGGGCGAACGTGGACGGAGGCCTCCTGAACAAATCGTAGCCAAATCGGCCTAAGCGACCAGCCTTTTCCGGGAGGGCACCAGTCTTGACCTCCTCCTCTTCTGTAGACGGAGGTGCTATTTCGGGAGGTGTCTCTTCCTCACCCAATTGAGTGGGGAGAATATCCTCAGGTCCTATTTCAATGTCCGAAACCCCTTCAGATGGCCCACCTTCCTGGCCAGCTGGGATTTCAAAGCCAGGGTAGACCCCTTCTCCAGGAGCACCACCAGCGGGAGCTTCGGGAGCGGCCCCTGCGCCTGAAGCTCCAGAATCGCCAGGGGCCTGCGATGGTCCTGTTTGAGCCAATGCACTTTGACTTAAAAAAGATAGCAAAATGATGACGACTAACATACGAAACCGAAAAGACTTCTTCACACCCATTCCTCCCTCGCCACGTAAAGACTTTGCGTCGGTGCTCAAATTCGCTATCCTTCAAGAAGTAAGAAGACACGACTAAACATAATCAAACGGCATGTCATAAACATAAGAACGCGCATCTTCACATCGCCTATTATTCCGCATTCGCCTGTGACAAGTCAAGCGTAAATTCCGATGCTGCCGTTACAAAATCATGTAAGCGGCGCAGGCTTTGGAATTGTGCCTCAGGTTTTGTGTTACATCTTTCCCTCGTCACCTCCGCCTTGCTGCTCGAGACAGCCCGCTTTTTGAGTTGACCGTATCTGTGGCATGGGATAAAATATAAAAGCTAAATTAGCACCATATCTTAGGGAGGAGGGATAGAAATGGGCAAATATTTGAAGGTTGTGGGGGTTTTGAGTGCGATCTTGCTTTTGGGATTCAGCGCGGCTTCTGCCGCGGATGTGGTGCAACTCACGCTGGCTACCGGCGGGACGGCAGGCACATACTATCCTTTGGGCGGTGCCATAGGGCAGATAATAAGTCAGAAAACGGGCGTGGTTAACATCACCGCTCAGGCCACAGGCGCCTCTGTTGAGAACATGAACCTCCTCGCCGCAGGCGACGTGGACCTGGCGTTGACTCAAAACGACATAGCCGATTACGCCTGGAACGGCACAGAGTTCTTCAAGAAACCGATAAAGAATTTCCGCGCCATAGCTCGCCTTTACCCCGAACACATCCAGGTCGCGACATATGCCGATAGCCCTATCAACTCCATAGCGGACTTCAAGGGGCGCAAGATCTCCGTCGGCGCTCCTGGCAGCGGCAACGAGGCAAACGCGAGACAGATCCTCGAGGTATACGGTTTGACCTACAAGGACATTCAACCTTTCTTCCTCTCTTATGCGGAGACGGCCGATCATTTCAAGGACAGGTTGATAGACGCCTTCACCTTTACAACCGGCGCGCCCAACTCCGCTATTCAGGACATCTGTTCGCTCATAAAAATAAAGTTTATCGAGATTAAGGACGAAAAGCGCGATGAACTGATGAAGAAATATCCCTTCTTTGCTAAAGAAGTGATAAAAGCCAGCACCTATCAGGGGCAGACTGAAGACGTGGAGACCGTGGCCGTCCAAGCCATCCTCGTGGTGAGGGAAGATCTACCCGAAGATGTCGTCTATAACGTCACTAAGGGGCTGTTTGAGAACCTGAACGAAATAAGGCAGGCCCACTACAAGGCCAACGATACTACGCTCGAGAGGGCTACCGAAGCCATAACCGTCCCCTTCCATCCAGGAGCCATCAAATACTACAAAGAGGCGGGCATCTGGAAGGAGTAAGAAACCGGCCATCGACGTCTAAGCATTGGGGGGGAGGTTTTTAAATCTCCCCCCCAATTTTTTACATCTGACTTATAATAAAGATGAGATAGCCATAGAATAGCTCGTCATTTTAAGGAGGTTGCGACATGGACAAAGGAGGTTCCATCGGCATATTCGATTCAGGCTTGGGGGGCTTAACCGTAGCGAGGCAGGTTATGAAGGTCCTGCCTAAGGAAAACATCGTATATTTCGGCGATAACGGCAGGGTCCCCTACGGGGAAAGGCCAAGAGAGGTCATTATCGATTTTTCCAAGCAGATCTCCCGCTTTCTTATCAAAAAGGGAGCCAAAATGATCATCATCGCCTGCAACACCGCCACTGCGGCTGCATTGGATGCGTTGAAAGAGGAGTTCGATCTGCCCATAATCGGCGTTATAAGCGCAGGTGCCAGGATGGCCGCAAGCGCTACAAAGAACAGGAAAATCGGCGTGATAGGGACTACATATACGATAAAGAGCGAAGCCTATCATAAAAAGATCAAAGAGCTGCGCCACGATGTGGAAGTCTATGGCTCGCCGTGTCCCAAGTTCACTCCTTTGATAGAGGGCGGCAAGCAAGATTCGCAGGAGCTCATTGAGGCAGCCCAAGAGTACCTCGCTCCATTGAAGGAAAAGGGTGTAGACGTGTTGGTGTTGGGGTGCACTCACTATCCCATTGTGGCAAGGCACCTGCAGAAGATCATGGGAGAGAGCGTTACGCTGGTAGACCCGGCCATAGCTACAGCCGAAGAGGCCAAGGCTTTGCTCGATGAAAAGGGCGGTCACAACGAAGGCAACCTGTCGCCGACCTATCTCTTCTATACGACTGGCGATGCCTCGACGTTCGCAAATTTCGCGAAACAGATCGTAGGGCTCGGGGAAGTGAATGTCACGCACGTTCCAGTTTCAGAGCTTGAAAGGGGTTAACGAAGTTTCATGAAGGTGCTCTTTGCCGACAGATCTTTTGAAAGGTTGCTCGACGTCCTCCGTCCGATATTTCAAGGCCACGATGTCCGTGCGGCCAATGTAAAAGAAGACGACGATGCGCTTTCCTGGGCCGAGGTGCTGGTGGTAGGGCCGCCGATTCCGGTCGATGACTCGATCCTCGATCGCGCGCCCAGGCTCAAGCTGGTTCACCAGTGGGGCGTGGGCACCGAGGCCATCGATGTGGAAGCGTGCACTCGCAGGGGTTTACCTGTCTGCAACGTTCCATCCAGAGGCACGGGGAATGCCGAAGGCGTAGCCGAAATAGCCCTACTTCACATGCTCCTCTTGGCCAAGCGCTACTACAGGTGCTGTGAAAACATCAAGAAGCGGCGCGCCTTCGCCCCAAGGGGTATGACACTCTGGGGCAAAAAGGCCTGTGTCATTGGCCTCGGCGGCGTCGGCCTTACGATAGCCGAGCGCTTGTCCGGCATGGGGATGCCCGTAGTGGGGGTGAACCGCACACTGAGACCCGAGTTTGAAGGGTTCGGGTTTGAATCTCTCTATCAGTTAGCCCAGCTGAAAGAGGCTGTGAAGGGGTGTCATTTCGTGATCCTCGCTCTGACCCTGACGCCTGAGACAGAGGGCATCATAGACGAGGATGTGCTATCTTCTATGGAGCGGTATTCCTTTTTGATCAACGTGGCGAGGGCAGACTTGGTGCGGCGATCCGCGCTGGAAAAGGCCCTCGATGAAGGATGGATAGCAGGGGCCGGCCTCGATGTCTTTTGGGATGAACCGGTTTCGCCGGATGATCCTTTCCTGAATAGGCAGAATGTGACAATAACCCCTCATGTGGGGGGCACAAACGATGCCGCCCAGGAGAAGATTCCCGCCTTTATTGCGGAGAACGTCAATCGCTTAGAGCGCGGCGAACCGCTGAAATCTTGCCTGAATTGCGGGAAGCTCGTCCAGGGCGGGGATCAAGAGCATTCGTCTGCGGAGACAGGGTAAATGTGCATCGCTAAGGGAGTGCTATTTGATTTCGATATGACGCTGGTCGACAGCAGTTGGGGAATAACCAGGGCTATGAACGCGTTGGCGAGGGCCGTGGGTCTTCCTCGAGTGTCGCGGAGGAGGGTCTTGCGCACCATAGGCCTTCCCCTCGAACGGGCCTGGTTTGAGCTTTGGGGGCGCGTGGAATCTGAATGGGCGAACATCTATAGGGAGCGGTTCGTGAATGTGGAGTCCAAGCATTTAAAACCGTTGCCTGGGGCCATAGCGGCCTTGGAGGAGCTGATGGCAGCCGGCTTGAAATTAGGGGTGGTCACCAACAGGCGTTTCGCTTCCAAGGTCGTGTCGCTCACAGGGCTTGACCGTTATTTTGTCGCAGTTATCGGGCTTGAGCGCGTGAATAACCCCAAACCCCACCCGGAGGCATTGGAAGAGGGCTTGAGGTGCCTGGGATTGACCTCGGAAGATGCTGCCTTCGTGGGAGACTCCGAGATAGACATGGAGACCGCCAGGAGGGCCAACATTCGAGGCATCGGAGTGACCACTGGCGCCTTCGATGCTGAAGCTTTGGTGAAGGCCGGAGCCTGGCGCGTCATAAACGACTTAAGTGAGCTCCCTTACATATTGGAGCTCGACTCGTGCGGATATGTATTGGAACAAGATCGGGGGGTGAAGGGGGTTTGAGCGAACTGCCGCGCCCTTCGTTCACAGAGAATGCCATCCGTATATTGGAGCGCCGCTATCTGCGCAAGGACTCTCAAGGAAGGGTTTGCGAAACGCCCGAAGAGATGCTGTGGCGCGTCGCTCGGGCGGTGGCCTCTGCAGAAGAGAAGTGGGGTGAGGATCCAGCGCGATGGGAAGTGAGCTTTTATGAGATGATGGCGCGCCTGGATTTCCTCCCCAACTCTCCGACCCTGATGAATGCCGGCACCGGCGTGAGGCAGCTTTCGGCGTGTTTCGTCCTGCCCGTGGGGGACAGCATGGAGGAGATATTTGACGCCCTCAAATACACAGCGCTGATACACAAATCAGGCGGCGGAACCGGGTTTAACTTTTCATCTCTGCGCCCTGCGGGCGACGTGGTAAGGAGCACTATGGGAGTTGCGTCGGGGCCGGTTTCTTTTATGGAGCTTTTTGACCATACTACTGAGGTGGTAAAACAAGGCGGAATGAGGCGCGGCGCAAACATGGGCATCCTGAACTGCGACCACCCCGACATCGAGCGCTTCATCTCGGCCAAGTCAGAGGAGGGTCGTCTTTCCAACTTCAACATTTCTGTGGGTGCAAGTAACGCCTTCATAGAGGCGATAAAAAAGGGAGACCTCTTGGCGTTGATAAACCCCCGTACCGGGAGTGAGGTCTCCAAAATCTCGGCGAGAGATCTCTTCGAGGAAATAGCCGTGGCAGCATGGATGAGCGGCGATCCGGGCATGATCTTTCTCGACAAGCTCGAGGCTGCGAACCCCACGCCCCACCTCGGCCGCATCAACGCGACCAACCCCTGCGTACCGGCCGACACCTTCGTCATGACCGACGCAGGCCCTCGTCTCGTCAAGGACCTTATCGGCAAAAGGGCCACCCTCATCGTCGACGGAAAACCCTTCGACACCACTGCGGCGGGTTTCTTCAAGACGGGAGTCAAGCCATTGCTGTCTATCAGGACGAAGGAAGGCTACTCCTTCCGCGCCACAGCGGAGCACCCCGTTTTACGGGTCACAAAGAAGACACGACACACCCTGCAAAAGGAATGGACCGTCGTCTCCGACCTCAAGCCCGGCGACGAGATCATGCTACATGATCACAGGGAACTCGCCGGCTGGGAAGGCCTCTACGGAGAAAAAGAAGGCTACCTGATGGGGCTTTTAGTGGGCGACGGAACGCTCAAGTCGGACAAAGCGGTCCTTTCTGTGTGGCCTTACGGGAAAGCCTGCGGGGACGGAACAGAGGGCATCACGGAGAGGGCTTTTGAGGATGCGGAAGCGATGCCCCACAGGAGCGATTTCCGGGGCTGGTGGAAGGTTTCGGGAAGAGATAAATACCGCATGAGTCTCGCGGTGCTGCGGGAACTCACCTTTTCACTGGGCATGAAGCCCGGTGAAAAGGCCATTACACCCCACCTGGAAACAATGACATCCTCGCAGTTTGCCCGTGGTTTCCTGCAGGGCCTCTTCGACTCCGACGGTTCCGTCCAAGGCTCACAAGAAAAGGGCATCTCCATCCGTCTGGCCCAGAGCGATATGGAACAGCTTGAAGCCGTGCAGAGGATGCTCGCCCGTTTCGGCATTGTTAGCGTTATCTATAAAAACAGTCGGCCCTCGAAAACCACATTTCTTCCCGATGGAGAAAACGGAGTCGGTTCCTACGAAACCCGACCGCAGCATGAACTGGTAATCTCCCGGGATAACGTGCGTCTCTTCGCCGAACGGGTCGGTTTCTGCGACAGTGCAAAGAGCGCGAAGCTCTCTTCGCGCTTATCCTCTTACAGGAGAACTCCCAACAGCGAACGCTTCACGGTTACCGTCGAATCCATTTCAAGCGCTGGGACGGAGGACGTCTATGATGTCCAGGTGCCGGGCGCAAACGCCTTCGACGCCAACGGCGTCATGGTGCACAACTGTGGCGAGCAGCCGCTTTTGCCATACGAAAGTTGTAATTTGGGATCTATTAATCTTGTAAATATGTTAGATGAAAAGGGCAGCATCGATTGGGATAGGCTGCTTGCGACGACCAAAGTTGCCGTGCGCTTCCTTGACGATGTCATCGAGATCAACAATTTTATCATCCCTCAGATAAAAGATGCCACATTGGGCAACCGCAAGATAGGCCTAGGCGTAATGGGATGGGCAGACCTGCTCTTCAAGCTCGGCATTCCCTACGATAGCGACGAGGCCCTCGATCTGGCGTGCAAAGTGATGTCGTTCATTCAAAAGATCGGCCACGACGAGAGCTCTAAGTTGGCCACATCGAGAGGTTCTTTCCCCAATTGGAAGGGGAGCAGGTGGGAAGAAAGAGGTCTGCCTATGAGAAATGCCACCGTGACGACGATCGCTCCAACCGGCACCATTTCGCTCATAGCCGAGTGTTCGAGCGGGATCGAACCAGTTTTCGCTTTAGCGCACCGCCGTAAGGCCTTCGGGGGCTCAGACCTCTTAATTTATACAAACGACATTTTGATGGAAGCCTTGCGTAAAAATGGGCTCGCTGATGCAAAAGTGATCGAGGCCATCATGGAAAAGGGATCTTTGAAGGGGATCGATTTACCGGAAGAGATCAAGAGGGTCTTCGTGGTGGCTCATGACATCCAATTTGAATGGCATGTGAGGATGCAGGCTGCCTTTCAGGAATTTACCGACAACGCTGTGAGCAAGACGATAAACATGCCTCGTGAAGCCACTGTAGACGATGTAAAAAAGGCCTATTTTTTGGCTTATGAGCTCGGATGCAGAGGGATTACCATCTTCAGGGATGGATGTAAGGAGGATCAAGTGCTTCACGTCGGTGCCCGTGCCGAAAAGAAGAAAACTGCGGCGGAAGAGGCGATCGAAGCCGGGGAAT
>CAYTKB010000085.1:0-8487 GCA_964438265.1 uncultured Acetomicrobium sp. | reverse complement strand
CATTCTATAGCTAAGGGAGCCGACGTGAGCAGGATGATGGCCGAGATATTCGGCAGGAAGACGGGATATTGTAAAGGCAAGGGGGGGTCTATGCACATAGCCGATTTCAGCGTAGGGATGCTCGGCGCTAACGGCGTTGTGGGCGGCAGTTTTGCCATAGCAACAGGGGCAGCCTTGGCCGCGAAGATGCTCGGGCAAGAAAGGGTTGCCGTGGCCTTTTTCGGCGACGGCGCCTCAAACCGCGGGACATTTCACGAATCTGCCAACCTAGCCAGCATCTGGAAGCTTCCGGTGATATTTTTGTGTGAAAACAACCAATATGCCTCGACCACTCCCTATAGGAGCAGCACATCGGTAGAAGACATAGCCGACAGGGCGCGCGGATATGGCATGCCAGGCGTGGTCGTAGATGGCAATGACGTATTTGCTGTGTATGAAGCCGCAAAAGCGGCTATAGATAGGGCGAGAAACGGCGGCGGTCCGTCTCTCGTAGAGGCCAAGACATATCGCATCAAAGGGCATTTCGTGGGCGATCCGGAGCTTTATCGCTCCAGGGAAGAGGTGCAGGAAATCTTTGCGAAGACCGACCCTATTTCCCGTTTTGAAAGGCAAGTGTCGAGCGAAGGCTTACTTAGCCGAGAAAAGCTTGATGCTATTAAGCTTGAGGCCCAGGAGTTGATTGACAAAGCGCTCGCCTTTGCCAAAGAGAGCCCAGAGCCAGATCCCTCTGAGCTGTTTAGCGATGTGTACGCGTAGGGGATGAATGCCATGAGAGAGATTACATTCGCTCAAGCCACGCTTGAGGCAATGGAAGAGGAAATGACCCGAGATGAGCGCGTCTTCGTCATGGGCGAAGACATCGCACGCCAAGGGGGCATATTCGGCCAGTTTAAGGGATTGCCGCAAAAGTTCGGATTGGATCGCGTCAAAGATACGCCCATTTCTGAAACAGCCATCGTAGGGGCTGGGGTAGGTGCAGCCCTCGGAGGCATGAGGCCAGTGGTTGACATGCACTTCGCTGACTTCATGGGGGTGGCCATGGACGAGCTCTTCAACCAAATGGCCAAGATACACTTCATGTTCGGCGGACAAAAGCCTGTGCCTATAGTAGTGCGTGCCCCTGATGGCCTCACCAACCAAGCTGCCGCTCAGCACTCCCAATCTATAGAGGCCTGGTTCTTGCACATACCGGGCCTGAAAGTGGTTATCCCTTCAAACCCGGCAGATGCCAAAGGGCTTTTGAAGTCTGCGATCCGCGACGATAACCCGGTCATATACTTCGAGCATAAGAGACTGTTTCCCGTAAAAGGCCCTGTTCCTGACGGAGAAGTCCTCGTTCCTATAGGAAAAGCTGCCGTTACAAAACCGGGCAAAGATATTACCATCGTTTCATACTCGTACACGATGAGAGTTGTTATGGATGCTGTCTCTATGCTGGAAAAAGATGGAATTGACCCTGAGGTAATAGATTTAAGGACGATCTCTCCCATTGACAAAGAGGCGATCTTGGAGTCCGTAGCCAAGACGAGGAAACTTGCGATAGCCCACGAAGCTGTGAAACAAGGTGGTGTTGGGGCTGAAATTGCAGCTATCGTAGCGGAAGAGGGGCTTGATTATTTGGATGCACCTGTATTGCGCTTCGGTGCACCCTTCACACCAGTGCCCTTTGCCAGGACGTTGGAAGCGGCATATAGGGTAAAAGCGGAAGATATCTATTCTGGAATCAGAGCATTGTTTTAATTAAATGCTTGAGGGGGTGGTGACGGGAAGAAAAGAGACACTTCGCTGCGATGGGAAGTTTCAAAAAATGTCAGAGGGAGGTGGATTGTCCGGCTATAGCCGGGCGTAAGGCGATGAAAAAGGTGCTGTGTGGGATTTTAGCGTTGGCGTTACTTTTTGGGGTGGCAGGGCTTGAGAGGGCGTCCGCCGCGGCGCTCAAGAATGAGTACAAGCTCACAATGAACGTCTCCACCGATACTGCGTGGGGCAAGGGTGGCGTGAAGTTCGCGGAACTCGTGAAGGAGTACACTGGAGGCAAGGTCAACGTAAAGGTATACCCCAACGCCCAGCTCGTGGGCGGGGACCAGATGCGCCAGGCGGAGATGGTCTCAAGCGGCGCTATAGACTTCATGCTAAACTCTACCATCAACATCGCTCCCATAATTCCGGAATGCAACGCCTTCTCTCTCCCCTTCATGTTTCCCAGTTACGAAGCTGTGGATGCCGTTACTAAATCCGCTGGCGGAGAAATGGTTCTTAAGGCTCTCGAAAAGCACAATATGGTAGGCCTCGGTTGGGGCGAAAACGGCTTTCGCGAGCTCACGAATAATGTGCGTCCAGTAGCGCACCCGGATGACTTGAAGGGCTTAAAGATAAGGGTCGTCACGCCGATCTATGTTGATATCATGAGAGCCCTGGGGGCCAACGCCATCGCCATGAACTGGGGCGAAGTCTTCACCGCGTTGCAACAGGGCGTCATCGACGGACAGGAAAACCCCATCGTTGGGATAATCATACCGAACAAGATTTACGAAGTGCAGAAATACCTCACTAACTGGCACTATTCCTACGACGCGCTCATTTTGGCCGTGAATAAGCAGGTCTGGGCGGGTTTCGACCCCGAGATTCAAGAGCAGATCAAAAAGGCTGCTAAGGATGCCATGCGCTGGCAGGTCTACGACGTGAGCCGCGTGGGCTTGAAGGACGGGATAGAGTTCCTCAAATCTAAGGGCATGGTCATCACCGATCCTACGCCGGAGCAGTTGGCCGCGTTCCGTGAGCGCACAAAAGCCGTTTACGATAAGTGGGTGCAGAACGTGGGGCCGGACGTAGTAAAGGCCTTTGAGGAGGCCGTGGCCAGTTACAAGTAGGGCCATGCGAGGGGAGCTGCCTTTGGCGGCTCCCCTGTTCCCGTTTAACGGCTCGGCGTGATTATGTGCCGGGAGAAGGGGTGATGTTGGGGCATGCTTAGATTTCTCGACAAGGCTGAAGAGTGGACGTGCGCAGTCATGCTCTTTTTCATGGCCATTTTAGCCTTTATTAACGTGATCGTAAGATATCTTACGACCTTTTCTTTCTCCTTCTCAGAGGAGCTCTTGGTCAACTTGTTTGTATGGATCACGATGCTTGGAGCGTCTATAGCCACGCGGAAGGGAGCGCTTTTGGGCGTCACTTTTTTGGTCGACCGGCTGCCTGCAGGGCTCAAAAAAGTTGCGTCTTTAGCGGTCACTCTTTGCGGTGTAATCCTATTTCTACTCCTTGCGCTTCACGGCGTAGATATGGTGAGGTCGGAATACAGGTCTGGAATGACCACCTACTCTATGGCTCTTCCTATGTGGATATTCGGCCTTGCCGTGCCGGTGTGCGCGTTTCTACTGATAGCGAGGACTATTCAGAGAGGCATAGATGAATGGAAGGCCCTTTCTTCGAATGTGCCCGAAGTTGAGCCCGATGCGGAGGTGAAGCCGAAGTGAACATAGATCCTGGCGTAGTATTGTTAGGTCTTTTCTTCGTAATGATCGCCTTTAAGGTCCCTATAGCGATAGCCTTGGGCCTGGCAGGGATGGCCGTCGTGTATTGGTTTGACTTGGGTGCCCAGATGTTCGCCCCCGTATTCTTCGCCAATATATCGAAGTTTTCTCTATTGGCTATCCCGTTTTTCATCCTGGCCGGTGTAATCATGGGGAGGGCTAAGATATCGGATAAGATTGTTCACTTAATAATGCTACTTGTGGGTCCGATAAGCGGTGGCATGGCCATCGTGACGGTCATAACTGCGCTCTTTTGGGGGGCCGTCTCTGGCTCTGGACCAGCTACTGTGGCTGCCTTGGGTACCATACTAATCCCCGGCATGGTAAAAGCCGGTTATGATCGAGGTTTCGCTGCGGCTATTACATCTGCTGCAAGTGGCCTCGCCATCGTGATTCCGCCGAGCATAGGGTTCATCGTCTACGGCGTCATCACGGGCGCCTCTATAAGCGAGTTGTTTCTTGCCGGTATCATACCCGGTATTGTGGTGGGGCTCTTTCTCATAGTTGTAGCTTTCATTATCTCAGTGGCTCGTGGGTATAAGGGTGAGCGGTTCGGTACGGCCCGTGAGGTATTGCACGCTTTCAAAGACGCCTTCTGGGCGCTCATCACTCCGGTCATCATATTGGGTGGCATATACGGGGGAATATTTACGCCTACGGAGGCGGCTGCGGTAGGTGTGGTTTACGGCCTCTTTGTGGGCTTCGTGGTTTATAAGACACTCACTCTCAAGGACTTGTATGAACTCTTGGTGGAGTCGTGCGTATCTTCGGCGGTGGTGATGTTAGTTGTGGCCTTCGCCGGAATATTCGGCTGGGCTATGACGGTCGTGGGCGTGGTGGAGAGGATATCCCAGGCGGTGATATCGTTGAGTTCTAACCCTTATGTTGTCATAGCCCTCATAAATGGCGTCCTGCTCGTGGCAGGGATGCTCTTGGATGCCATCTCTATATATTACTTGCTTCTGCCCATCTTCATGCCGGTGATGGCTCACTTCGGCTGGGATCCGGTTTGGTTCGGCATAGTAATGACGGTAAACCTGGCCATAGGACAGGTAACGCCGCCGGTGGCGGTCAACCTCTATGTGGGGTGCAATATCGCTGGCATATCGATGGACGAGATCTCCCGTGCCGTCATCCCCTTCGTCATAGCCTCGATAGCGGCTTTGGTGGTTATCGTTTACGCTCCCGACATCACATTATGGCTTCCGCGCCTCTTGATGCGATAAAAGTGCGCAAGAGCAGGTATTTTGCGGGCGGGCATTGAGGGCGCTTTCTATGATCAACGCCACTCCGTCTTCGTCGTTGCTCTTCGTTATAATTTGCGCCCTTTCTTTTACCTCAGGTCGTGCATTTGCCATTGCTACGGGAAGACCAGCGGCGTCGAGCAGCGAAACGTCGTTACCAGAGTCGCCTATCGCCATTATTTCTTCTTTCTTTATGCTTAAGCTTTGGGCCAGCATGGTCAAAGCCTTTCCTTTGCTCACCTCGGGATGGCAGATCTCCACGTATGTAGCATTAGGAGCTTGAGAGATAGCGATAAAAAGCTTTGTGCCGAAATCAGCCTTTAGAGATTCGCACATTGCGCCTGCTTCCTCCGGTGAATCGGCTATGCCGAGCATTTTTGTGGGTTCTCCTTCGAGCGTGTATAGTGCGTTTCCCAAAGGGATCGCTTCCACCCCAGCGATGGCGGCATACGCTTTGGCCTTTTCGTCGAGGCTGTGGACGTATAAGGTGTCGTCCAAATACGTCTGGATGTACCACCCCATTCCCTTGAACAGTTCCATGACCTTGTGGGCCAATCTTTCCGGTATGGGGCGGTGGTAGTAAGTTTTCCCGCTCGAAGAGCGGACGAGCGCTCCATTATAGGTGATCAATGGCACATCGAGGCCGAGTTTTTGGGCTATGACGAGGGCTGAGCGATACATGCGCCCTGTCGCGATCGTCACAACTATTCCAGACTCTGCAGCGCGCCTTATGGCTGTCTCAGTGCGGGGCGAAATCGCATTTTTTGAATTTAGAAGCGTTCCATCCAGATCTATGGCTATCAGTTTCAGCGACAAGAAAAACTCCCCTTTTGGTCAGGATAAAATTCCTGCCTATTATGATACATTTTATATGGCTGCATTTACAGATATGTTAAAAGGTGGGGATAGAGCTGGCAGATGTCGCCTCGAAGAAGACGGTCTTAGTGGTTTCAGCTGTCGCCTCTTTTCTTTCTCCGTTTATGATATCTTCGGTGAACATATCGCTTCCTTCCATAAGCAGGGAGTTCAATGCCAGCGCCACCCTCTTGGGGTGGGTGGCTACGACATACCTATTAGCTACCGCTGCCTCATTGGTTCCCATGGGCAAGTTTGCCGACATAACAGGGAGAAAGAAGATCTTCGCTTTGGGTGCCGCTTTGTTCGCCGCATCAAACTTTTCGGCTGCCGCATCCCCGTCACTTTTATTCCTCATATTTTTTAGGGTCATCCAAGGGATCGGCGGCGCTATGATCGTTACGACCTCAGTGGCCATCCTGGCATGTATCTTCCCGCCGGGCGAACGGGGAAGGGCTATGGGGATAAATACAGCCTCGATATACTTGGGTATGTCCATGGGTCCCTTCTTAGGCGGGACGTTGGTGCATCGTTTAGGCTGGAGGAGCGTGTTTTTAGCCGGAGGCATCGCCAGCGTATGTGTATTTTATCTCGTAAAAAGGCATCTTCGAGGGGAGTGGGCTGACGCCAAGGGAGAGGAATTTGACGCAAAAGGAAGCCTTCTTTATGTAATGTCGCTCATATTTTTCATGTATGGCGTTTCGCTTTTGCCTGCTAACCTGGGGATATATTTTATGATGGCGGGCGGAGCGCTTTTGGTTGCCTTCGTGAAGCGCGAGCTTTCCATCTACAATCCCGTCTTTGAAGTGCGCCTTTTTATTGCAAATAGGACGTTTGCCTTCTCTAACCTTGCAGCCCTCATCAACTACTCCGCCACGGCCGCCGTGGCCTTCCTCCTCAGCCTTTATCTCCAATACGCCAAAGAGTTATCTCCTCAAAGTGCCGGGCTCGTCTTGATGGTGCAGCCGGCCTTCCAGGCGTTGCTTTCCCCTTCGGCGGGTAAACTTTCTGACAGGATAGAGCCTGGTATAATAGCTTCTCTGGGCATGGCCTTGACGGCCCTTGGACTCTTTATGCTCTCCATGCTCGAGCTTCATACGTCGCTTTGTTTCGTGGCGCTCTCGCTTTCCTGTCTTGGTGTGGGGTTTGCGCTCTTTTCCTCGCCCAACACAAACGCTATCATGAGCTCCGTATCGAGGGAGTATTACGGCATAGCTTCAGGGTCTTTGGCCACGATGAGGCTTTTGGGGCAGATGACGAGTTTGGCCTTGGCGACGGTGCTCTTTGCGTTTACCATGGGCCGGGCGCAGATAGGGCCGGGCAACTTGCACGTTTTCGTGAAAAGCGTGAATACAGCTTTCATCATCTCCGCCATCCTCTGCGCCATTGGCATATACTTTTCCTACGCCAGGGGCAAGCTGCATGATATATAGACGGATTCTTGACCTTGGTTTCTCAAGGATAAGAGTTTGCGTTTCTTTTCCTATAGAAAATGCTAACTATTGAGGGATGAGATGCCAGAAGTTTTAGCGCAGGTTGACCTGTTGGCCTTTCTAATTTATGCAGCTGTTGCCGTATATTTACTGGCATGTAGGGCTCCCACGACGGAGCGCAATCTGTGTGGCGGCGTAATTTTATGTCTCGCCCTTTGGTCTTTCTGTGAAGCCCAAGCGCACCTTTCTCAGAGCGCCGAGAGGGCCTTCGTGTGGTTCAGCATCGGTTCCTTTGGCTGGATAATCTTCCCTTTGCCTTTGCTCTTCTTATACTTGGCCATTACGAGGGGCATAAAGCCTAATTTTAAGGCGCTGGCACTTCCTTTTCTTTTGTGCGGCTTTTTAATATCGGCGCAGTGGAGGGGTGACCTCATCAGAGAGGTCACAAGGGCTCCATTTGGTTGGATCACTCTATGGGCCGATTCGGCTGCATTTTATCTCTATGTGTTTTATTGCGGTACGGTTTTGTCTTTGTGCGGTTTTTTGGCCCTCCGGTTATGGTTTAAAGCAAAAGACACGAGGCGACGAACACAGGGAAAGGTGCTCTTCTTAACAGTTGCTCTTGGAGGGTCTATAGGTTTTTTCTCCGAGGTAGTGGCACCTCTTTCGGGGATGTTTCGCGTACCCCCTCTCGCATGTCTGGCGGGCTTGATATGGGCGATAGGAATGATGCTGGCCGTGACGAAGTACGGGCTCCTTTCGTTGGAGCTAGGCTATTTCAAAGACCTTTATGAGCGACTATTCGAGTCCATACCTGACCCTGTGGCGCTCTTTGACGAAGAAGGGGTGTTTTTGTCCGCAAACCGGGCCATGGCCGAAGGCCTCGGATTATCGCAAGAGGAATTGATGGGCAAGAGCTTAGAGCAAGTGTTGGATGCCGAGGTGTGCAAATTTCGCATGGCCAAGCTCAAAGAGGCGCTGAATTCAGGTCGAATGCAGGTATTTGAAGACGAGAGAGGCGGGCGCTACTTTAAAGACTATTTTGTGCCGGTGTTTTTTAAAGATGCCAAGAAAAGGGTGGTGTTGGCTATAGCGCGTGACATAACCGAAGAGGTCAAAGCCATGCGACGATTGGAGTTCTATGCCCTTCACGATTATTTGACCGGCCTTCCCAACAGGGTGATGCTTGAAAGTGAATTTAACAGGATGGTTTCGAGTTGCGACGAAAACTCATTCATGGCCGTTTTCTTTATCGACCTCGACAATTTTAAATCCTTCAATGACGCGTTAGGGCACGATGGCGGCGACGAGATTCTCATGGAGGTGAGCAGGCGCCTTGGTCAAAAGACACAAGATGGGGTAGTGGGTCGATTCGGCGGTGATGAATTTGTCTTGGTCTTGCCAAATATAAGAGACGTCGAGCAA
>CAYTKB010000084.1:0-8667 GCA_964438265.1 uncultured Acetomicrobium sp. | reverse complement strand
AGTTTTTGTCCGAAATCGATGGCCTTTTTGAAGCTCAGGTTTATGGTCAGAACCGGCAAGAAATAGAGCGCGATCTTTAAGAGGTCGAACTTCATGCCGAAGACCCTCCGTAAAATAGAGCCTCTTGAGTAAAACTCTTTCCACGCCCACGTTGCCCCTTCGTCCAGCTCTTCTGGTGACATCTGGGCAGGTTTGAAGACCACATGCCCCATATCGTAATTAGACCAGTTTGTGTCTATGATGCGGTTTTCGGAGACCATTTTTTCGTAGAACCTGGTGCCGGGCAAGGGGGTAAGGATGCTAAATTGGGCGAGGTCTATCTTCGCGTCATATACGAAATCCACGGTCCTCTTGAAGACATCTCTGTCGTCGCTGTCGAAGCCGAATATGAAGGCGCCTAACACCACAATGCCGTGGTCGTGGAGTCGCCTCACGTTAGCCTTGAACTCCTCGATCTTGTTGTGCGACTTGCCGATCTCCCCCATGCTCTCCTTTGAGACCGTTTCAAAACCCATAAATAGGCCTACGCAACCGCTCTTTTCTGCGAGCTCCAACAGCTCCTGGTCTTCCGCTATATTTACGGAGGCTTGCCCGGCCCACTTGATTTTGAGCGGAGCCATGGCCTTAAAGAGTTCCTTGCTGTATCTCCTGTTGCCGGCGACGTTGTCGTCCATGAAGCCTATAAGCCGCTTGCCCATATGTTCAATCGAGCGGACGACGTCTTCTACGGGCCGGTGGCGGTATCTTTTTCCGAAGACATTGGAGACGGAGCAAAAAGCGCAGTCAAAAGGACAACCTCTGCTTGTCTGTATGGTGCTTGTTATATAGTATGCTCCTTTTTTATATAGGTCGCGTCTCGGTTCGGGCAGGTTGGCAATATCGGGCGGGTTTTCGTTGAAGTAAAACTTTTCTAAGCTTCCTTTTTTAAAGTCATCGATCAACCTTTGCCATGAACCTTCTGCTTCTCCAATAACGACAGCATCGCAGTGCTGGATCGCTTCTTCGGGAAGAGCTGATGGATGCGGTCCTCCCAAAACAACTTTGGCTCCGCGAGATTTAAATTTTCGGGCAATTTCATAAGCCCGAGGGGCGACGGCGGTCATTACGCTTATGCCGACCAAGTCAGGTGTATCGTCGTAATTGAGAGGCTCCACGTGCTCGTCCAAAATGGAGACCTCTATGTCCGGCTTGGTCAAGGCCGCTATGGTGCTTAAGCCCAGCGGCGGCACTTTGAAGGCGCGCCCCAATCTCTTGGCGTAGTAGGCGTCTTTGCCCGGCGAGATCAATAAAATCCTCATTTAATCGTCCTTCCTAATATGTTTTTGTAAGCCGCAGCGAGTGGGTCAGCCTAAAGGGCTGCCATTTCGTTGAAGGCCGCGATCTTCTCGTCGATGATAGTGGTCATCCTTTGAATGCTGCCCCAGTATTCGTCGGCGTCATACCATTGAGCGTTCAGTTCCTCAGGGTCCTTGCCCTGTTGCTCGACCCAGGTGTAATACTTCAGGTTGTGGATGGCCTTACGATCGTAATACGTGAGCTCTTTGACCCAATCCACTGATAGGCCCAGTATGTGCCTGTTGTAATCGATGGCGGCATATGTCTCGCTGTAAGGTCCCTGATCTTCTTCCATCTCTTTCAAGCGCGATCCGTAGAGCTCCATCGAATCGGTGAACACCGTGAGGATTATGTCCCTCTCGGTGAGCTCGTAATATTTTGCCATCTTCACCGCGGCGATGAGGTTAGCGGCGCCAGAGATGCCCATAAGCGACAGGTTTTCGATGACCTTTGGCGAGAGGCCGCGCTTTCTGAGGCAAGCCTTACCCGCGGGAGCGTTGAAGAGCCTGATCGCGGCCATGCAGTCCGCGTCGTCTACGGCTATGACCATGTCGGTATTTTTCACGTTGTGAATCCACGGGACGTGCTTATCGCCGATCCCCTCGATCCGGTGGGCGCCAAAGCCGTTTAGAAGCAATGTTGGACACTGGAGCGCCTCGCCGACGGCAAGCGAGCTTGCGGGGTAGAGTCTTTTTAGATAGTCTCCGCAGCCGAGCGTTCCTGCTGATCCCGATGTGAGCGCTAAGCCGCAGAAACGGCTCTTGCTGTCCATGAGCTGGTTTAGGACCTCTTCCATGGCGTGCCCAGTAACTTCGTAGTGCCACAGGTAATTTCCGAACTCCTCGAATTGGTTGAATACGACTACGTCGTCCCTGTTGCAGCGAAGCTCCCTGGCCTTGTCGAAGATCTCCTTCACGTTGCTCTCGCCGCCGGGTGTGGTGATGACTTCTCCCGCGACGCTTTTGAGCCATTCAAAGCGCTCGCGGCTCATCCCCTCGGGCAATATGGCTATGGAGTCGCACCCCAAAAGCTGCGCGGTATAAGCTCCGCCACGGCAATAGTTTCCCGTGGACGGCCAGACCGCCTTTTGCCTCGTCGGATCGAATTGGCCTGCCACGAGGCGCGAGACCAAGCAGGCGTATGCAGCTCCCACCTTGTGGCAACCTGTGGGAAACCACTTTCCCACCAACGCCACGATCTTCGCCTTCACGCCAGTTAAAAGGGGCGGCAACTCCACAAAATTTACGCCGCCGTAGAGGCCGCCTCGTTCCATGGGCTCATTTTTCCATGTGATCCTGAAGAGGTTTGCCGGGTCTGTGTCCCAAAGCCGGACGCATTTCAGCCGCTCCTTTATCTCCTGCGGGACCTTGCTTGGATCCTTCATCTGCTCGAAGGTCGGCAGGACGACGCCTCTTTCCTTCGCCCGCTCGACGGCGCGGCGAAGGCCTTCTTCGTTCACGGTTAAATCGAACCCAGCAATCGCCGAAGGCCGTGTCATATTCCGAGACCTTCGTAGATGGGGAATGTCCGACAGAGCTCTTTCACCTCTCCTTTCACCTTCAAAAGTGCCTTTTCGTCGTCGACGGCGTTTGCCACCCTATCCATCCAATCGGCTATGACCTTCATCTCGCGCTCTCCGAAGCCCCTCGTGGTGACCGCCGGCGTTCCGACGCGGATGCCGCTCGTGACGAAGGGGCTTTGGGTATCGAAGGGGATGGTCTCCTTGTTTACTGTAATGCCAGCCTTGTCCAGGGCGGCTTCGAAGTCCTTGCCCGTTATGCCGCGCTCCGTAAGATCGACGACTATCAGGTGGTTGTCCGTGCCGCCGGATACGAGGCGGAAGCCCTTTTGTAATAACGCCTCTGCGAGAGCCTTCGCATTCTTGACGATTTTTTTCTGGTAATCCCTGAACTCAGGCTTTAAGGCCTCCTGGAAAGCTACAGCCTTGGCCGCTATGATGTGCATCAACGGGCCGCCCTGCATGCCTGGAAAGACAGTTTTGTCTATGGCCTTGGCGTGCTCCTGTCGGCACATTATCATACCCCCTCTGGGGCCGCGCAAGGTTTTATGCGTCGTAGTGGTGACGAAGTCGCAAAAGGGGATAGGGTCCTTGTGGAGGTCGGTCGCTATCAACCCAGCGATGTGGGCTATGTCGAACATGAGGTAGGCGCCGGCCTCGTCAGCTATCTTGCGAAAACGCTCGGCGTCTATCTCCCTCGGATACGCGCTTGCGCCGCAGACGATCATCTTGGGCTTGTGTTCGGCGGCCAGCCTCGCCACCTGGTCGAAGTCGATGGTTTCCGTATCCCTCGTCACGCCGTAGTGGGCCACGTTGTAGAGCTGGCCTGAGAAATTGACGGGGCTTCCGTGGGTCAGGTGTCCTCCGTGGGCGAGGTCCATGGCCAGTATCGTATCTCCCGGCTTGAGCACCGAGAAATATACTGCCATGTTCGCTTGGGATCCGGAGTGGGGTTGGACGTTTACGTGATCGCAGCCGAAGAGCTCCTTTGCCCTGTCGCGGGCGAGATCTTCGGCCCGATCTACGGCCTCGCATCCGCCGTAATAGCGCTTGCCGGGGTAGCCTTCGGCATATTTGTTCGTCAACACCGACCCCATGGCAGCCAGCACGGCAGGCGAGACCACGTTTTCGGAGGCGATCAACTCGATCCCTTCGCGCTCTCGCTTCAGCTCGGCGTTTAACACGTCGGCGATAGCCGGGTCTACCTGTCTTAAGAGTTCATACGCTCTCGGGAACACTCTCTCCACCATCCTTACCCTCGTGATTATAGGGACAGATAAAGCGCTAAAAAACACACTGCATCGCTACGCCCTCTGAACGAAGAGTAGCGAAGCGGTGTTCGATGATTGCTCTTAAGATATAATACCTCAACCGCGCCATCCGCGTCCAACGGAGTTGTCGTTTCGCAGTGCCTTTATAGGGCGCCGATTTACACGGGCTAGGCAAAGAGAAACGAAAAACGGGGGCAAAGCACTGCCCCCGTTTTTCGGACTCAACTCCCATCGACGGGCCTCGAAAAGGACTGCAACCATCTCGTTGGCGCGTGGCGCGTTATTCGAGGAGGGGCGCTCAAGATTTGACTGTGAGGCTATGGATGAAGTCCGTGAGGCTGCGCCCCGGCGGCACCATCGGCATGACGAGTTCTTCCCTCGGCACGAGGATGTCCACCAAGGCTGGCCCCTCGCAGGAGAGCGCTGCATCGATGGCGCCTTCTACTTCCGATGCGATCTCCGCCCTCCATCCTTTGACCCCATAACCCTGGGCGAGCTTTGCGAAATCACAAGGGGAGTCAGTGAGCGTTTCCGCATATCGGTGATCCCAGAAGAGCTCTTGCCACTGCCTTACCATTCCTAAAGAGCTGTTGTTGAAGACGAACACCTTGACCGGCAGGTTGTATCTGGCGCACGTCTCGAGCTCTTGAGCGTTCATCAATATGCTCCCATCGCCGGCTATGCATATGACGCGCTCGCCCGGACGCGCTAAGCTTGCACCCACCGCAGCAGGCAGTCCGAACCCCATAGTCCCCAGGCCGCCAGAGGTTATGAAAGTGCGTGGGGTCTCTACCTGCCAATAAAGGGCTGCCCACATTTGGTGCTGTCCAACCTCCGTGGTAACTACTGTTTTGGCGCTCACGCGGCTGCGCAGCGCCTTGAGGGCGAAGGCCGGCAGCAGATCTTCATCTAATGGGTAAGCCTCTCTCCAAGACTCGATCTCCTCGAACCAATGCCTGCGGCTCGGATGCGGCCTTAAATCCTCGGTCAAAAGTCTTAGGACTTTTCGCGCGTCTCCCACGAGCGGGAAGTGGGCGCGGATGTTTTTGTCTATCTCGGCGGGATCCAGATCTACGTGTATGACCTTAGCGAGCGGGGCGAACGTTGGGGCGAAGCCGGTGGTGCGGTCCGAAAACTTGGTCCCTATGGCCACGAGCAGGTCGGCTCGCGATGCGGCCAGGTTTGCCTCCGGCCTGCCGTGCATCCCCATCATACCCAAAAAGAGGCGGTGGCTCTCGGGGAATGCCCCCTTCCCCATGAGCGTGCACGATACGGGGATCTCTCCGGCTTCGGCGAAGGCGATCAGCTCATCGGTTGCGCCGGAGGCGATGACGCCGCCCCCAGCCAGTATGAGCGGGCGCTCCGCGCTGGATAGGGCATCTCTTGCGCCTTGAAGGGTGCTCAGTTCTTCGGCGTATGGGCGATAGCCAGGCAGATCTATTTTTGGAGGGTAGAGGAAGTCGGCCTCTTCTTGCTGGACGTCGGAGGGGAGCGTTATGAGCACCGGCCCTGGCCTTCCTGTCGTGGCTATGTAAAACGACGCCCTCAATATGGACGGAAGCTCGCTGGCGGAGCGCACCAGAAAATTGTGTTTCGTTACGGGCATGGAAGAGCCGTATATGTCGGCTTCCTGGAAGGCGTCACTTCCTATGAGGTGCCTTGCTACTTGGCCCGCTATCACGATGAGCGGGATCGAATCCATATATGCCGTGGCCAAGCCCGTGAGGGCGTTCATAGCTCCTGGTCCGGAGGTGACGATGCATACGCCGGGCCTGCCGGTGACCCTGGCGTAACCGTCGGCGGCGTGGCAAGCCGCCTGCTCATGACGGGCTAAGATGTGAGTGATGGAAGAATCATAGAGGGCGTCGTATAGAGGGATCACGGCGCCTCCCGGGATGCCGAATGCCACCTCCACTCCCTCGAGCTCCAAAGCCCTTACTACCATCTGCGCACCCTTCATCTTCAACTTCCTCAAACCTCCTTCTCTTTGAGCCTCTCTCGCACGTAAGGCACGAGTCCGCCCACCTCTATCAGGTGCTGCAAAAACGGCGGATAAGAAGTAGCACGGTATGTCTCGCCCTTACTCAGGTTTTTGATGATACCGGCGGAGGGGTCCACTTCGACCTCGTCACCGGCGGATATCCCGTTAACTGCCTCGCTCGACTCGAATATGGGCAGTCCCACGTTTATGGCATTGCGGAAAAATATGCGGGCGAACGACGCCGCTATGACGCAGGAGACACCCGCGCCCTTTAGCGCCAAGGGGGCATGCTCGCGACTGGAGCCGCAACCGAAGTTTTCGCCCCCCACGACCACATCGCCTGGCCTCATCTTTTTGATGAACTCCGGGTCTAAGTCCTCCATGCAGTGGTGCCTCAACTCTTCGGGATCGCTCGTCACCAGGTATCTCGCGGGGATTATGACGTCTGTGTCGACATCGTTGCCATATACCCATGCCTTACCGCGCAGTTTCTCGCTCATCGAACCCCACCTCTCAAACTTTGGAGCTCATCCGAGGACAGTACTTCCCGCGGATCTGTAACCCTTCCGGTGACGGCGCTTGCTGCCGCTACGAGCGGTCCGGCCAGGTAGAGGGCGCTTTTCGGATGCCCCATGCGTCCTACGAAGTTCCTGTTGCTCGTCGAGACGCACACCTCCCCCTCGGCCAATATCCCAAGGTGCCCGCCGAGGCAAGGCCCGCAAGTCGGCGTGCACACGGCAGCACCGGCCCTTACGAAAGTATCGATATACCCTTTTTCTAAAGCTGCGTTATAAACCTCATACGACGCGGGGATAACGATCAGGCGCACGTCGTCGTGCACTGATCTTCCCTTTAAAACCTTCGCCGCCATCTCTATGTCAGTGAGCCTCCCGTTCGTGCACGAGCCGATGAAGACCTGGTCGATCTTCACGTCTGAGCAATCTTCAGCGGGACGAGCGTTGGCAGGGGAGGATGGGGCCGCCACGAGCGGTTTGAGAACGGAGGTGTCTATATCCACCTCCCTGACGTAGTTAGCCCCTTCGTCTGGGTAGATGGGGTTAAAAGGCCTTACGGCCCGCTCTTTGGCGTACTTTAGCATCGTCTCGTCGGGTACAAAAATCCCGGCCTTCGCCCCACCCTCCACGGCCATGTTGGAGATCGTAAAACGATCATCCATGGTCAAGGCCTTTACGGCGGTACCGTGGAACTCGAGCGCCTGATATCGAGCTCCCTGAGTGCCTATGATCCCCAGGAGGGCGAGTATCAAGTCTTTGCCGACGATCCACGGCGGAGGCGTTCCCTCGAAGTTCACCTTTATAGTAGGGGGTACCCTCAGCCATGTCTCGCCGAGTGCCCACGCAGCGGCTAAATCCGTAGAGCCCATGCCCGTGGCTAAGGCCCCCAAAGCGCCGCCGGTGCACGTGTGGCTGTCAGCCCCCAAGACAATCTCCCCCGGCAGGATTTGCCCTTGTTCTGGGAGGAAGGCGTGTTCTACGCCTACGCGCCCCACCTCCCAGTAGAGCATCCCTTGCTCCTTGGCGAAGATGCGCGAGACCTTGACCTGCTGAGCAGAGGCTATGTCTTTGTTGGGCGTGAAATGGTCGGGCAAAGTTGCGCATCTTTTATGGTCGAATACGCGAGAAGCTCCCATCTCTTTGAAGGCCTTTATGGCTGGAGGGGCGGTGATGTCGTTGGCGAAGGCGAAATCGACCTTGACGTTGCAGATATCCCCTTCTTTGGCCGATTCGCCGCTGTGTGAAGCTATGATAGCGCTCGCAAGCGTGCGTTTCATCTTACGACGACCTCCTTTTGGGCTGTCCTGTGGCGCAGGCGGTTCAACGCATTCACGTATGCTTTTATGCTCGCTTCTATGACGTCGGTGCTGGCCCCTCGTCCCTGGGCTGTGAACTCTCCATCTTTTAGGACGACCACGGCCTCACCCAGCGCATCGGAGTGCTCGCTGACGGCCTGTAGGCGAAAGCTCACCAGCTCCGGCGAAAGGCCCGTGATGCGACGGATGGCGCTGTAGGCGGCATTTATGGGGCCGTTGCCCGTGGCCGCGTCGTATCTCTCTTGCTCGCCATCCCATAGGGTGACAGTGGCCGTAGCTCCGCGACTTCCCACGTGCACCTCAAAGTGGCGCAGCTCGTAATCGTGGTTCGCGGTTTTGCCCAAGATCTCGTCCACTACGAGCGCCTCCAGATCGCCGTCGGTCACCACTTCCTTGCGGTCGCACAGCTCTTTGAAGACCGCGAAGGCCTTGCGGAGTTCCTCTTCGGAGAGGGAATAACCCAGCTCTTCCAGGCGTTGGCGGAAAGCGTGGTGTCCCGAATGCTTGCCCAAGACCAAGCGCGTCCCTGGGGCGCCTACATCCTCAGGTTTCATTATTTCGTAAGTGGCGCGGTTGCACAGGATGCCGTGCTGGTGGATCCCGGCCTCGTGAGAAAAGGCGTTGTCTCCTACAACGGCCTTGTTCGGCGGTACAGTCACTCCGGTCAGGCGCGAAACCAACCTGCTCACACCATAGAGCTTCGTCGTGTCGATGTTAGTGGAGAGGCCGA
>CAYTKB010000083.1:0-8726 GCA_964438265.1 uncultured Acetomicrobium sp. | reverse complement strand
ATCTCAAAACCCACAATTGCTTTCAAGTATCTTAGCCTATGATAAAATGAAATTACGCATGTCAGGAAAAGCGGCATCTGCGGAAAGCGAGGGAAAGGTTTTGACTTCACATGCGACGGAGGCCCCAGGTTTGCGCAATGGTTATCTTTTATAAGGCTTTGAGCCTCAAAAGAAGCTCGACCCGGCTTCCATCGAGGACAAGCCCCCAATGGACCAAGACGTTCAAGAATTTGACGGCCACCATCGACTCATTGAGGCTTTGCCCCTCCATCACCTTTGGCCTCGGAGCGTCCGAGGTGGCATCTTGGCTTTCTGCAGCGACGGGGATCGACTTCGCTCCTGAAAAGATCATGGAGTGCGGTGAGAGAGTATGAAATTTAGAGCGGCTCTTCAACCTCAAGGCGGGCTTACGGCCGAAGATGATACACTCCCTCCGAGGCTCCTCAAAGAGCCCATACCCGCAGGTTCGATAAAAGGGAACGTATGCAGGCTGAATGAAATGCTTCCCAAATGTCACGAGCTTCGGAGATGGAACAAAAAGGGCATGCCTACGGAAGAAAAACTCAAAGAACTGAAATTAGCTTAAAATAATAGCAGAGGTTTCGAGGTGGGTTCTGTGTCACGATGAGCGCAAGCCCACCTCGTACTTCCTCACTAACAGAAGGAGGGGATTTTATGGAACCGAAAGAAGCTTCTCAAAAGCTCGACCAACTGCTGCGGTTAGATACATTTCCGGTAGGGATAAAATTTTACGCCAAAGAAGAAGACCTGCCCAGGGCACCGCTACCTTTCAAACTCAACATATGCCAATTGGTCTGCATGGCACGTTATCAAAAGATGGGCAACAGTGGCGTTCCAGAAAAGATGGTATGCGCTTTCGGCGCGGCATGTTTAGGTTTAATCAAAACCCCGGAAGCCATCCTTTCTGGGAAAGCTGCCGTGGGGCCTTATTGCAAAAACGAGGAAGTGGCTAAAAAATTCATGGCCAACGTATACAGGCTCGGGGATACAGGCAAAAAATATGCCGGCATATTTATATCCCCATTAGAAAAGTTTACCGATGAACCTGACGTAGTCGTGCTATACGGAAACCCAGCCCAGATGATGCGCTTGATTCACGCAAACGCTTATGACACCGGGGAAAAGACCACGGCCGACACCGTGGCTGAGGGAGCCATGTGCTCTGCCATAGGGTTTGCTATGGGAACAGGCAAACCCACCGTCGGCTTTCCCTGCGCCGGCGACAGGATATTCGGCGGCACACAGCACTATGAACTCGTATATGCCGCGCCTTGGGCCCTTTTCCGCGACAGGCTTGTAAACAACCTCGAATTCACGGCAAAGGGAGGTTTTTCAGTATATCCGGTGCCGCCTTATATGGCCTTTACGCCCGAAATGCCGCCTGCCTACTCCATAAAGCAAGAAGATTTATAACCTACGGCCTATAAGCGATATACGAAAATGCAAAGCGAGGTGGGTTTCTGTGACGTTTGATCCTTTAACTTACCGTTACCCGTCGCGGAGGAACGTGGTTTTTTCATGCCTCGGCATGGTGACTACAGGGCAAGTCCTTGCCGCCCAGGCGGGCCTTGAAATCCTCAAAAAAGGCGGAAACGCTGTGGATGCTGCCGTTGCGACAGCTGCATGCCTTACGGTTACAGAACCCACCTCCTGCGGCATCGGCGGAGACGCTTTTTGCATCGTCTGGACGGATGGAAAGCTCTACGGCTTAAATGCAAGCGGAAGGGCTCCTAAAAGCCTTTCAATCGAACGTTTGAAGAAGGAAGGTTACGACGAAATCCCAAAAGGCGGTTGGATCCCTGTAACCGTGCCAGGGGTACCAGCGGCGTGGAGAGCACTATGCGAGAGGTTTGGCAAACTTCCGCTAAAAGATGTGCTAAAACCGGCTATAGAATACGCACGCAATGGTTATCCTGTCTCCTCCACCGTATCGTTGGCCTGGAAAGAGAGCTGCTCGCGCTTCGAAAAAGAACTCACCGGCGAGATAAAAGAGGCATGGTTTAAAACCTTTGCACCCTTGGGGCACGCGCCCCAGGCAGGAGAAACGGTGAATTTGCCGGATCATGCCAAAACGCTTGAACTAATAGGCGAAAGCGAGGGCGAAGCTTTTTACAGGGGCGAAATAGCCCAAAAAATAGCGGACTTCGCCAGAAAAACGGGCGGCTACATCGATGAGGAAGACTTAGCATCTTTTACCCCCGAATGGGCCGAACCCGTCAAAGTAGATTACCGCGGCTACGACGTATGGGAGCTTCCACCAAACGGCCAAGGGATAGTTGCCCTCATGGCCTTAAACATTTTAAAGGGCTTTTCCTTCACGGAAAAGGAAAACCCAGTTACGTATCACTTACAGATAGAGGCGATAAAGGCCGCCTTCGCAGACGGGCTTGCCTACATAGCAGACCCTTCATGCGAGGGCGTTCCAACGGGAGAGCTCTTATCTGAAGAAAGGGCCGCCAAAAGAAGGGCTCTCATAGGCCAAGAGGCAAAGGTTTGGCACCCTGGCCCTATCGGCGGAAGCGATACGGTATATTTAGCTACGGCAGACGGTGACGGTAATATGGTTTCTTATATACAGAGCAACTACATGGGCTTCGGCTCGGGCATTGTCGTGCCGAAAACGGGCGTGGCGCTCCAAAATAGAGGTGCCTGTTTTTCGCTCTCTCCCGACCATCCAAACGCCTTAAAACCCGGCAAGCGCCCATATCACACGATAATCCCTGGCTTTATCTCTAAAAATGGCAAACCCATAGGGCCTTTCGGCATAATGGGGGCTTTTATGCAACCTCAGGCTCACGTTCAAGTCATAATGAACATGCTCGACTTCGGCCTAAACCCCCAAGAGGCGCTCGATGCCCCGCGCTGGATGTGGGTAAAGGGGAAAGAAGTGCTTTTAGAATATGGCTTTAAGGAGCACATAGCCGAGGACCTCATC
Organism: uncultured Acetomicrobium sp.; assembly: GCA_964438265.1. Classification (GTDB taxonomy): domain Bacteria; phylum Synergistota; class Synergistia; order Synergistales; family Thermosynergistaceae; genus Thermosynergistes. The sequence continues at coordinate 5,770 of CAYTKB010000083.1, read as the reverse complement.
AGGCGCGGTCATGACGTGACTATATCTTTGAAGCACGCCCCCTTCGGCAGGGGGCAGGTCATTTGGAGGATGGAAAACGGAAATCTTTGTGGCGGAACGGAACCGAGGACCGACGGCGCAATCGCCGCATGGTAGGCAGTAAAACTCTTACGAACAAACATAATATAGATTTAACTAACAAAGCACATCTTAGTTTTTAGCTTGATGCGCATGCCGTTGGCAAAGCCCTATGTCGCTGCAGTTTTAGTTATTACCTCTTACGCTTTGAGGGTGTCCATGTCCTCAAGGTTCAGCATACATAGCTAATTAAGAAGAATCTTGTTGGTATCCTTACCACCGGAATGTTTCCATGCTATTTAGAAAGAGCTCAAATTTCTTGACTGTCTTGCTCCTGTATAGTATAAGTAAAGGACTTGCCAAAACTCATAATCCAGCGTTAGCCGTATGGTCAACCACCATCATCAACCAACTAGGCTACGCCCAGCGCTATAATCACACTTCGTGAAACAGCTACTCTCAAATGACATTCAACGGCCTTTGAAAATTGCAGAACACGCCCAAATGTGCTGATTTAGAGGTTAGAAATTCTTTTTCTGACAGGCTTCTTGATTCAATGCGGCTGTAGTAGTGAGGCAAATGCATCATCGTTGCTTTCGACTTTCCCCAAACGCTAAGTCTGACATCATTCAGAGGAGGTGATATTTCTCGAAAGAAGCAATGATAATGTCTGGCAGTGTAGAGAGATGAAGCATAGGGGAACCTTGCGATTTGCAGAAAGTTGGCTCATTCTATTATCAAACTACAGACAGGCAAATGCACGACAGAATGAAACGTAAGGATCCCCTCTCCTTTGAGGATCGGATCTCATGGTTGTAAGAGCGAAAGGAGTGACAGAGGTGATCCAGAAACATTTTTTTGTCAACGGAGTGGAACGCAACGTCATAGTAGACGGGAAAGACACCCTGGCGAAGGTTTTACGTGAACAGTTAGGTCTGACGGGAACGAAAGTCGGTTGCGGACAAGGGCAGTGCGGTGCATGCAACATCATCTTAAACGGTAAACTTGTTCGTTCATGCACCTTCAAAGTCGACAAGATTAATGACGGCGATTCTATAACTACTATCGAAGGCATTGGCACACCCCAAAAGATGCATCCCCTCCAAAAAGCCTTTATTAAGCACGGAACAACCCAATGCGGTTTCTGCATTCCCGGTTTCATCGTCTCGGCCAAAGCGCTTCTGGACAGTAACCCTTCCCCGACCCGAGAAGAAGTGAGGGAGTGGTTCCATAAGAACCGAAACGCTTGTCGCTGCACAGGTTACATACCCATCGTCAATGCCGTCATGGATGCAGCCAAAGTCTTAAGAGGAGAAATGGATGAATCGGAGCTGGATTATAAAATGCCAGAAGACGGCAAGATCTGGGGCAGTACCTATCCGAGGCCCACTTCGATAGCCAAGGCCACCGGCACACTGGATTATGGTGCCGACCTGGGGCTGAAGATGCCCGAAGACACACTGCAACTTGCACTCGTCCAGGCGACGGTGAGCCACGCCAATATAAAAAATATCGACACTTCCGAGGCTGAGAAGATGCCAGGCGTCTATAAAGTGGTTACGCATAAGGATATCAAGGGGAGAAACCGCATAACGGGGCTCATCACGTTCCCGACCAACAAGGGAGACGGATGGGATCGACCGATTCTCTGTGACGAAAAGGTCTTCCAGTTCGGAGATGCCATTGCGATCGTCTGCGCCGATACCTACGAAAACGCCTGTGCGGCCGCCGCCAAAGTTAAGGTGGATCTTGAAATACTGCCTGCATACATGAACGCTCCGGCAGCAATGGCAGAAGACGCGCTCGAAATTCACCCCGGAACGCCAAACGTTTACTACATCCAAAATCTCGAGAAGGGTGAACCAACGCATCCAATCTTTGAAAGGGCTCCTTATACGGTAGAAGACGATTTTTACGTGCAAAGACAGCCTCATATGACGATCGAACCCGACGTCGGTTTTGCTTATATTGACGATAACGGCGTCTTAAAGATACACTCCAAGACCATAGGAGCCCACCTGCATCTTCTGATGATAGCTCCGGGTCTTGGAGTGGAACCCGACAAAATAGCGCTCGTGTCGAACCCCATGGGCGGCACTTTCGGATACAAGTTCAGCCCAACCATGGAAGCCCTCGTTGGAGCGGCTGCCCTTGCGACGGGCAAACCCTGTTTCCTTCGGTACAATTACTTCCAGCATATGACCTACACAGGAAAGCGATCTCCCTTCTTTGTAAATATAAAATACGCTGCCGACAAAGATGGCAAACTCCTCGCCATGGAGACGGACTACGCCGTGGACCATGGCCCTTACTCCGAATTTGGAGACCTGCTTACGCTCAGGGGCGCACAGTTCATGGGCGCCGGATATAACATTCCAAACATTAGAGGACGAGGACGAACGGTCTGCACCAATCACGCTTGGGGCTCTGCCTTCAGGGCCTACGGTTCTCCGCAGTCGCTTTACTCTTCGGAGCTTCTCATGGATGAACTGGCCGAGAAAATAGGTATGGATCCCTGGGAAATCCGATACAAAAACTGTTATCGCCCCGGCTCGACGAATCCGAGCGGTCAGGAGCCGGAGGTCTTCAGTTATCCTGAGATGCTCGAAGCCATCAAACCAAGGTATGAGGAGGCGAAAGCGAGAGCCAAAAGAGAATCCACCGATAAGATCAAAAAGGGTGTCGGACTTGCAATGGGTTGTTATGGAAGCGGCCTTGATGGCCCCGATAGCTCCGAGGCCTGGACCGTCCTCAACCCCGATGATACCGTCACCATCGTTGCTGCCTGGGAGGACCACGGCCAGGGGGCTGATATGGGCATGGTGGGGACCGCCCACGAGGCGCTGCGTCCCATGGGTATCACGCCCGACAGGATACGTTTCACTTGGCCAGACACGTCCAAAACGCCTAACTCGGGACCCTCTGGCGGATCGCGCCAACAGGTTATGACTGGCAGCGCCATTCGGATCGCCTGTTTAGAAATGCTCAAATCCCTACGGAAGCCCGATGGAACATACATGAGCTACGCCGAAGCTGTCAGTTCCGGAAAACCATTGAAGTACGTTGGCAAATACACCGTTCCGGGCGTACCCTGCGACGAAAAAGGGCAGGGAAGGCCCTTTGTCGTCTATATGTACGGAGTGTTCCTTGCCGAGGTTTCCGTAAATACCGAAACCGGCAAGGTTACGGTGGACAAGATGACCCTCATGGCGGATATCGGAAAAGTCAACAATCGTCTTGTAACAGATGGCCAGATATACGGAGGTATCGCCCAAGGGGTGGGTCTTGCGCTTTCGGAGGATTTCGAGGATATCCACAAACACTCCACGCTCGTCGGAGCAGGATTCCCTTATATCAGAGATATTCCAGATAACATAGAGATAGTCTACTTCGAGAATTACCCCCGTGAGTTCGGTCCATTTGGAGCGGCGGGAGTCGGAGAATTACCTCTTTCCAGTCCACACGCTGCCATAGGAAACGCAATTTACAACGCCTGTGGTGTAAGGGTTCACCGGCTGCCCGCAAGGCCTGAAAAGATCCTTGCCGGCCTCAAGGGAGAACGCGTTTAACTAACGCATTCACAAGCACCCACCCTGACTTTAAACGGTCAGGGTGGGCATCCCCTACACGAATAATCGACCAAGGGTATTTATCCCAATCCTCCAAATTATAAGTTTCAGGGTGATCTGACATTATAAAAGCTTATTAGTAAAGCGTTGAGGAGGAAGTATTTATGGAACGCGATGAGCTCAAAGGCTTTGAGCACCGTTGCATTCAAGAGGAACCTCCCTATTGCCAGGCAGCATGCCCTCTCAAGGTAGACGCCAGAGCTTTTTGTGCGGCAATGGCGCAAGAGCGCTTCAACGAAGCGAGAAAAATTCTATCGAGGGCGATGCCTCTGTCTGACATTCTCGGACGCATCTGCGACCATCCCTGCCAAGACGCGTGCATCTTGGCGCAAAAAGGCGGCGCCATTTCCATTGGGAAGCTCGAAAGGGCCTGCATAGAACAGTCCAAGGACCCGGGGTTGCCCTTGAGGCTGCCTTCAAAGGAAATGTCCGTGGCCGTATACGGCGGAGGCCTTTCGTCGCTAACTTGCGCCTTTGAGCTTGCAAAAAAGGGATATGAGGTCTCTGTGGTTTTTAGCGGCGAAATTCCGGGAGGAAGACTTTTATCGCTCCCAGAGCAGCTTCTTCCCAAAGAAGTACTCGCTACTGCTTGGACAAATTTGGAAAGGATGGGCGCAAGGCGATCATCCAAAGAGGACCCCACTAGCGGTGGCCCCCAAGAGGGAAATGCTACCTATATTGGCCTCGATGATCCCGAATGGTCCCATGTCATTGACGCAAATGATGTGAACCTCATCGCTTATGAGACTCCAAAAAGGGGCATCTTCGCAGGAGGTTGTAGTCGTAACGAAAAATTTTCCGCCGTGTGGGAGTCAACGGACGGAAAGCGGGCCGCCAACTCCATCGATCGCTACCTACAGGGCATCTCCTTAACATCGGGAAGAGAAAAGGAATTTTCTCTCGAGACAAAGCTTTACACGCCTCTCTATAATGTCAAACCCCTTCCTCCCAGGGAAGACCCAGTGGAAGAGGCCAAGCGATGCATACAGTGTGAGTGCCGCTACTGCGTACGCGAGTGCGCGTTTCTCGAGAAGTATAAGGGTTATCCCAAAATCTACGCCCGACAGATCTACAACAACCTTTCCATAGTCAAAGGTTCTCACAGCGCCAATAAAATGATAAATTCCTGCTCGCTATGCGGCCTTTGCGAGGTGCTGTGCCCCAACGATTTCTCCATGGCCACTTTATGCCGCTTCGCACGGGAGCAAATGGTGACTCGAAACATTATGCCTCCCTCAGTTCATGAGCTTGCCCTGCTCGACATGGAACATGCCAACTCACCGAGGTCGGCTGGAGTTCGTACGGGAGAAAAGACTACCCGAGCCCTTTTCTTTCCAGGCTGCCAATTGGTTGGAGTTATGCCCGACCAAACGGAAGAGGTCGTTAAACATCTTGACGAGATATACGAGGGCAAAACGGGGCTATTGCTCGGATGTTGCGGCGCGCCGGCGTGGTGGGCAGGCAGGCGAGACAAACTCGATGAGGTTCTCAAAAAGATCAAAAATATCCTCGAATCACTGGGAAATCCAACACTAATCCTCGCCTGCTCTTCTTGTAACGAAGTGTTTAAAACCTTCATGCCCAACGTATCGCGGACCTCGCTGTGGCAGGTATTGCTCGAAAAAGGGCTTCCTAAAACAAAAGCGAACACCAAAACCCTTGCCCTTCATGACCCCTGCACAACTCGCCACGAACCAGAGTGGAGGGAGTCGGTCCGCAAGATACTGCAAATCATGGGACAACCTTACGAAGAGCTCGCTTTCAGGGGTCAAACCACGCGTTGTTGCGGTTATGGGGGGCTTCAATTCATGGCCGACCAAGACCTCGCAAGGGAGGTAGTATCGCGCAGACTCCGAGAAAGCCAAAACGACTTTCTGGCCTACTGTGCTATGTGCCGTGAAAGCCTCTCCGGATCTGGCAAAGCAGTAGTTCATCTTTTGGAAATACTCTTTCCTTCCCCAAAGAAGGAGATAACGGGCTTTTCCAAACGACAACAAAACCGAGAGTCGTTTCGCGCAAGGCTCATTGGCCCTTGCGACCTTCCGCCAGAGTCTTGGGATAACTTGACTATATCCGTTTCGGAG
>CAYTKB010000082.1:0-8819 GCA_964438265.1 uncultured Acetomicrobium sp. | reverse complement strand
CCAGAGCTCATCGAGGAGAAGCGCACCAAGGAGGGAGACCTCGCCGAGAGCCTCAACAAACTTCAGGAGGTTGAAAAGAACCTGGAGTACCTCAAAAAATTGGAAGAAATGGGGATGTTGGACGAGGAAAAGCGTGGGATGCTCGTTGCTCTCACGAGGACCAAATTCCAACTGCGAGCGCACGTGGAAAGCCTTCAGAAACAGTTAGCCGAGATAGAGGCCACCCTGTATGAGTCTAAGGGGAGAGCGCGCGTTCGCGTCAAGGGCTATTGCTATCCAGGTGTTGTAGTCTCCATAAAAGGTGTAAGCTATGTCGTGAAGGACACGTTGCAATTCGTCTCGTTCGTGTATGATGAAGGGGAGGTGCGGATACGCTCCTTCGAGGGATAAAGGGACAGTAAAGGAAGAGTGATGTAGGGTTGAAGCCGGTGGAGTGGCAGCTTTCGCTTTTGAGGCTCGGCCAAAATGCTCAAGAGGGCAGGGAGTTCGCTGCGGCTGCAAAACAAGCGTCCCAGCAGCAAGAGGGAATAGCTTCTGCCGTAGAGCAAGAGCGGCAGGTTAGGCGTAGGCGTGGGCCGGAAGAAGAGCTGCGCGTGGCCCTTCGTAAAGAGGGTAGCAGTGTCGGCGTCAAAAAGAGGAAGAAGCGCAAACCCGGCGGCGGTAGCGAAGGAGAAGAGGACGAGGAAGGGAAGGAAAGCAATCTCGATGTTTACGCCTGAGTGGAAACCATGAGTCCCCAAAAGGGCCTCGCCCTGGGATATCTGCGGCTGATCGAAGAGGGAAATCTCTTTCAGGGGGCCGCATTGGTCACGGATTTAAGAGGGATTCCGCTCGATTTCAGATATACGGAGCCTATATCACCTACGAGGCTTGAGCGTATCCTTTACGGCGATGCCTTGGACGTCTATATAAGGGAAGAAGTCATATTAGAGAGCCTGTTGAAAGCCGTCGAAGTTAAACCTTCCTTGTGGGTTTGCAATGACCGAAAACTGTTAGAATTTCTCAAAGAACATGCCGCTTGCCCACCCATCTTTTTGGAAAGTACCTCCTATTCTCCATTGAACGCCGTCGGAGAAATGGTGCCTCAGCCGGAAGCCGGCGCGTACTTGGTTCAGGTGGATCCCATAAGTGCTCCCCTGAAGTTGATCGTACCGGTTGGCACTGGCGAGGATGCTGTAAAGAGCGCGGCCTCCATACTCGTCGAGGCGGCTGCCTCGATGGAACTCCTCGAACCTTTCGCTCGCATAAAGAGGGCTCTGGAAGCCGTAGCCGCTGGGGAAATCACAGAATGAAGAGGGGCTTCATCGGCCGTTTGGAGGAAATCGGGGAGAGCCTGTCGAGGCTTTTTGCGGGAAGAGTTAGAGTGCGCTCATTGCCCTTGCGCCGTGCGAGGGTTGCCTCTTTGCCCCCAGTCAGAAGGGGTCCCGTCAACATCGAGCACTTGGATAGCAGGCAGAATGCCCCTGTCATGGAATCTCTCGCATCGGAGTGGAGGTGCATACGCCCCCATAGGATGAATTTGGCTCTGGCTGGCTCTGTTAAAATTCGCAGCGTACCCTTTGAGGTTCGTCCACCTTTAACAAAGGGCAGTTTGTCCTTTGGGATAAGTCCAACTATAAAGGACGCCACTGAACGTATAAGATTTTTGCCCCAGGTCAGAGGAAATCGCGTACGTTATTTAAAAGAGAAACCGTTCGTCGAGGGGTCTGGCCTTATTGCCCTTTTCTCTCCTATAATTAAAGATGCCCTCCTGAGGGAAGTTTTGGAAAGGGAAAGGGGTGTCTTGCTCATCTGGTATGATGTCTCGAGCGACGCAGTGCTCCCCTATATGCTGGCTCTCTTCAGGCGCCTGGATGCCTCTCAGGGCGATATGTTTTCGTGGCGTTGGCTCCCAGGGGCTTAAGGGAATGCGGAGGTGGTCGGCATAGAGCATGCTTTAGGGGCGTGAGGGTAGCAGTTTCGATTTTCTTGCAGTAATTTAAACATTTGGAGGTAGTGTCAGACTTATGGGAGAGAGCAATAACTTTTCGGCCGTCTCTGTCAATGTGGGCGAAGTCGTAACCGGTAAGGTTGAGCGCATAATGCCTTATGGCGCCTTTGTCAGGTTGGCCACGGGCCAAAAGGCCATGATCCATATCTCTGAGCTTTCGAGGAGTTACGTGAAGAAGGTTGAGGATGTCCTTCAGGTGGATCAAGAAGTCAGGGCCAAGGTGATCAAGATCGACGAAAAGGGTAGGATCGATCTTTCGATAAAGCAGCTCGAGGCGCACTCCGCGCCTCGTCCTCAAGACGGCGATGATTTTGAGAAAAAGCTTTCTAACTTCCTTAAGGCGAGCGAACAGAAGATTGCAGATTTAAATAGCAAGAGCGAAGGGAAGAAGGGAGATAAGCGCCGCGGCAAGAGGTAGCGACGTGGGGCACCCTTACAACAAGGTTGCGCCCATTTTCTACGAGTGCCTTAACGCCGAGGACCGCTTTTTTTTGAAGCGCCACATGGAGGGAAGGCGCTTCGACGAAGGAATTGTCTTGGGGGTAATGACCCGTTGCCGCTGGAGGCGTCCACAGGTGATCTTGTGTTGTCCCCTCTCCGGCATGCGCCCCTTCCCTACGATATTCTGGTTGGTCTGCCCCTACCTCGTTCGGGCCTGTTCTGCCCTCGAATCTGCGGGCGGCGTGGGCGATCTCGAAAGAGAGACGGGGCACGATTTGAGCGAGTGGGCCTCTTATTCTAATAGGTATGCGTCTTTACGGTTGGCCATGGTCGGCTCATCGACGAGGCGCTTCCTGCGCTCGAGGCGAAGGGGTATCTGGCACGCCCTCAGAAGAAGCGGTCTCGGAGGCATCGCCGTCAAGGGTAGAGTTACGCTCAAATGTCTCCACCTTCAAGTTGCCTCTTGGCTTGCCTTTGGAGAACACCCCGGCGCGGTGTGGCTTGAAAAAGCGGTAGGTCCGCGAGAATGCGAGGCGCCTTCTCATTATCGCTGCTCCTTCGGGGAGGTTACAGATGAAACGTCTCGGCGTCATCGACGTTGGATCGAACTCGGTCCGCGCCCTCGCGGTGGGATATACAGAAGGGCGCTTCGTATACCTTGCGAGCGGAGCTTGGATAAGCCGGCTGGCTCAAGGGGTTGGGGAAGGCCGGTATGTCATATCGAGTGAAGCCTTAAGCCGCACAAAGGCGGCTGTGACCAAGGCCCGTATGCTCCTCGATGCTATCTGCGTGCCGCTCGAGGACAGGTCTTTCATAGCGACCGAGTCGCTACGCAGTGCTCATAACGCGTCTTTTGCCGCAGCCGAATTGGAAGGGGTCGCCGGGTTGCCGCTCTCCGTCTTAAGCGGCCACGAAGAGGCGAGCTTGAGTTTTCAAGGTGCAGCCTTCGGCTTGCGCGAAAGGGTCGGACTTCTCTTCGACCTCGGCGGAGGGAGCCTCGAGGTGGGAGACGGAAAGCGCTTCTTCTCACTGCCGTTAGGGGCGGTGCGCATGGCTTCGCTCTACGGCGAAGACGTTGAAAAGATCAGCAGTGCAGCGGCTAAGCGGCTTGACGAGGTCCGCCGCCTTTACGCCGGAGGGGCGGTCGTCGGCGTGGGCGGCACGTCCTCCACGGTCGTCATGATGCTGAAGGCTATTCCCGTAGGGGAATATCATCCTGGAAAGGCCCACGGAAGCCTTGTAAAAAAGAGGGAAATCGAAGGACTTTTGGCGAAAATGGCGCGGCTCTCGGCGGAAGAGCGGCGAAATATAGTTGGCCTCGAGCCGGGCAGGGCAGATATAATAATACCCGGCATGGCTGTCATCGCCTCCTTGCTCGACGCCTTGGCTATCGACAGCTACACCCACAGCGAGTGCGATCTCCTATGGGGGAAGCTGGTAGAGATGGCACGGGAGAGGGGATTGACGGCGAGCGGTATCGACTGGAGGGTTGACTGTGTGGAAGGGCAGGTTTAGCGAGGATATCGAAAGAGCGGTCTTGGACTTCACCCAATCGTTGGATCTCGATTGGCGATTGGCCCTGGCTGACGTGATCTGTAGTGCTGCCCATGTGAGGATGCTCTTTCATGTGAAACTGATTTCCCCCCAGGAGTGCGGCGCAATTTTGTCGGCTTTGAGGCAGATCGCGGACGAGATCAAGTCCGGTGAGTTCGTGCCCAAAGTCGAGCTCGAAGACGTGCACATGAACATCGAAGCGCGGTTGATCGAGCTTTTGGGAGCTGTAGGGGCCAAGCTCCACACGGGAAGGAGCCGCAACGATCAAATAGCCACGACGATGCGCCTGTACTTGCGGGAGGAGCTGTCCAAATTGGGGCTCTCCCTCTGCCATATGCTCGAAGTTTTGCTCCGCTGCGCCGAACGCCACGTGGATGTGGTTGTGCCCGGATACACCCACCTGCAGCAGGCTCAGCCGATCTCTATGGGCCATTACTGGATGGCGCAGTTCTGGGCCTTTGTCCGCGATAGCGACCTTCTGCTTTATGCTCTCAAGGGTCTGGACGAGTCGCCTTTGGGGTCGGGAGCTTTGGCTGGTTCGACGCTGCCGCTCGACAGGCATTACGTGGCCAGCATCTTGCGCTTCTCCGGTGTCGCGGAGAACAGCATCGATGCCATCTCTCAAAGGGATTATATGCTCGATTATCATCACTTCGCCGTGTCTTTTATGCTCCACTGTAGCCGACTTTGTGAAGACCTCATCATATGGAATACGTCTGAGTTCGGCTGGATTCGCCTGCCCGACGGATTTTGCACGGGCTCCAGCATGATGCCTCAGAAGAAAAATCCCGACGTATTGGAACTGGTGCGCGGCAGGACATCCCAGGCCATTGGGTGTTTTGTGAGCACGGCGGCACTTTTAAAGGGTCTTCCCATGGCCTACGACAGGGATTTGCAGGAGGACAAGCGCAGCCTCTGGACGTCGTTAGAGTTGCTCGCCTCCGTTATGGGCGTCCTCCCTCCGCTTCTCTCTCGGGTGGACGTGGACGAGCGCCGCGCTTTGGACGGTTTTCGAGACGGTTTCGCTTTGGCGACAGACGTAGCAGAATATCTCGTGGCCAAGGGCGTGCCTTTCAGGGAAGCGCATCAGAAGGTGGGGCGGGCCGTCAAGTGGTGCCTGGAGAAGGAAAGGGCCTTGAACTCCCTTTCCGTCGAAGAATGGAAAGCCCTGATTCCGGAGGTCGAGGCCGACCTGATCGGCTTGCTCGTGCCAGAGGTGGCCGTGGAGAGGCGCCGCACCTTTGGAGGGACGGCGTTTGCTGAGGTGAGACGACAGATCGAGTCCGGCAAGGGGCGACTCGAGAGGGCCCTTTCGAAGTTCGAATCCTACCGCGAATGTGACCTTGAAACCCTCCAGAATCAGGTCTTTACTTTTTGTGCTCCTTAGCCCTCGCCTCAGGAACCCGCAGAAACCAACGCCGGCCGGTTGACATCTCCGACCCTTGCGTGATAATTTATATACGCTGATTGAGCCTTAAGAGTTAGATCGAAGGTAGTTTTTGGGCCGTTAGCTCAGGTGGCAGAGCACCGGACTTTTAATCCGGGTGTCGCAGGTTCGAGTCCTGCACGGCTCACCAATCCTCAAATCCTCAAAAAACACCTCTGGGGTCAGGTTTTTGCTTTTGTGTGTTTCTTAGCCCATACTATCTTTTTCATCTTACCTCTCACGCCTTACGCTTTACGTTTTACTTTCACCCTCACTTTCACTTTCACATTCACACTCACTTCCACATTCACTCTCACTCTCACCACCATTGCCCATAGCGTTGCAATCTGTTATAACGTGATGGCAGGTATTCCTGTGTTTTCATGAACCCGTTGTGCAAAATATCCAAAGGCGGCTGCGGGTCGGTTCCTTAAACTGCCTAAATACGGCATGAACTCGGCTTGGGCCTGAGGCGACTTTCGAGAAGGCGTCGAAACAAAAGGGGAGAAAAGATAGTGTTATTATCAAGGGCGCTACACGGCGGAAATGACCTCAACGATAAAACCAGCAACGGTGAAAACAGCAGCGGAAACGCCACCGATAACGCCGCTGAAAATATCAGCAGAAATGCCGCCAAAGAGGCAAAAAGTAAAAACGTGACCCTGAGGGTGCTTTTGACCGGCGGGGCTGGTTTTATAGGCAGCCATCTTGTTAGGGCGTTGATCGATCTGGGAAGCGAGGTTCATATCGTAGACAACTTCGACCCCTTCTATCCGAGGAAGCTGAAAGAGCGCAATATCGAAAGCATATTAGAGCATTCAAAGGCAGCCCTCGAAAGAAGCGCCGAGGTTCAAAAGTCGACCCTCAAGGTATATGAGATGGACATATGCGACTACGGCGCTTTAATTAGCGCTTTTGGGAACATGAAATTCGATGCCTTCGTGCACCTGGCTGCCAAGGCCGGCGTGCGGCCATCGATAGAGGATCCAATAGGATATGGTAGGACGAACATTTTAGGCACGCAAAATATGTTGGAGCTTGCCGCTAAGACCGGAACGGAGCAGTTCGTCTTCGCCTCTTCGTCGAGCGTTTACGGCGTAAACCCGAACGTCCCCTGGAAGGAGGACGAGCCGCTGAAGCCCATAAGCCCTTATGCAGGTACCAAGATCGCAGGCGAACTCATGGGCCACGTTTACAGCCATTTGTACGGCATTCGCTTCATCGCCCTGAGGTATTTCACGGTCTACGGCCCTGGGCAGAGGCCGGACCTTGCCATTTGCAAATTCTCCCACCTCATGGCCCAAGGGAAGCCCATCCCCTTTTACGGCGATGGCTCGACGAAGCGCGACTACACCTATATCGCCGACATAGTGAAGGGCACGATATCCGCAATGAAATATCGCGATTCCATGTATGAGGTGATAAACTTAGGCAATCACCACACTGTTTCATTGAAGGAAATGGTGGAGGTTCTGGGAAGAGGCCTTGGCGTAAAGCCGATCCTCGACGTAAAACCCCTTCCGCCGGGAGACGTCCATCAAACCTACGCGGACATCGGGAAAGCCAAAAGGCTTTTGGGTTACGAACCCACCACTACTTTTGAGGAAGGCATAGCAAAGTTCGTAGAATGGTTTAAAATGACCTTTATGAAAAGCGCAAGGAGTGACCGTTAGTGCGTGTATGTGTGATAGGGACAGGATACGTCGGCCTCGTTACAGGGGCATGCCTCGCAGATACGGGAAACGACGTCTGGTGCGTCGACAAGGACGAAGAAAAGATAAGCAAGCTAAATCAGGGCGTTGTGCCCATCTACGAACCTGGCCTGGAAGATATAGTCAAGCGCAATCTATCTGGAGGCCGGCTTCGCTTCACGACGGACATAGCCGAGGGCGTATCCAGGGGGCTATTCATATTCATAGCAGTAGGAACCCCTCCAAATCACGATGGCAGCGCAGACCTTTCGGCCGTCTTCGACGTCGCCGAAGACATCGGCATGGCGATAGATAGCTACAAGATCATCGCTACCAAGTCAACCGTTCCAATAGGGACGACTTACAAGGTGAAGGAAATAATCTCTTCAAAACTCCAAGAAAGGTGCGTCGCGGATGTGGAGTTCGACGTCGCCTCATGCCCCGAGTTCTTAAAAGAGGGATCGGCCGTCGAGGACTTCCAACACCCCGACAGGATCATCATAGGGACGGAGAATGGCAGGACCGCGGAGCTGCTTAAAGAGCTGCTTGCGCCCTTCACCATGAGAGAGGATAGGTTTTTCGTCACCTCGATCCCCACGGCGGAGCTCATAAAATACGCCGCCAATGCCATGTTGGCCACGCGCATCAGCTTTATGAACGAGCTTGCAAGGCTGTGCGATAGAGTCGGGGCTGACATAGAGGCCGTTAGAAAGGGCATTGGCCTGGACTCGAGGATAGGCTCGAGCTTCTTATACGCCGGGCCTGGATACGGAGGGTCATGTTTCCCCAAGGACGTAAAAGCCTTGATCGACACGGCAAAACAAAGTGGAGTGGACCTTTCGATCTTAAAGGCCGTGGACGAGGTGAACGAAACGCAAAGGGATTACGTCTTTTCCAAGATACGCGACTATTTCAACGGCGACCTTAAGGGCGTGCGCGTAGCGCTTTGGGGATTGAGCTTCAAGCCCGACACCGACGACGTGCGCGAGTCGCCCGCCGTGGCGATAGCTAAGAGAATCATCGAAGCCGGTGGCGTCGTTCAGGCCTTCGACCCCGCAGCCACCGAGCAGGCAAGGAAGATCTTGGGCGAACGTGCCATTACGTACTTCGACGATTGCTACGAAGCCCTCCGCGGTGCCGATGCGCTCCTTCTTGCCACTGAATGGAAGATGTTTCGGCAGCCGGACTTCGACCGCATGAAAGAGCTCTTGTCACGGCCCGTCATCTTCGATGCCAGAAACCAATACGACCCGTATAAACTCCGCCAGCGCGGCTTTACCTACTTCGGCGTCGGCCGATAAACCCTTGGGGCTTGATAGCAAGTGTTACATGTGTTTGTCATGCTATCTTTGCGCTTAAACATGTTTAAATCATGACAAGTTGTCGTGAAATCCTGACTTTTTGGTTCAAACCTTAGGAAATCTCGCCATAAGGGATTTCGCCATGGATATCGGGGGTAGAGATAGCTTGAGGAGTGAAAAGAGAGGTCGGGAAAAACTGCGGCGTTTAAGGCGTTTTAAACGAACACGAATTGCGTTGAGGTTTAAAAAGTGCTTATTGCTCGCTCTTTATATGGGCCTTCTGGTTTGGATGTCCTTGGGCACGCGCTATCCCGAACCGGTGGAGTTGTTGTTTCGAAAAATCGGTCCACTCACTCTCCATGGCTTGGGCTATTTCTTCCTCATGATCTTATTCGGTTGGGCTGTAATGGTAAAAC
>CAYTKB010000081.1:0-9064 GCA_964438265.1 uncultured Acetomicrobium sp. | reverse complement strand
CCCACGACCTTGCCGTCGAGGTCCAAGAGTGGACCGCCGCTGTTACCCGGGTTTATGGCCGCATCCGTCTGCAAAAACCCGTCGAAGCTGAGATTGCCAGCTCTGATCGATCGGTTCTTCGCTGATATAACACCCACCGTTACGGTATGCTCCAAACCGAAGGGATTTCCTATGGCGACAACCCATTCGCCTACTTGAATCGCATCGGAATCGCCCAGAGACAGGACCGGAAGATCGCTCGCTGTGATCTTTATCACGGCGAGGTCAAAGGTCGGGTCTCTCCCCACGATTTTCGCATCGAACTGTCTGCCGTCGGACAAGGTAACGGTGATCTTGTCCGCTCCCTCGACCACATGATTGTTAGTCAGTACGTGACCTTCTTTAGATACTATGAACCCTGAGCCTTTCCCCTTCATAGGAATGACCTGTGTAAATCGTTGCCACTCCTCCCCGAAAAACTGCCTGAAGAAGGGATCGTCGATGAAGGGAAACACAGGCTGCCTAACGAGGGTCTCGGTATCGATGTTGACCACCGCCGGAGAGGCACTTTGGGCGATCTTCGCTATCGGATTCCCCGTGAAGGGGTCGTTCGAAGTAGCAGCGAAAACTTCGAGCGGCAAACTTACCGCAAGTGTCCCCAGCAGAAGCAAGATCCCCACTTTAATGAACTTTTTCAACAACTCAATCACCCCCGATGTTTTTTCATGATCAAGATCGAGTATATACTCTCTTTAACAATCCACACACATCGTAAATTCTACCTATGGTTTTTGCGGCGCCGTACTCACACATCCACCAAAATTTTATCATGGCCGGACAACGCCGACACACCTTCAAGCCTAAGGATTACGGCTTGAAGGCCGACGGCCAGTGATCCATTATATTAAGAGAAAATCCCCAAAGGAGTGGTCGAATGCTCTCTCCGCTAAAGGCTTACGAAATGTGGTTTCGCTGTTATGGACCCCAAGGATGGTGGCCAGCCGACTCGACGGAGGAGGTCTGCGTAGGAGCCATTTTGACTCAGAACACCAGCTGGAGGAACGTAGAAGGAGCCATAGCGGCCCTGAAGAAAAGAGGGTGGCTATCGCTAAAGGCACTATGCGAAATTCCACAAGAAAACTTGTGCGAAGCGGTACGGCCTTGCGGCTTCTACCGCCAAAAGGCCCGCTATTTGAAAGAGTTCGCTATTGGCATCGAGAGAGAATTCAAAACTCTCGATGCACTGTTCGAAAAACCGTTAAAAGAAGCAAGAAGCTGGCTGCTCAATCGGATGGGAATAGGCGAAGAGACGGCGGATAGCATGCTATGTTATGCCGGAGGGTATCCAACCTTAGTCATCGACAACTACACGCTGAGAATAGGCAGTCGATTGGGATGGTGGCCAAAAGAGTGGGATAAGAGACAGTATGCTGCCGCGCAGCGCTTGCTAATGGATAATTTGCCCAAAGATGCGACCATCCTGGGAGAGTGGCACGCTTTAGCTGTAGCGCATGCAAAGACACATTGCAAGAAGAAACCATCCTGCAGTTTTTGCCCCCTACTGATCAAAGGGCAAACGCATCCGCCGAGCAGTTAGCAGTTGAGCCCATATATCGACAGTCCATCAAGTGTGATAAAAAGAGGGCTTTTTCCTCTCAGGCCTCTTGGGCCACACGACGATATGCCTATATGGCTCATCACCCACGGAGCGCGTCTCTACATCGTGGTAGTCTTTGAGAGCCAAATGAACCACTTTTCGCTCCCAGTTGGCCATAGGTTCGAGCGGCACAGGCCTTCCCCTTTCCAGCGCCCGGCGAGCGGCGGATTCCGCAAGGCGCTTTAAACTCGCCTCTCTGCGTTGGCGATATCCATCGCTATCGAGCCGCAGACGGCCGCACTCTCTTCTTATAGCCAAGTTCAACAGGTGCTCTAAGGCCTTAAGCGTATCACCATGGCGCCCTATGACTATGCCTGCGTCTTCGCCTGTTATATCGAGGATATCGTCCTCTTTAACCCCAACTCCCACTTTTAAGTCCATAAGTTCAAACAATTCACAGAGGAAATCCCTAGCTTTCAAACTGACGAGGTCAGCCTTCGGTCTGACCGCCACCTTGAGCCTCTTGCCAAAGAGGCCGAAGAGCCTTCTCTCCTCCTCCACTGAGACCACCATCACGTCGTCTGCCCTTATATCCCAACGGGACGCAGCGAGGTCTTGAGCCTCCTCCATCGAAGATACCTCTAATAGCATGGACTGCTCGTCAGTCGCGCTCATATGCTCTAACCCCCTCTTAAAGTTCAACCTCTGTCATCGTCAAGCAGTGGGAGGTTTGTTTTTGTACAGTACAGGCTTTTCCTGCAACTGCACTTTTACCGTGCGTTGAACCCACCATTGCTGCGCGACGCCTATGAGCGAAGAAACGCCCCAGTAAAGGAGCACGCCACCCGGTAAGCTCAAACATATGAAGGCGAGGAAGAGCGGCATAAACCAGTTCATGAAGGCCATCTGGGGGTTGCCAGTGCTCCCTGAAAACTTTTGCTGGAGCCAGGTCAAAACGGTGATCCCTACCAAAAGCAAGAGGTTGCCCGCATATACGGACACATTGAGGAGGCCTGCAGGGTTCGAGGCTATAGCCGAAAGGACCATCGTTATCCCGATCTTCTCTGCAGATATGCCCAGCGCAGCGGCCATCGTGGACAGGACAGAGCTGGCCAACGACACGCCCATGAACGATATATTGCCGAAGTCGTAGGTCATCAGTAACCGGAACAGGAGGATCATTATAGGCAACTGAAGCAACATGGGAAGACAGCCGGCAGCCGGATTGATCCCCTCATCCTTATAAAGCTTCATTAGTTCTTGATTGAGCTTAGCCTTATCGTCGCCGTACTTTTCCTGCAACGTACGCAGGCGAGGTTGAATCTGCTGCATCTTTCTCATGCTCACTAACTGCTTGTGAGTCAAGGGATGCAAAAGCAACCTCACCACGATTGTGAGTAATATGATCGAAAGGCCGTAGGAATGCGTTATTCCATAGAAGAAATTCAAGGTAACAAGCATCAGATTGCTACCTGCTTGCCAAATAGAACCCAAAACTCTCACCATCCTTCTTTCGCTTATGACTTCGCCTTGCGCTGGGGAACGGGGTCATACCCTCCATGACTCCAGGGGCCGCATCTGAATATGCGGCACAAGGCTAACCATACGCCATAAATGCCATGCTGTTCGACGGCCTCAATGGCGTATTGGGAACAAGTAGGGTAAAATCGGCAATTATTCCCCAACAGCGGAGAGATGAAGATCTGATAGCCGCGAACTGACCTTATGACGATCAGATTGAGGAATTTCACGCGTTATCCGCACCTCTGTGAGGCATCCATTGAAGACCAGGCCATTCGTCTGACAGGAACCCCGACTCGCGACACAGCTTGGCCATCTCTCTGTACACTTCTCTGGCGTTGGCTTTGAGGCCTGCATCTGTCAACATGACCACTATCCACATTCCCTCTCTTATCCAAGGCCTCAACCGCCGCACCGCTTCTCTCAAGATGCGTTTCCCCCTGTTTCTCTTTGCAGATCTCCCTTGTCGACTGCCCACTGCCAAACCAAAGCGCGTTGCGCCATCAGGTCCAGGAGCGAATAACAAACGCACCAGTGCTCCTCTCTTCCTGCGACCGGTGCGAAATACGTAATCGTACTCCCATCCTCTCACCAAACGCGCTGAGCGGGGATAAGAAAATCCGCCCACTCTACACTGTCAGGCGCTTGCGCCCTTTCCTTCTGCGATTGCGCAATATGCGACGACCGCTTGGCGAACTCGATCGGACGAGAAAGCCCATCGAGCGCTTCCTCCGCGTGTTGTGCGGTTGATAAGTGCGTTTCACAGGTCACCAACTCCTCATTAATTTGACAAGGCCATAGATATGACAAGCCCAAATACTATAGCATAGCTGACCTTGCAGAGCAATGGTCCTCCGCTTGACAAAGAAGGATAAGGTCGTAATATTATTTGTCGTAAACGTAACACGATGCCCTTTGCTTCTTCTCTGTCCGAGGAGGTTTTTCAATGGTAAAAAACAGGCTTTTGATTTTCTTCATAATAACAGCTATATTCCAAACGGCAATCGCTACTGCGGCCTTTGCGCACTTCCAAGCAATCTTGCCCAGCGACAATATACTCACTCAAGACGAAGATTGCAACGTGACTTTGTCCCTGCTCTTCATCCATCCCTTTGAGCAGCAGCCGATGGACATGGAAAGGCCTGTGGCCTTCGGCGTCATGGCCAGAGGCCAAAAGGTGGATCTCCTTTCTGCCCTCTCGGAGTTCTCTACAGCCGAGGGCTTTAGGGCTTGGGAGGCATCTTATGAGATTCGCCGCCCAGGCGATCACATCTTCTATGTGGAGCCCGCACCCTACTGGGAACCCGCCGAAGGCAAGTATATCATCCACTATGCAAAGAGCGTGGTCAACGCCTTTGGGATGGAGGAAGGGTGGAATGTGCCGGTTGGCTTGCGAGCCGAGATCGTTCCGTTGACGCGACCCTACGGCCTCTGGGAGGGCAACGTCTTTCAAGGCCAGGTGTTGCTGGAGGGGGTACCACTCTCGGGCGCTTTAGTTGAAATCGAATACTACAACGAAGGCTTGAAGCGAAAGGCCCCCGCTCCTCCCTTTGTGACTCAGGTCATCCGCGCCGACGAAAGGGGCATTTTCACCTACGGCCTACCTTGGGAGGGGTGGTGGGGCTTTGCGGCGCTCGCCGACGCTCCCGAGACGATGAAAAGTCCTTCCGGAGAGGACGTTCCCATCGAGTTGGGCGCCGTGATCTGGGTTCATGCAGAAAAAAGGTGAATGAGGGATGCATATAGCCGAAGGTGTGCTTTCGCTTCCCGTTTTAATTGGCGGTGCTACCTGCGCCATCGCCGGTACGACTTATGGCCTCGGCAAGCTCTCGATGGAGGCGGTCCCGCGTTGCGGCGTCATCTCTGCCTCTCTCTTCGTGGCATCACTCATTCATGTAAACGTAGGAGTTTCAAGCGTGCACCTACTGCTGAACGGCCTTGGCGGCTTCGTATTGGGATGGTCGCTGTTCCCGGCTTATCTGGTTGCACTGCTGCTCCAGGCCATTCTCTTCCAATTTGGCGGCTTGGTGGTGCTGGGCGCAAACGCCACGGCCATGGCTCTGCCCGGTGTCTTAGCAGGCCTTCTGGGTCGCTGGCTCATGGCCAAGAAGAAAGTCTCGCCATTCGCGGCTGGTTTCGTGGCAGGCTCAGGGGGCGTGCTCGGAGCTTCGCTGACGGTGGCGATGGCCCTTGCCTTCAGCGGAAAAACCCTTCAAAATTCTGCGGCGATGCTTTTGGCAGCCCATCTCCCCATAGTGCTCATCGAAGGGGTTGTGACAGGTTTTATCGTCTCCTTCATCACCAAAACGATGCCTCGCATTTTATGTGTGCCACTCATCGCATTCTTTGTGCTGACGCTCCTCGTAGCCTCGCCGGCTTCGGCGCACAGGATAAACGTCTTCGCCTTCCGCGAGGGGGAACGAGTGACAGGAGAGGTTTATTTCAGCGACGGGACCCTGGCTAAAGGCTGTCCAGTACGACTGTTGAGTGCCGACGACGAAGTGCTCCAAGAATGTCGCACCGACGACAGAGGGGGCTTTTCCCTGCCCCTGGAAGAAAAACGCGAGGCAGTCAAGGTAGTAGTCGAAGACGGCGTGGGGCACCGCACTGAGACGGCTTTAAGGTTTTCGAGCGGAGAAAAAGCTATAACCGCAAGCGAGCCGAAAACCGCAGGGACGGCGCAATCAAGCCTCCCAGCGGGAGAGCTGGAAGCGCTGATGCGAGAGGCCGTAAGGCGCGAGGTCTCTCCTCTGAGGGAAGAGGTCATGCGCCTAAACGAAAAGATGTCCCGTCCGGGCTTCACGGAGATCGCGGGCGGGGTGGGCTACATCGCCGGCCTGGTGGGCGTAATCCTATGGGCAGGGAGTCGAAAGAAGAATGGCTGAACCGATGGGACTCCCTTTGAAGGCCGCTTTTGCAGAGGGAAACTCTTTCCTGCACACGATGGACCCGCGGCTTAAGGTGTTTTTGGCAGCAGCGCTGGCGCTATCCGCAGCCACTGCCAAAAATTGGTCCTCCCTCGGAGCCTTGCTCGCCTTTTCCATCCTGCTCCTCTTCTTGGGGCGCATACCGTTGGCTTCCGTTATGAAGAGATTGGCCCTCTTGGACAGCCTCATGCTCGTGCTTTGGATTACTCTACCGCTGTCGGGCGGCGGGGAAAGGGTCCCTTTGGGGATTTGCTCTCTTTCGATGGAAGGTGTCGTCATGGCAGGAACGATCACCCTTCGAAGCTACACGGTGGTCTTAGGTTTCACCTCGCTCTTGGGGACAACTCCGATTTATCGGACTATGAATGCCCTCAGATTCTTTCGCATGCCCGAAAAGCTGGTGCTTCTCCTCCACTTTACATACCGTTATGCGCACGTCTTCTTCGACGAGGCATCGAAGCTTCACCGTTCCATGACACTGCGGGCCTTTGAGCCGGGCTTCAACCTTCGCACGCTAAGGACATACGGCAACCTCATGGGGATGATCCTCTTAAAAGCCTTCAACCGAGCCGAGAGAGTATCGGCTGCGATGGAGCTTCGAGGCTTTAACGGCACCTTTCCCGACATCTGCTACGCCGAGAAGCTGAACCTTACACAAGCGATGCGCTGTGCCGGGCTCGGCCTACTCCTCCTGGGGTGCGTTTTAATATGAGGCCGCTCTTGGAACTCAAGGATATAACCTTTTCCTACCCAGGCGGCGAACCGGTCTTGAAAGGGATCGACTTTCAACTGGATTTCGGCGATAAGGTGGGCTTATGGGGATGCAACGGCGCAGGGAAGACTACTCTCTTCCATGTCATAATGGGCCTGGAAAGGCCTTCGGCCGGTGCGATTTTGTTCGAGGGAAGACCCGTAATCGGGCGCAAAGATCTAACGGTGCTGCGCCGTAAGGTAGGATTTTTGTTTCAAGACGCTGACGATCAACTCTTCTGCCCAACCCTCCTGGAGGACATAGCCTTCGGCCCGCTGAACCTTGGCCTATCTACTGATGAGGCGCGCGGTAAAGCCATCGCCACGCTCAATCTTTTGGGCATGGCGAATTTAGCAGATCGACCGCCTTACTCCCTATCCGGCGGCCAAAAGAAACTCGGAGCCCTCGCCACAATACTGGTTATGGACCCGATAGCGCTCATCTTGGACGAACCTACCGACGGCCTTGACGAGGACGCCTGCGCCCTCTTGGAGCAGTTGCTGGTCGCTACCGACGCAGCTATCCTCGTAGCCTCCCACGATAAAGCCTTTATAGAGAAGGTCACTGCCAAGGGATATCTCTTGAGCGGTGGTCGATTGTTCAATCTTCCCCGGAATGGTCGGCAGGCGTTGCCAAAAGAGGCATAGGGTCGACCATATGCCCCTGAAGGCTGATACCGAGGTGAAGGTGGGGGCCGGTCACTCTGCCCGTGCTTCCCACATTGCCGATGACCGCTCCGGCTTCGACGAGATCTCCCTCGGCCACGCTGATACGAGATAAATGCATATAGACCGAAATCACGCCGTTTCCGTGGTCGAGATAGATACATTTCCCGGCGAAGTAGTGCTCCTCGGCGAGGACGACGCGACCGGACGCCACAGCCTTAACTGGATCACCCGCGGCCCCGCGGAGGTCAACCCCGCGATGCGGATTTTTAGGCTTGCCGTTCAAGACCCGCGTCAATCCGTACTCGGAAGTCACCGCACCTGAGACCGGACGCACAAAGGGGAGCTCCCAGAGCCGTTTAGGAGAGCGCGCCGCAAGCACTTCGCGCACCCGCTTCTGCTCTTTCGTTATGCGGTCGAGTACATCCTTTGGGGGCGTCACCATCTTCTCAGGCAGACTCAACCGCTGTTCTTTGAACTTCTTGCCGATCACCTTCACTCTACGAGTGACGCGCAGCTGTCCGTTCGAGGCCTTCGCGTAAATAACAAGCTCGTGCTCTCCTAAAGTGGAATTCAAGACATCTGTGCCCAAAAGCGCAGACGATACGAAGTGCCCACCATCGGCTTGAACGTCCAGCGACAAAGCCTCGCCGAGCCAGGAGAGCTCTACCCTCTCCGGCCCAGACTCCATATATACGGTTGCAAGGAAGGGCTCTCCGACGAAAATGCGCTCCGGACACAGAACGACCATCTCTTTGGCAAAAGCCGGCAAAAAAGACCCCAAAAGCGATAAAGCGAAGACGACGAGCGCACAGGCGCTGATGCCCCGCAACTTCAAGGCCGGGATGTCGACGTCAGAGGTAACCTTTTTCGTCCCTGCAAGCACCTTTAATCTCTTGAATTCCGACATGCATAACGCCCCTTCCACATCCCTACTGGACCCACACGCCAAGCCACATCACGATACCGACCAAGGCTCCCATAACTCCGCCCCAGATCTCTATCCAATTCAGGTAGCGCTGCGAGAGAAACTCGAGGTAGTCCTCCAAACTTCCTTCATCAATGCTCACGAGCGACCTGCGCGCTACGGCGCCGAAGTCTATCTCCCTCAAGGCCTTGTTTATTATCCTTCTGAAGCTCCGACCCAAAAGCTCCGCCGCCTGATCCTCCTGAAAAGACATCTCCCTCAAGACCGAAGCCACCTGTCTTTGCAACTCCGACAGACCCTCCTCTCCCTGCGAGAAATCGCGCCAGCGTTCCCAAACCAAATCCCCGATCCACTTGGCGATTTCATCGGCATCTATAATCTTCAAACGGCTGGCCAAGCCAATCAAGAGGTGTTCCTCCTCCATTTTCTCGACCTGTTGCTTGAGGAGGGTCCTGAACTCGCGTCCCCTGAAATATTCCTCTAACGGTTTGGACATAGCACTTAAGACGGTCTTCAGGCTCTCCCTTTTCAGGATCAGGCGCATGACCTCTCGCTGAATCGTCGGGGCCAGCGCCTCAATGAGCTCCTCCTCGCTTACGATCCTCTCGAGCGCTTCCGGCGTTATGAGCCTACGCCGCACCTCTTCGGCTATCGTGTCCAATATGCGATCCCTGTTGCGAGGGATGAGTCCGCTGC
>CAYTKB010000080.1:0-9369 GCA_964438265.1 uncultured Acetomicrobium sp. | reverse complement strand
GGAAGCCACATCCCCTCCGGCTTTCTGCCGAAGGCGCTTTCGAAGTCGCGCACGCCCCAGAGGACTTGAGTGCGCACGTCGCGCTCAACTGCCAAGGGCATTATCATGTGATTGTAAGCCTGGGCGATGGCACTTCCGTGCCCGGAAAAGCGCGCCCTGGCTTCTTCGTCTGCCGCCGTTATCGCCTCATGGGTTTCGGGTGCGTGTTTTTTCATCCAAGAGAAGAGCGTAGGTCCGACATTGAAGCTGATCTTGGCGTAGTTATTCACGATGGCTACGATGCGCCTATCGCTTCCCAGTATCCGCGAAGCCGTATTCGGCGCGTAACACTCGGCCGTTATGCGCTCGTTCCAGTCATGATAGGGATGGGCAGATTCTTCAAGTTCCACCTCCTCGAGCCACGGATTTTCCCTGGGAGGCTGATAAAAGTGCCCATGGATACAAACGTAGCGTTCCATCTCGATCGCTCTCCTTGTGCTCTTAAGAATGCTTCAAGATCCGCTCGATCTCTCCTATGGGTATCTCGATTTTCCCCTCTTCTTCTGAAAGCTCGATCTCCAGTTCGCAGATCGCCCTCTCGAGCAAAAACGCCTCAAGCCATACATTAAGAGAGGATTCGTCCTTGGGTAGGAACGATTGGCCCTTCGCCTCGTCCACGTAGGAACGCAAGAAGGCTCCCGCCACCACATCCCGCCATGACTCAAGCCAGGGCTTCAAAACGTCGGCTTCTTCCGGCCTGATGGCCGATATCCTGGATAAGGAGACCGCTGCAGCTCTGTAGAGGGAATAGATCATGGCGGCGACGTCTCTGAGCGCCGAGCGCTTCAGCCTGCGTTCGCTCAAAGGTCGTGCCATATCGCCCTCGAAGTTAGCTATGACGAAATCCTTGCCGGTAAACAGGAGCTGCCCCAAGTGGTAGTCACCGTGGACACGGATCTTTTGGGCCTCCATCTTGTTCACGACGACCTTTCTCATCTGTTCCAAGATCTCTCTTTTGAGGCTCAGGACCCTCAGGGCATTGGGGCGCTTATCTTCCGGCAAAAGGTTTGCCTTTGCGGACAAGATCTCCATGCAGCGGCCCACTTCGTTTCTCATCGATTGATATACCGACCTCTGGTAGAGCTTGGAGAAGGGTTCTGGGGCGAAGGCTTGGTTTTTCCTCGACGAGCTCAAGGCCGCGTGAAACTGCGCCGTGCGCCTCCCTAAAAGCTCCACCATCTCGATGAACAGCCCGTCTATCCATTCACTCGCCAACTCTTGCACCTTCACGGCCTCGCCGCTGTTTTGAGACGAGAGCACCCGCTCGAAAAACAGTTCGGCCGCCCCGACGGCATATTGCCAACCATCCCCCTGGTTCGGTACATTTCCCTGCAACAGCCCGATCGTAGATACCTTATCGCCCGCCGCGTATCTGAGCGATCCCGCATATGGTAGGAGATAAGGGAAGGCGATTTCCTCCGTAAGATAGCGTAAAACTTCCTCGCTCACGCTTATTCCGCCCTCAAATTTGTGATAGAACTTCAAAACGAGCGAAGGGCCATAAGCGACGGAACTCATCCATCTGCAGGGTGCCAACACCATAGACGGCGATATATCTTTACCTTCCAACAGCTTCCTCATGCCCTTACCGGCATGGCCCACAACATGCCCCACATCGCCGCGCACCTTCCTCCTGTGGGATATGAGATCTAAGACGGCCTCGCAATGGGCTGGGCTGTATATGCCATCGTAGAGGACGCCTTCGTCGCCTTCAATTGATAGGCGGGCTATAACGCTCTCAGGGTGAGCGAGCCGCACAGAAGCGGCCTCTTCCCCTCTCGCAAGGTCCACGTGAAGAAAGATTTGCGCCGTTTCTCCCTGAGGGTAGGTGGCTTGGAGAAAGAGCATATTCGATAGGTGCGACCGCCCGCGCGCGCTCGGCACGCGATCTACGATGTTGAGGCGCCTGATCTCTTTCCCTCTCCCTCCAAAGTAGGGGCACCTCTTCAAATAGTCTGCGATCGGCCCCTTGGCCAGCTCGTCCCAGGGTAGGTGCGGAGACGGTTCTGAAGGGCCTTCCTTTATCTCAAAGGCAGGGAGGGCCTCTCCTTGAGGGACAGAGACGCGCTCCCTCTCCTTTCGCAGGATAAACCAGAAGTAATCGTGGATGCCCAGCGTCAAGGTGTACGGCTTTTGCCCCTCGATCCGCGGGAAGCGATTACCGCTGAACACCTCCTCGGGCACGCAGCCTTCGTATTGAGACAGATTCAGATCTGCAACTTGAGAAAAGCGGGAGAGGTTTATCACGACCAAGATTATTTCGTCTTCGAAGCGGCGGACGAAGGCCAGCACCTTCGGATTTTGCGGGTAAAGGAATTGTATCTCCCCTCTGCCGAAGGCTTTGAAGCGCTTTCTCACGGAAATGACCCGCCGCATCCACCAGAGCATGGAAGAGAGATTGCGCTCTTGCGTCTCCACGTTTATGACCTCATAGTGGTATTCCGGATCGATTATGACGGGGAGGTACAGCTTCTGCGGGTTGACTTTAGAAAAACCGGCGTTTCTGTCGGGGCTCCACTGCATAGGGGTGCGCACGCCGTTTCGGTCTCCCAAGAAATAGTTATCCCCCATCCCCAACTCGTCGCCGTAATATATGATGGGCGTCCCAGGGAGGGAAAACAAAAGCGCGTTCATAAGCTCTGTCTTTCGCCTGTTGTTGCCCATCAAGGGGGCGAGCCTCCGGCGGATGCCGAGATTTATCCGCGCCTTCGAATCCCTGGCATAGACGCGGTACATATAATCGCGCTCTTCGTCGCTCACCATCTCGAGGGTGAGCTCGTCATGGTTGCGCAAAAACAGCGCCCACTGACAGCTCTCCGGTATCGATGGCGTCTGTTCCAGTATGTCCACTATAGGGAAACGGTCCTCCATCCACAGGGCCATGAAGAGCCTCGGCATTATAGGAAAGTGAAAGGCCATGTGGCATTCGTCGCCGTCTCCGAAATAGGCCACGGCGTCCTCCGGCCACTGGTTGGCCTCGCCCAAAAGCATCCGGTTTGAATAGCGCGCATCCACATAAGAGCGCAGCTCTTTTAAAAAGGCATGGGTCTCTAAGAGATTTTCGCAGTTGGTCCCATCGCGTTCGTAAAGATACGGCACCGCGTCCAACCTCATGCCGTCGACGCCCATGCCGAACCAGAAGTCCAAAACCCGCAATATCGCCTTCCTCACTAAGGGATTGTCGTAGTTCAGATCCGGCTGATGGGAGTAAAAGCGGTGCCAGTAGTAAGCCTTGGCCACCGGGTCCCAGGCCCAGTTAGAGTTCTCGAAATCTTGGAATATGACCCTCGCCTCGGGATATTTATCGGGAGTATTGCTCCAGACGTAAAAATTCCTCCACGGAGAGCCCGGCTTCGCGGTGCGGGCCCGCTTAAACCATGGATGCTGGTCGGAGGTGTGGTTCAACACCAGCTCCGTTATGACCTTTATGCCGATGTCGTGGGCACGCCTCAAAAACGCGCGGAAATCCCCTATGGTGCCGTAATCCGGGTGGACGGCGAAATAATCAGCTATGTCGTAGCCGTCGTCCTTGAGCGGAGAAGGGTAAAATGGTAGGAGCCAGATTGCGGTGATGCCGAGACTTCTCAAATACTCGAGCTTGCTCGTAAGACCGCGAAGGTCCCCCATACCGTTGTCGTCGCTATCGTAGAAGGACCTGATATGGGTTTCGTAGATGATGGCGTCTTTGTACCAGAGGGGGTTATCTACTATCGTCGAAAGCTTATTCACGAAAATGCGATGCCTCCTTGTCGCAAGGCTAAATTACCCAACAAGGCTAAAATAATACGACATCGATAGCACCGAGTCAATAATATGAGTTAGCAAGCTGTTTATTAAATCTGATAGTGAGTTGCCTTACAAAATTAAACTTCTGGCCCGGGAGACGGCTAATTTGACGCCGGAGTGAGCTTTACAATTAAACTTTACAACTAAGCTTTATAATAATGCGCACAAACGCTCGCTTTTTTAAGGGAGGTCTGAAAAATCGTGAAAGTTGCACGGCTCATCATTTCGTTAGGTCTCTGCGCGATATCTCTCGCTTGGGCGGTGCCGGCGCTCGCGGTCGAGGAGCTGTCTTATGATGTGGTGGTCGCGGGAGGCGGTGCCGGCGGCTCGGCGGCAGCGATCCAGGCCGCCAGGCTCGGGGCTTCGGTGGCGATCATAGAGGAAACCGGCACGATCGGAGGGCAAATGACAGCCGCGGCCGTCTCCACCATGGATGACATGTACGGAAACCGCTCCGGCCTCTATGGTGAGTTCATCGACAAGATCAAAGCCCGCTACGATGAAAAGGGCAAGTCGCTCGGGACGTGTTATTGGTCTCCCATCACTATTGCCTTTGAACCACACATAGGAGAGGCAGTGCTATATGAAATGATCGAAGAAACCAGAAGCGGCAAAGGCTTAACCCCTAAAGGGCCGCGCACTTTAGACGTTTATCTTCATTCGTCAGTAAACCGAGTCTTGCGCCAGGACGACAAGATAACGGGGATTGAGGCCGACCTCGATGGGCGCAGCGTAACAATCCGATGCAAAATCTTGATCGACGCCACGGAATACGGCGATATTCTGCCGCTCGCGGGAGCTCGTTACAGGGCGGGCAACGTCCTCTTCGCCTCTAAAGAAGAGGCTTTCCTTAAGGAGGAGACCCAGGATATGGACGCGCGGATCCAAGACATAACGTGGGTGGCCGTGATCAAGGCGTATCCGGGAGGGGTGCCGTCACACCTCCGCGTCACCCTGCCGCCACCGGGATACGAGAAGATGCGCGAGATCTTTAAGGCCTATGTGACCCGCGACGGATTCCCCTTCAAGGGATATCCCGTGAAGCTCCCCGTGAACGTGCCCACGCATAATGCATACAGGGGGTTGCCGCACTTCGACTTCCCCGGCGATACCGACGCCTCGACGCCGTTTACGCGGCTCCTCTTGACGAAGACGGGGGTGAATTGGGCCAACGACTACCCGGGCGGCGGCGGATATGCCGGCAAAAGCGGCCTACCGGTGCGATATTTCGAAGAATACGCCTTTCGCAGGGAGATCAATGCGCAGGCAATGCTCAAGACGTTGGGCTTCCTCTACTACATACAAAACGAGCTCGGCCTCCCCTGGTCCATCGCGGATGACGAGTTCGGTTCAAACGACGCCTTCGAGGCGGTGAAGGGATTGATTCCCTACGCCTACGAACCAGTCGTCCGCCACTTCCCTCCCATCCCCTACGTCCGCGAGAGCCGCCGCCTCGTAGGGACAAAGACCCTCACGTCTTTTGAGCTGCGCAAGAACTCCGAAAGCTACAGGAACGGAGGGCCAGGTCACGAAATTCCCACTTCGGTGGCGGTGGGGCGCTACGTCTTGGACCTCCACGGAAGCGGAGAGACGGAAGAGCTCGAAAGCGAGTTCGGAGAAACGGCTGAATCCATAGCGAAAAACAAACCGGTCGGACCCTTTCAAGTTCCTTTTGAGATCTTCATTCCAGAAAAAATCGACGGCCTTTTAGCGGCGGAGAAAAACCTCTCCATGACGCGCCTGGCCTCCGGCGCCTTGAGGCTTCAGCCCATATGCATGCTCACGGGACAGGCCGCGGGCGCCATCGCCGGCCTTGCGGTCAAATACAGCGTGAGTCCGCGCTACGTTGACCCCTTGAAAGTCCAGCGTGCGCTTCTCGAAGCCGGTAGCACCTTGGCGCTGTGCCATTTTTCAGATGTCCCACGGAACCACCCCTTTTGGCCTTCGGTGCAAATTGCGACCGTAAGGGGATGGATAAAGCCCATCGCCACTCCCACAACACCGGCGCCGAGGCTCGACGATTTAAACGGCATCTTGGCGACTGCAAAAAAGGGTTCTACAAAGGGGACCTTTGGGGCAGAAGAGCCGTTGACTTCCCAGGCAGCCGAGCACCTGATCAGACGCGCGCTTGAGGATTCGGGAAAGGATACCCGCCTTTCGCTCCTTTATCCGCAGGATAAGCCGCTTGCCGTGGAAGAGTTCGCCGTCTGCCTGACGGAGGCCTTCTTCCCCGGCGAAAGCCCCATGCATTCACAAATCGAGCGCCGTGAGTGGGCCTTAAAAAAGCTCGAAGCCTTTGGCGCCCTAAAAGGCATCGAAGACTTCGATCCCAAAGAAGTCATTTCGCGCGCTCAAGCCGCCGACATCGTCATGCGCCTGCTGACCGCACCGTAGGAGCTATTCCACATCATAGGTCGGTTTGGGGAAATTATATTAAACGATACGGCCTTATGGCTTAATAAGTATAATGTTATTTAACGATCGTTAAATATACGGGGACGATAAAAGATGAAACGTGGATCAACAGGTTACTACGAAACAAATCGCTTGGCGGCTTGTACGGGAAAACCATGAATTGCCCCCGCGCAATTGACAATTGCGCTTTGCGTCATCTATATTGACGACATCTTTGTGCTTTGTATATCGATTTGAGAGGAGATGAGATTATGGAGACGAGGAATGAAGCGTTAAGAGGAAAGCCCGCAGAGAGAGGAGCAGCGAGGAAGCCTTCGTCGTTAGAGGCGATCGTCGCCTTGGCCTTATCGTTTGGCGTCGTCATCGTGGGAGTGCGGCTGAGGGTGGGGATGACCACCCCACTCGTGGCCGGAACCATAGTAGCGGGGCTTTTCGCCCGATACTTAGGTTACAGGTGGAGCGAGCTTCAAACGGCGATGATGGAAGGGATCATGCACGCCCTTCCCGCAGTCTTGATCTTGATGTTAGTGGGTATGACGATAGGCATCTGGATCATAGGAGGTACCGTGCCTACGCTCGTCTATTACGGCCTCAAACTTATAAGCCCCAAAGCTTTCTTGGCGGCTACGTTTATCTTGTGCGCTATCACCTCAGTCGCTACAGGAACGTCTTTCGGCACCATAGGCACCATAGGGCTTGCCCTCATAGGGATTGGTGAAGGGCTGGGCATACCGTTGCCTATGGTGGCAGGCGCGATCGTAGCAGGCGCTTATTTCGGCGACAAGATGTCCCCGCTTTCAGACACCACAAACGTAGCGCCGGCTATGGCAGGGGCTGAGTTGTTCGAGCACATCGGGTCGATGATGTATACTACCATTCCAGCTTTTTTGGTCTCTTTGGCCATTTATGCCGTAATGGGGATGAGATTTGGCGGCGAAGCGGCTGGCGGAGAGACGCTCAATGCGATGCTCTCCACGCTTCCTGAGGCCTTTAATATAGGCTTATGGACGTTAGTGCCCCCGTTGGTTGTGATTGTGCTTTCCGTAAGGCGCACCCCCGCCATATTGACCCTTACAGCGGGGGTGGTCATAAGCTGCATTTGGGCCATGCTGACCCAAGGTGTGGATTTAGTGCCGGTGCTCAAGGCAGCGACGGACGGATATGCCAGCAAAACCGGAGTTGCTGCCGTAGATAAGCTTTTCACGAGGGGCGGCTTGAATAACATGATGGGCACGGTCGCGTTGATTATGATAGCCACAGCCTTGGGCGGCATCTTGGAGCGGGCCAACGTGCTTTCGACGATAATCGACGCGGTGCTTGTAAAGGTTAAAAGCACAGGGGCACTGATACTATCGGTGATCATCTCTTGCTACGTTGTGCTCATCATATCGGGCAACCAGATGCTGGCCTTGATATTGCCCGGCAGGGCTTTTAAAGACGCCTTTGACGCCAAAAACATACACCCGCGGGTGCTATCGAGGACCTTAGAAGACGCCGGAACTATGGCGGCGCCGCTGGTTCCCTGGAGCACTGCGGCGCTCTTTACCCTTGGGATCCTCAAGGTCTCGGCGTGGTCGTACGCCCCCTATGCCCTGCTCAACTGGATAGTGCCGATATTTTCTATAACCTACGGATATGCTGGATTTGCTATTTTCAAAAAAGACGGAGACAAAAGCTAAGAGAGGAGATGCTCATGAAAGCCGTAGACGTGCACAACCATTTTTACCCGCCCTCGTACCTGAAAGCCTTGAAGGAAGGTTCGGGCGTCGCCAAAGTGGCGGAGGACGCGGACGGAAACTATATTCTGTCATATGAGGGGGATTATAACGTCATCGTGCCAGGTCACAGGGATATAGCATATCGCCTCGAAGCCATCGAGAGAGCGGGCATAGAGGTGCAAGTTTTGAGCCTCACCACGCCGGGCGTGCACATAGAGGAAAAGAATCGAGGTATCGCTTTGGCCAAGAAGGCGAACGACGACTTCGCCGAGATCGCAAAAAGATATCCAGGGCGCTTCTACGCCTTGGCCGCTTTGCCTCTCCAAGCCCCCGAGGCCGCTGCCAGTGAGCTCGAGCGCTCAGTAAAGGAGCTGGGGCTTAAAGGCGGAACGCTTTTTACGAACGTCGACGGCAAGATGCTCGACGACCCTTCGTTTGAACCCATATTTCAAAAGGCCGAAGAACTGGACGTGCCGCTCTTTTTACACCCCACGACGCCAAAGCCCGCCGACAACTTCTTGGATTACAGGCTCGCAGCCACGCTGGGTTTTGCCTTTGACACTACACTGGCCGTGGCACGCCTGATCTTCAGCGGCCTCTTAGACAGGGTGCCTGGTGTCAAGCTCGTGGCTTCTCATCTTGGAGGCTGCCTCCCTTATCTGGCGGAAAGGCTCGACAGGGGGTATGAAGCCTTCCCAGAGTGCAAAAGGATATCGAAGCCCCCATCTGCCTATATCGCCGAGGTGTACATTGATTGCGTATCTTTCAACCCGCTGGCCGTAGACTTCGCCCGTAAAGTCGTGGGAGCGGGCCACATGATGGCGGGGAGCGATTACCCGCACCAGATAGGAAGCCTTACCAAGTGCACGGCCGTCATAGAGGCCATGGATGCCCCTGAATCTGAAAAAGAGAAGATTTTAAGCGGAAACGCCAAAGCTTTGTTTAAGATGTAGAGGCGACAATTGGGCAGGCAACGACAGAAATGTTATCGCCGGAGGTGATCGGACCTTCATTTTTGAAAGTCGTCAAAGGCATCAACCGAATCCGCCAAACGCATGGCGCAACGTTTGGCAGCGCAATTACCACGAACGCATCATCCGCAAACGCCGAATCACTAAAACCGCACTCGGGAATACATCGTAAACAACCCGTCGGGTCATTCGATCGATAAAATCCGGATGCGATGCCGTCATGTGTGATATCCTACAAGGAAGATGTAGAGTGAGATTTATGAATTGTCCGTACACAGGAGGGATGGCAAGTGATCGTAAAATCTACGGAACAGCAAAAGGTGAAAAGGGAGGCGCTCAGGGGTGGGATCGGCAGCGTGCTCTTCGGTTACGTCGTAAGCCCCGGAGAAGGGCGCGAGGGCAGCCGTTTCCAGATGGTGGCGAGGATAGAGATCGAACCC
>CAYTKB010000079.1:2036-9463 GCA_964438265.1 uncultured Acetomicrobium sp. | reverse complement strand
TCACGCTCGGCGCGAGAGGGAGACAATTAGCGATTTCCAGCCTCTGGGAGGGGCGTTACGCTGTGCTTTTGGCCGCCGCGACGGCCTATGGGAGAGTTATATCTGAAGTGGGCGCTTCAATGATGTTGGGCGGCAACATAAAGTGGCACACCAGAACGATGACGACGGCCATATCGCTTGAGACCGCAAAGGGAGAGTTCGACATGGGCATCGCGCTGGGCCTCGTACTCATGCTCCTGGCCTTAGCCGTAAATGCTGCCCTCTCGGCGTTCAAAAGGAGGGCTGCCCAATGAAGGCTCTCTATGAGCTTTCCGGCATTAAACATAGGTATAACGGCAGGCTGGTCTTAGACATCCCTCATTTTGTAATAGAAGAGGGAGATATCGTGGGGTTGGTCGGCCCCAATGGCAGCGGCAAGAGCACGCTGCTTAGAGTCTTGGCCTTTCTTGAGGTTCCGTCAGAGGGAGCTTTGCACTTCGATGGCGTGCCGGTAGACAGCGAGGGCGAGCCTCCAAGGCGAGATGTAACGTTGCTGCTCCAAGATTCCTTTCTCCTCAAGAGGTCTGTCTTCGATAACGTGACATATGGGTTAAAGGTCAGGAAAGAAAAAAACCTGAGGAAGAAGGCTCT
The DNA here is from genome assembly GCA_964438265.1 of uncultured Acetomicrobium sp. Lineage (GTDB taxonomy): Bacteria > Synergistota > Synergistia > Synergistales > Thermosynergistaceae > Thermosynergistes. The sequence goes on along the minus strand of CAYTKB010000079.1, from coordinate 8,833 downwards.
CGAGGCGTTAGAAATGGTTGGGCTTCCACCGGAGGAATTCACCCATCGCCCCTGGTACGCCCTATCGGGTGGAGAGGCGCAGAGGGTAGCCTTGGCCGCTAGGTTGGTTTTAAGACCTAAGGTCCTTTTATTGGATGAGCCTACGGCGAATGTAGACGAGGCTAGCGCCGTCCTCATCAAGGAAGCCGTACTGCGCGCCGTCAGAGAATGGAGAACGACCGTGGTTGTGGCGACCCACGATCTCCTTTGGCTCTACGAAGTTGCCAAGAGCGTGCTGAATTTGTATCAAGGGCGGATTGCCGCCCAAGGAACCTCTAACCTCATATCGGGCCCTTGGCGACCCCTAAACGATGGTCTATGGGAAAGGGTTTTCCCCGACGGACAATGCGTACTTGCAGTTTCTCCTCCGAGCGAGACTGCCACGGCAGTCCTCGATCCATCGGACATCGTGATCGCCACTTCACCTCCGGCCAAAGTGTCCGCACAGAATGTGCTTTCGGGCAGGGTGACGCAGATGCTCCTGGATAACGGCGGCGAAAGGGTAGCCGTGACGATATCGCTTGGAGGGGTGAGTCTGAGGTCAACGATTACGCCAAAGGCGGTAAAAGAGCTCTCGATTCAGCCAGGCCAGCGCGTTTGGGTTTTATTTAAGGCTACGGCGTTACGCTGGCTTTGATGTGTATTGCGATTTCGCCTATACATGGTAAGATAATTCTTACAAAACTGGCACAAATGGAGGGCTTTTTTTGAGAACCATTTTTACGCTTAAGATAGCTGTTGTCTTAGGCATTTTAATGGCATCATTAGGGGTTTTGAGTCTTCCTTGTCAGGGAGGTGAAGGGGGTATGATCTTTAAGGTAGAATCGCCAGCATTTTCTAACGGCGAAAAGATCCCTCAGAAATATACATGCGAGGGGAAGGATATATCGCCCGAGCTCAGGTGGGAGGGTGCCCCTTCAGGGGCAAAGAGCTTTGTTCTCATAGTAGATGACCCTGATGCGCCGCGCGGGACTTTCACCCATTGGGTGCTATTCGATATACCAGCTACCGAATCGGGTTTGATTGAAGGGAGCAAGCAGGGAAAGCCTGGTCGCAACGATTTCGGCAAGCTCGGTTACGGCGGTCCGTGCCCGCCTAAGGGGCATGGCGTTCACCGCTATTTCTTCAAGCTCTACGCCTTAGATATTCCTTCGCTCGGCCTTAAAGAGGGCGTTTCCAGGGCTGAGGTGGAGGCGGCTATGAAGGGGCATATTTTAGCTCAAGCCGAGACGATGGGGCGCTACGAGCGGTAGAGGACAAAAAGCAAAGAGACGACATGACATGAAAGAAGGCTTTTATGTCCCGGCTTCGGCGACATGTCGAAGTCGGGGAGGGTAGGCGTGATGCGGTAAGATCCCATAAAGGGCGAAGGTGGATTTTTGAGAAAATTTACGATCTCCGTGGCTGGGAACGATGAAATTTCTTTTTCCTCTCCTGTGGGAGGGCCCGAAGTGCTCGCTGCCAGTGGGTATGAGAGTCGGAGGAATGTGGTGGCGTGGCGGGTTAATCACTATTTGCGCAGCCTCGACTGGACCATAGATGATGACGCTGTAGTCGAGTTTGTGGACACGAGCAGTTTTGAGGGAATGGAAGTCTATCGCAGAAGCCTGAGCTTTCTCTTGGTATTAGCCTGTAAGAGGGCCTTAAACCAGGACATTTTCATCCGCCATTCGTTGAGTGATGGTTACTATTGCGAGCTTCCCTCCGGTTTTCCTTCGGAGGAAGGCGTGGCGCGCGTTAAGAGACTGATGGAGCAGATGGTGGACATGGATCTGCCTTTCAGGAGAAAGCTCGTGCCTATCGATCAAGCTAAGCGCATCTTCGAACGTCAGGGCAACGCAGATAAGGCCAGGCTCCTCCAATGGGCTGCCATAGACCCTGTGGAGGTTTACTGCTGTGCCGACGCACACGGTTTTTTCTACGCCCCCCTCGCCCCGTCCACGGGTTACCTCCGCGTCTTCGACCTCGTTCCGTACGGAGAGGGAATGGTGCTCTTGTTCCCGACGGTGGCTTATCCGGATGGCTTGCCCCCGTTTCAGCCGCCTAAGAAGCTAGCCGAAGTCTTCCGTGAGTACACCGAGTGGCTTGACATATTAAACGTGGGCACCATGGATAACCTCCATAAATTGGTAGCGGATGGCAAGGCTGGTGACTTGATCCTTACCTCCGAAGCTCTCCATAGCCAGCGCTTAAGTCACATCGCCAAGGATATTGCTTCTCGGTCTCAAGTGCGCTTAGTGTGCATGGCAGGTCCTTCGGGCTCAGGAAAGACCACAGCCTCTCTGAGGTTGCGCATCCAACTGCAGGCGTTGGGGAAACGGGCTGTGACGCTTGCGCTTGATGACTATTTCTTAGAGCGGGATCGAACCCCAGTTGATGCGGAGGGAAACTATGACTTTGAAGCCCTGGAGGCGCTCGACATCGAGCTTATCAACGATCACCTGAGGCGCCTCTTGGCAGGAGAGGCCGTTCACCTCCCTCGTTTTAATTTTCTCACGGGCAAGCGCGAATGGGGAGAGCTGTTGCAGTTAAGTTATAACGCAATATTGATAATAGAGGGGATCCATGGCCTCAACGAAAAGGTGAGCGAAAGCGTTTCTGACGATGAAAAGTATCGCATATATGTCTCTCCGCTCACTGCATTAAACCTGGACCGTCACAATCGTACCAGCACAACGGACAACCGCCTCTTGCGGCGCCTTGTGCGCGATTACCGAACGAGGGGGAAATTGCCAGAGGTTACGCTGCGCCAATGGCCTTCTGTGGTGCGCGGGGCTCAAAAGCATATATTCCCGTATCAAGAGAGGGCTGATATAATGTTCAACTCGGCTCTAGTATATGAACTTTCTACCCTCAAAGGTTATGCGGAACCGCTACTTTCTACCATACCAGAGGAGTCGCCGGTCTACGGCGAGGCGAGGAGGTTGATCTCTTTCCTGCGGTTCATCCCTTTCTTTCCCTCCGATCGGGTACCAAATGATTCCATCTTGCGAGAATTCATTGGCGGGAGCTGTTTTTCCACCTAGAGGATTCAGAGTCCACAAAAGCGCTTTCCTATCTCATTAGGTGCTACAAAGCCAGTAATACCAATGATACCATTGACAGCAAGACGAGTGCCTTAACCTCATCCCGCACCTGCGTGGCGTGATCAACAACTGGGAACGACAGTATTCGAGGACAGGAAATTCCTGGCCGACAGCCTTGCCACTGTGTTCGGTACTTTGAGCGACAAGCTGGAAGAAGCTCAATAGGGGAGGGTTAGCGCAACTTCCGCATCTATGGCCTATAGACATAGTAATACCAACGCATCCTGCCAATCGTTAGTCACTAAATATCTTTATAGCCAGATCTTTTTGGGTCTGATCGGTTCATGAGGTACGTTCAGTTTGGAATAAAGCTCAATCTGTTCTCGGCTCGGCTTTGTCGCGCGACGTACTTTTAAAACCCTGCCGTCGGATGTGGGCAGCACGATAGTTACCACCTGATGAGTTTTGAGAGCCGATAGCGCTCCTTTATCCTGCCGATGGCCTCGTAGACCTTGTTTTCCCCTTTGAGCCGGCCTCGGTTGATGCGCTCTTTCAGCTTCTTTAGGTCGCAGAGCAGGCGCCTCTCGTGGGCCTCCCTTATGGATCTGTCCTTGGATGCCCGCTCTTCGCTCGCCACTAAGACGTAAACCTCAACCGCCGCATTCCTTCTTCTTCACCTCTACATGGCTCTTCTTCTGGTGGGGATTTGTGGCAGAGGGGAGGCGAACTACCTCTACGAACCCTCCTTTGTCTTCGAATTCGCAAAGCAAGCGATCGCGCTCGCCTTGCCTTGAAGCTACGACGTAATGATAGCCCCTGCTTTTGATGAGATCGAGGTTGTCCTCGCTTGCCATGCCCCGGTCTACTACCACCGTAATCATCTCTTTCTTGCCCTGTCTTTCTTCTAAGGCGTCGAGCATGGCTCCGATAGTAGTGCTGTCAGATCGATTCCCCTCAAAGACCTCGTGCATGATGGGAAAGCCTTCTCTGTCTACCACAAGCCCCACGAGCACCTGTTTGCAATCTGGACGCTTGTCCCTGGAGTAGCCGCGTTTTGCTTCATCGTTTTTAGGGCATCTTCCCTCGAAATATGTGGAGGTGATGTCGTAGAGGTAGACGGTGCAGTCGAGGTTAAAGAAGTTCATCTCCCTTGCCCTCAAGGATGATTCGATCTGCGCTTGTGCCGGTATCAGCTTGTCGAGGTTTCTGTACAGAGCGTCGTCTTTAAGGTTAGAGAGATTAACGCCCATAATATCCTCAAGTGCAGTAGCGTTTCCCAGGCGGGCATGCCATGTTCAGATGCGGGATTGATGAGCCTGTTAAAGACCATGCCCTCAGATTTTGCAAGGCTTCCCGGTCGTGAAAGGGGCAAAATTGGCCAAAAATTCGGCCCAAAGTGCGGAAGTTGGGCTAAAACACGCATTGGAATTGCTGGGCATTACCTTAAACAGACAACTGACGATTGTATAGATGGCATAAGCATACTAAATTCACGTGAGAAAGTTTTTGCTATTGGACCAGGCATTATGTATTGATATAAATCAAGTACTTATATCATTAATTATTATTTTGAAGATAAGGCAGAAAATAGGCCTGAGTGTAACAGATTTGTTCTTAGATACATGAGTATCTTTTTAATGACAAATTTTTTGGATTCCGCCAACTTTCCTGTAGGTACATGTCAAGTTTACTGCAATAAAAGAGTATCGCAGTCCTGTAATGGTAAAACTTAGGACCAATAAGACCAGGAACTGTGGATCGAGGGAAACGACGCTTGCAATGGTCTACAAGCTCCTGGAGTCGGCCCAGAAACGATGGTTACGAATTAAAGGCTCTGATCTTATAGGTGAGGTGATCGAAGGTGTCATTTTCAAAGACGGCATAAGGGCAACGGACCAGTCAGAGGAGGACGCTGCTTGAACGCCATAACACCAGACTTGACAATAGCTCGTCGATTCGAAAAGTTACCCACTCCTACTACGGTCTTAGCTTAGGCAATTGGTATTACATATTGTTCTTTTAAAGCATGTTCTTTTTGTGAAAGGCGAGAGCAGCAACTCCTACTGCTATAGCTGAAATGAATACGACAAAATAAAAGGCATAACGACTGTGCTGCAAGGGCAGAAGGACATTCATACCATAAAAAGTTCCTACCAACGCTGGAATAGCCAAAATAATAGTTATAGCAGTTAAAAATTTCATAACTATATTCAGATTATTGGAAATAATAGAAGCAAAAGCATCCATAGTTTCACCTAAAATATTATTGTGGACTTCAGCCATAGACAGTGCTTGTTGATTTTCAGTTAAAGCGTCCTCTAAAAGATCCTCATCTTCAGGATAAAGTTTAATAGGCAATTGTTCATCCTTTTTCTCATACACTGGACGGAAATAAGAGCGTAAAAGTTTTTCCATAAGGATCTGGTTAGCTTTAAGGGCGGTAAGCAAATATACCAAGCTTTTCTGAATTTCCATAAGCCCAAACATCTCTTCGTTTTTCATTGACTTTCGCAATTGATCTTCCAGCTCTCTCGTTTTCAAATTTAAGCGCTTAACACTATCAATGTAGATGATAGCCGTATAATATAGAAGCTGCAAAAGAAGACGACTTTTTTTACCAGTATGAACCTTAGATCGCCGTATTAAGTCTCGAATGAGAGGGATGTTTTCAATACAAACCGTAACAATATAATTTTGCCCTATAATTATTCCCAAAGGAAGAGTAGTATAAACAAGGTTAGAACGAACCACAGGAATATTAATCAGGATTAGAGCCTGTCCTTCTTCAGTTTCCAAGCGAGAACGCTCCTCTTCGTCCAGTGCAGCCTTTAAAAAGTCTAGCACTAGCCCTGTGGAATTAGCTACCTCTTGTAGCTCTTTTTCTGTAGGTGCCACCATATGAATCCATACATTGGGCTCAATATTTTCTAATTTTTGCATAACACCTTTAGTCTCTCTATAGATATCTAACATTATTAAGCTTGTGCTAACCTCCTTCATTTATCCATTTATTTAGAAGAAAGCAAATTATCTAAAACTTCAGAATAAAACTTTCGTTTTGTGGGCCGTATCTTTGCTTTTTATGTTTCTTAGCTTTAACCAGCTTTCTATTTCTTATATTTCACGTCTCGCACTCTCAGGGTCAGCTTCTTGTTTTACCTCCTTTGAAATCATCTCTCTATGTTGTGCATTTTAGCACAGACTCGCCTCCGCACCTGATTCACAAACCGCGAAAAGACCCTTGAAGCGCACACTAATTTACTTTATCTTTGCTACTCTCCACTTCGTAGGAACAAGCTTGTTTACTGGAGAAGCCTTTGCATGCTGCTCCTTAAAGTCGTCCTGTATCCACGCCGCGTAGCGCTTTGTGTGTTCGCTCGTCAAAAATAGATGGGAAAATAAACAACAGTTGACAAAAGGAAGGGAGGTTGGTATAAATATATCGACCTCATGACGGGAGGGATTCATATGTGGGTGAAGGACTCGTGGGGCAATTGGTACATGGCTGGACAAGAGGTTATCTCGAGTTGTTTTAATACCGTGTCCTTCTGGGAAAAGGATGAAGTGGGCAATTGGATGCTTTGTGCGCCCAAAGAGCGCACTTCTCTTGAAGACTCCGAAAATAAAGGGCTTTTGGTGCACATCGGCCACTGAGATAGCCCCTCTTGGGATTGAGAGGGTTGACGTTCACATATCAGGCTAACGCGAGGTTATTTGCATAGGACGCTTGAA
>CAYTKB010000079.1:0-2026 GCA_964438265.1 uncultured Acetomicrobium sp. | reverse complement strand
AGGGGGCGTCTTTTTTTATGCCTTCTCTTTGTGATTATCGCCATGCGTGATATCATCGCTATCGTCAGCATGAGGGGGTGGCAGTGTTATGAAGAGAATTGCTGTACTGACCAGCGGAGGCGACGCACCGGGCATGAACGCTGCTATAAGGGCAGTAACACGAGTAGGGATCTATCGAGGTCTTGAGGTTGTGGGAATTCGTCGCGGCTACGAGGGGCTTTTGGACGGCGACGCCATTCCCCTTACCCAAAGTTCGGTCGGGGGGATAATACATCACGGAGGAACGATCCTCAGAACGGCGAGGAGTGAGCGCTTCAAGAGGCCAGAAGGAGTGACGGAAGGACTTACCAGACTCAAGGAGATGGATGTAGATGCGCTGGTCGTCATAGGTGGTGAGGGTTCTTTCAAGGGAGCTTGGGAGTTGGAGAAGCGTGGCCTGCCAACCGTAGGTATTCCTGGGACGATAGACAACGATTGCGCCGGAACCGACGAGACGATAGGCTATGATACAGCAGTAAATACGGCTCTCGAGGCCGTCAAAAAATTGCGCGACACGGCGAGCAGCCACGATCGACTCTTCATCATAGAGGTAATGGGGCGAAACTCGGGCTTTATAGCCCTGCAGGTGGCTCTTGCGGGTGGCGCTGAGTGCGCACTCCTTCCGGAGGTGCCCTTAGATGTGGAAAAGGTATGTCAGAAGCTCAATTATGCCAGAAAGCGCGGGAAGACCCATTCGCTCATCATAGTGGCAGAAGGCGTGATGTCAGCTCAGGAACTTGCTGGAAAGATCCTCGATACCGGAGGTTACGAATCGCGCATCACCGTGCTGGGGCATATACAGCGCGGTGGAAGCCCTACTGCCTTCGACGCCGTGCTCGGCTCGCGCCTCGGCGCACATGCAATAGAGGTGTTGTTAGAAGGCAAAAGTGGGGTTATGGCTGGAGTGACGTGTGGTCAAGTGACTACTTGTCCGCTGCCCGAGACGTGGGAGAACAAAAAGAGGCCAGATCTATCATTGCTTGAGCTGCTTAATGCCTTGAGCATTTAACGGCTCTGTTGCTTGCCTGGCGGCGAATATCGTCCTAAGGCTTTTCTGAGGATCGGCATAGCTGTTACGGCTAAAATTGCCCCAATCCCCGTCTGTGCGAAGTCGGCGACTATCTCGATCGGAATTGCCTTTGGACCGTAGAGCAAACCCGCCACGGCAGCATAGCCTGTTATCATAACTGAAGCTCCGGCCAACAAGGCGATGTTGCGGCTCTTACGGGCAAAGTGCCCCACTATGAAACCCTCTGCACTCTTGATTGCGAGGGTAAAAGGAGCCCAGAGTAGATAGCCCAAAAGCAGGTCGGCCAGCGAAGCACCGAGGCCACCGCACACTGCTCCATAGCGGCCTCCCCAAGTGAGGGCTATAATATAAATGACCCCTTCGCCTAGATTGAAGTAGATGTGGAATCCGGGCATCGGCACGTGAAGTGCCGTGGCTGCAACTACGAGCGATGTTAGAATGGCCATTAGGGCTAATTCATCCACCTTGTTGGACATTTCACTACCTCCCACGAGAGGCCGGAGGACAAGACGTTTTTTGGGAAATAGCCTTACAAAGCTTGCAATATATCGCGGATGGGCTATAATAACGCATAAATCCTCCGAACCTTTGCATCCTCAAGTATGCGGCGATCTGCTTTAGAGGCCAGGCTTTGAAGAAACTGGCATAGCAATAATGGCGTATTTCTAACTCGGTTTATTTATTTTGTTATCGTATATATTTTACAATTCCATAAGGAGCCGTGAGACGATATGCACCTCTTCTTGGATACCGCCAATCTCGAAGAGATACGACAAGGAGTTAGATGGGGCGTGGTGAGCGGGGTTACTACTAATCCTTCTCTTGTGGCCAAGGAAGGGAATGTGGACTTCCACCAGCGCGTGAGAGAGATAGCAGAGATTGTAGATGGACCGGTAAGTGCTGAGGTGATTTCAACCAATGCTGATGACATGATTCGCGAAGCCCGCTTCCTCTCTT
>CAYTKB010000078.1:0-9552 GCA_964438265.1 uncultured Acetomicrobium sp. | reverse complement strand
CCCCCATGCGCCGGTCCAACCGGTGAAGATCGAAGCCAGCGCGTAGACATCAACGAGCAAGACGGAAAAAAACGCACAATCTATCAAGCGAAAGAGCTTTCTCTCCTTAGAAGAGCTCTCTTTAGTCGCTCCAGGAACGGCAGAGCGGCTCCTCCTCTTAGAAGCCATAATCCGTATCGCTTCCTCCCACCGTAAGTTCTCTTATTAATAAAGTAGGTTGACCGTCCGTCACCGGTACCCCCTGGCCCAACTTGCCGCAGATGCCAGGTTCAAAATGGAGATCATCTCCGACGGCCAAGACGTCTTTCAAGGCTTGTGGCCCATTGCCTGCCAAAACAGCACCGCGAACCGGAGAGAGCGAGCCATCCTCGATCAGATAGCCCTCGGCTACGTGGAAGACGAAGTCTCCAGACGTAGGATTGACCTCTCCTCCCCCCATCCTCTTTACAAGAAGGCCATGCCTCACCTGATCGACGATTTCGCTCAAACTACATTTGCCCGGAAGAATAAAGGTGTTGCTCATCCTCGGAATGGGCACATGGCTGTAAGACTCCCTGCGGCCGTTTCCCGTCAAAGGTAAATCGCCTTTCTTGGCTGATAAGATATCTGTAAGATAACTCTTAAGCACGCCGTTCTCTACAAGGACGCTCCTCCCGGCCGGCGTGCCTTCATCGTCCACCTCGTAGGAGCCGAAGGCCCCCTTCAAAGTGGCATCATCAACCAGCGTAACGAGCGGGCTGGCTACCGCCGTGCCAAGGCGATCGCGATAGATCGAATAATCTTTCTGCACAGAATCGGCCTCCAATCCATGACCGCATGCCTCATGCACCATGGTCCCACCAGCTTCTCCGGCCAAAACCACCGGCATGCGCCCTGCAGGACAAGGAGAGGCATTTAACATAAGCAAAGCCCGCTGCGCTGCCGTCATCGCCACGGCAAGGGGGTCCAAATGTGACCAAAACTGGTCGATCGGCTCACTCGAAGCCTTCACCTCATATCCTCTCTGAAGAAGGCCTTCCTTTTCTGTCACCACGTCTGCAGTAAAGAGGCTACGCCAACGCCTGTCAAGCTTCATAATCCCGTCACCTCTAAAGATGGCAACCCTCGCGAGGGAAGCACGATACCTCAAGGTGACCTGTCTTATGAGTGCACTAGTTTCCCGCACTCGGCGATCTATGTCGTAAAGAAAGTCGAGACTGCCCAAGGAAAGGCCTCTTTCCGTATCTGAGAGCTCCAGGAGCGGAGCGTCGCCCAAATCAAGCTGGGGCAGAAAGAGATGCCATTTAGACGCCGCGTCTGCGAGACATCTATAGACCTCATTGCCCACCACTGAAGGATAATGCGACAGAATAACGTGATCGCCAGAAACGCATCTCGCTCCGCATCCCCATGTTATGCCCGAGCTGAGCTCTTCCAACGAGCCGTTTTCAAAGCTGGCCGAGTGACCGCAAGAAGCTTGAAGGAATATATCGGAATAATCGACCTCCTTCCCCTCGCACAGATCGACCAGCGACGATATTATCTTTTCTTCTCGGTTCAAATCAACCACCTCATCAGCAGTGCTGCTCATTTATGAGATTGATTTCTTCTTTCCTCTTTTTGAGCCTTCAAATGTTCCTGGTATGTCCGAGAGAAATGGTGCCCCCCATCGCTTTTTAGCACAAAGTAATAATAGGAATGCTCCTCCGGCTCCAACACCGCGCTCCACGAATCTATCGATGGAATGGCGATGATGCCTGGCGGAAGACCCTGATAAAGGTATGTGTTATAGGGAGAGCTGAGCCGCAGGTCGTCATGGGTGAGTGCAGTCTTCGACTCGCCATTGAGACGCCACGCATATATCACTGTGGCGCATGATTGCAGCGGCATACCAGCTTTGAGGCGATTCACAAAAACCCCAGCTATCCTCCTTCTCTCTTCAGAACGAGCGCTTTCCCTCTCCACGATGGAGGCCAATACGGCAATGTCAGAAAGCTGATACAGTTTATCACGAATGCGCCCAGATACGCTCTCCCACCAGGCAGAAGATGCCTCTTTTACCAATTCTTCGAGCCCATCAGGTGAGAGGGTTACTTTGTATGTTTCCGGGGCAAGAAAGGCCATCCTGTTGCGCCAATCTTGACACAGAAACGGCCGAAGAGGGGACGGGAAGTTTTCATCCCGAAGCAACGCCTCTCGCATTTTCCCTTCGGGATCTGAAAAAGGGCAGATCTTTTTCAATCTCTGCAAAAACCTCTCGGGGTCTTCTCCCGGCACTATGGCAACATTTAAAAGTTCAGGTTCAGCTTCGGCTATCTCGTGAGCGACTTCCCAAGGAGTACCGCGCCGCAAACGATAAAGCCCCGGCGTCAGGTGTCTGTCTACATCGAGGCGCGCGAGCCAACGGGCGAGAGAGCCAGCATCATCTACTATTCCACATCTCTTGGTCTCTCTTGCGAAGTCAGCCGCCGTCATATGAGGCCTCAAGAACACGCCTATTTCAGGCCCACTGCCGTAGACGAGGCTTTCCTGCCATCGATGCGGGAAAAAGAAGGCCATATCTACAAAATACGCCAGGCAAGATAGCCATATCAATGCGACGATCCATCTCTTCAAAGAGTGCACCGTCCCTCCTCTTATCTTAGATGCTAATATTATATCATGATATAATTAAAAGATGCTTTCTCTGGCTCGAAACCACTCGTACATGCCTATAGAAGCCGCGACGGAGACATTGAGAGATTCGCCCTTCCCGCGCATGGGGATCTTCCTAATTTCATCACAGCGCTCTTTAGCAAGCCTGCTAAGGCCCGATTCTTCCCCGACAACCAAAAGCAATCTCTCGGGCAGAGCCCCAGCAAAGAGAGATCTTTCCCCCGCGGCGTCGAGCCCGACGCTAAAAAGTCCAAGCTCCTGCAAATCACCTATCGCTCTGGCGACGTTGACGATAGACACGATAGGCACGCGAAAGACGGCACCCGCACTCGCCTTAGCCACGCTCCCCGTGGGAAGAGCAGCCCTGCGCTTAGGAAGCAGGAGGCCAGCAGCGCCACAAGCTTCCGCCGTCCTTACAATGGCCCCCAAATTTTGTGGGTCTTTCACATGATCCAACAAGACGACGAGCAATGGTTCGGGCGAAGGCGGAATGCCCTCCACGAATTTCCAGAAGTCAAGAAGTGTGACTGGCGCCACCCGTGCGATCACGCCTTGATGGACTGACAGGGGCGCTAAGCGGTCAAGGAAGGACATCTCTACGTGCTGCACAGGTATTCCCCCGCCTTTGGCCATAGCAATGACGCGCTGACGGAAGGGCTCCTCTGCCGAGCGAGAAAGATATAGCTTAAGGCAACGCTTAGGGTCGGCCCTCAATAGATCCAAAACGGGATGACGACCGAAACAGAGATCTCCGTCATCGAATGGTTTTCTCAAGAGACAGCCACCTTCAACTGTCCAAAGAAGCGTGCCAGGTGCTCTGCCGTATACCCTACTCCGCCGGAAGCGACTTCCTCTGGGGTTCCCTCTGCAACTACATATCCTCCTTCGTCTCCACCCTCTGGTCCCAGGTCCATGATGTAATCCGACGAGGCCAGAACATCCAAATTGTGCTCTATGACGAGCAGCGAGTTCCCCTGATCTACGAGCTTGTGGAGAAGGATGAGGAGTTTTTTGACATCCAGGTAATGCAGTCCTGTCGTCGGTTCATCCAAAAGATATAAAATTGAACCGGTGAAGCGCTTGCTGAGCTCGTATGAAAGCTTTACCCTCTGTGCCTCGCCGCCGCTCAACGTAGTAGCCGGCTGACCGAGGCGAATATATCCTAAACCGGCTTCTTGAATCACTTTCATCTTGGATGCGATGCTCGGTATATCTTTGAATAGCTCAAGGGCCTCATCTACTGTGAGCTCAAGCACATCCGCAATGCTCAAACCCTTATAACGCACCTCGAGCGTCTCTTTGTTATAGCGCTTGCCGCCGCAGACCTCGCAGGTCACATACACGTCGGGCATGAAGAGCATGGAAACGCGCATCTTCCCCTCTCCGCGACAGGCCTCGCACCGCCCTCCTTTGACGTTGAAGCTGAAGCGCCCTGGACCGTACCCCCGAAGCTTAGCCTCAGGAAGCTGGGCAAAAAAATCCCTTATGGGAGTAAAGACTCCGGTGTAGGTGGCCGGATTGGACCGAGGAGTCCTGCCGATGGGGCTCTGGTCGACGAGGACTACCTTCTTGATACTTTCGAAACCCACGATATCGCGATGCGCCCCCGCCCTTTCTCTGAAATTCCTGTCGAGCTTGCGTCTGAGCCCCCTGTAAAGCACATCGTACATGAGCGTGCTCTTTCCCGATCCAGAAACGCCGCTTATGCAGGCGAAGACGCCCAACGGTATGGATAGGTCTATATGTTTTAGGTTGTGTTCCGATGCGTCCAAAATCTTTAGCCATCCTGAAGGCTTTCGCACGCCATGAGGGGGTTTTACCACTCCGGAGCTCTCGCCCGTCAGATATGGCCCGCTCAATGAACGGGCACTTTCCATTACCTCCTCAGGCGTGCCAACTGCCGTAACCCTGCCCCCCATTTCGCCAGCTCCAGGGCCCATCTCCACGAGGAAGTCGGCAGCCATCATGACGTCTCTGTCGTGTTCGACGACTATGACAGTATTGCCCAGGTCGCGGATGGAACGCAGCGTATTGAGGAGCCGGCCCGTATCTCGAGGGTGGAGGCCTATGGTCGGCTCATCGAGCACGTACAACACACCGGAGAGCTTAGAGCCTATTTGCGTAGCCAATCTGATGCGCTGGCTTTCGCCGCCGCTAAGCGTATCGGCCCTTCGCGAAAGAGTGAGGTAACCTACTCCCACATCGACCATAAAGGAAAGGCGCTTTTTGACCTCTTTCACCACTTGCTCCACGATCAACCAATCTGACGAGGGGAATTTCATCCTCTTAAGGTGGCCCAAGAGCACCTGAACCGGCATAGAGACCCAATCTCCGATGGTATAATCGCCTATCCGCACAGAGAGTGCCTCTTGACGCAGGCGCAATCCCTTGCACGTCTCGCATACATCTTCGGCGCGATAGGTGGCCAGTTCGTCGCGTATCGCGTCCGATTCTGTCTCGTTGAAGCGGCGCTCAAGCCATGGCAGTAGCCCTTCATACCGCCCTATATACGAATACTCCTCTCCTCTCTCCCTGTACGTCATCGGCAAACGGTCTGAAGTGCCGTTCAGGATCGCGTCCTGCAGTTCTTTAGGAAGTTCACGAAAGAGAGGGTCCAAATTCCAGCCCTTATATCTTGCGAGCGCTTCCAGCCTGCGCAGCATATAGTGACTCGTCTTCCACGGAAGGAGTGCCCCCCCGAGGACCGAACGCTCGGGATCGACGGCTAAGTCGGCTGAAAAGTACTGATAACTGCCGAGACCGGAGCAAGACGGACACGCTCCATAGGGACTATTGAAGGAAAACAGGCGAGGCTCCACCTCCGGCAGCGATATGGAACAGCTCGGACAGACGTAATTCTCCGTAAGAAGCTCCTCTCTTTCACCATCTATCAATAAAAGGACAAAACCTTCACTCTCTCTCAAAGCGGATTCCACGCCTTCGCTTAACCGATCTCTCTTCTCCTTCTGCACCTGCAGCCTGTCAATTACCACCTCGATAGAATGCCTCTGGTTTTTGTCCAAGGGAATTTCATCCTCGAGCCAGTAGACGACCCCATCGACGCGAATTCGAAGGAACCCTTTTTGGTGAAGCTGCAAGAATAGATTTTTAAATTCTCCCTTTTTCCCGCGGACCAAGGGAGAGAGTATCTCAAGGCGATGCCCCTCGTACTGATCCAGAATGAGGTCCACTATCTGATCCAGGGTGTGACGGCGCACTGGCGTGCCGCATTTTGGGCAATACGGAATGCCTGCTCGCCCGAAGAGGAGGCGCAGATGATCGTATATCTCGGTCACAGTCCCTACAGTGGAACGAGGATTGTGAGAGACACCTTTCTGTTCTATCGATATCGCGGGGGAGAGGCCGGAAATATCGTCCACATCAGGTTTGTCCTGTACGCCCAGAAATTGGCGAGCGTAGGCAGAAAGAGACTCCACATAGCGGCGTTGTCCTTCGGCGTAGATAGTGTCGAAAGCGAGGGAGGATTTACCTGACCCGGAGGGACCAGTTACGACCACAAGCCTATCTCGAGGTATGCGCACGTCGATGTCTTTTAGGTTGTGTTGCCTTGCGCCTATCACTTCGATCCACTGCGACACGCTGCCAGTCACCTCCTCTCTTTCGAGCTACAAGATCGCGGATCTGGGCCGCTTCCTCAAAGTTGAGCCGTTCCACAGCTTCCCACATAATGTGCTCCAATTCGGCTACAGACATCTCTTCCAAGCTTTCTCTCGGGGGTGCTTTTTTGCCGATAAAGCTTGAAGGGCTCAGTTCAGCAGGAAGAAACGACACTACTGCCTTTTTTATCGTCTCCGGCACTATGCCGTGTTCTTCGTTATATCGCTCTTGGATCTTTCTCCTGCGCCTGGTCTCTTCCACGGCACGACGGATACCACCCGTTTCCTCATCGGCGTAGAGGACAACGGTGCTCGCCGTATTCCGCGCTGCTCGACCTATCATCTGAATGAGAGAGCGGCCCGAGCGCAAAAAGCCTTCCCTGTCGGCATCGAGTATGGCCACCAGGGTTACCTCAGGCAGGTCCAAACCCTCCCTCAATAAGTTGACGCCGACTAATACGCTTATCTCGCCCATGCGCAGGTCCCTTATGGCTTCAGCCCGTTCAAACGTATCGAGCTCCGAATGGATATATCGCACTTTGAAGCCGAGGTCGGCCAGATACTCGGCCATATCTTCGGCCGAGCGCTTCGTGAGCGTCGTAACCAGCGCCCTCTCTCCCTTTTCAGTCACAGAACGCAGCCTATCGATAAGGTCGTCAACTTGGTTCTTGGCCGGCACGACCTCCACAACGGGGTCGAGGACGCCCGTTGGGCGCACTATCTGTTCTACCACTTGCGACGAAATCTCCAACTCCCAATCCCCTGGAGTGGCGGAGACGAAGATGACTTGCCTCATATATTGCATAAACTCTTCCCATCGCAGAGGCCGGTTATCGAGACAAGAAGGAAGACGAAATCCGTGAGCGACCAACGTCTCCTTCCGAGCCCTGTCGCCGTTGTACATACCCTGGATTTGCGGCACCGTGATGTGAGACTCGTCTATCACCATGAGAAAATCGTGAGGGAAGAAATCGAGCAGCGTACCCGGCGGTTCACCTGTAGCCCTTCCGTCGAGGTAGCGCGAGTAGTTTTCTATTCCGGAGCAGTAGCCGACCTCGGCCATCATCTCCATGTCATATCGCGTGCGCGCCTCCAAACGTTGAGCCTCTACGAGCTTGCCTTCGGACTGCAATTGCGCAACACGAAGCTTTAATTCCTCTTCTATCGCGAGCAAGGCCTCGGCTATGGCAGCGCCCGAGGTTACGTAATGCTGTGCGGGATATATGGCCGCCCTTTCCTTCCTTTCGATCCTCTTTCCGGTCAAAGGATCGAACTCCTCTATCGTCTCTATCTCGTCGTCGAAGAAAGCTATTCTGAGCGCGCTGTCGCTATAAGCCGGATAGACTTCTATCACGTCCCCTCGCACCCTGAAATTTCCAGGTTCAAGGACGAGGTCATTTCTCACATAGTAGTTCTCCAAAAGTTTTTCCATGAAACGCCTGCGCCCCCACCGCTCTCCGGCGGAAAAGCGCATCACGACTTCCTCGTAAGCCTTGCGCTTGCCCAACCCATATATACACGACACACTTGCCACGACGATGACATCCCGCCGTTCCAGCAAGGACTTCGTCGTGGCAAGGCGCAATTTCTCTATGCGCTCATTTATGGAGGCATCCTTTTCTATGTAAAGGTCGTGCTCTGGAACATATGCCTCAGGTTGATAGTAGTCGTAGTAGCTGACAAAATAATGGACAGCGTTGTGGGGGAAAAATTCCCTGAACTCACTGTATAGCTGCGCCGCCAGCGTCTTATTATGAGCTATGACCAAGGTAGGACGCTGAACGGCAGCTATGACATTTGCTATTGTGAAAGTTTTACCGCTCCCAGTTACCCCCATTAAAGTCTGGAACCGATATGCCCTACTGAGTCCCTCGACCAAGGCCTCGATCGCTTTTGGCTGGTCGCCTGCAGGAGGCCATGGGGCTTGCATTACAAAACGATCCTCATCCATAAAAAACGATCCTCTTTAACTAAACACTAAAGAAACGCAAAAACCTCGAAGGCTCAAGCCGGCTCAACAGATGGTCTCCACCCATCCCGCTTAGGGGCATCGGTTTTCAGGTTGGACCTCATCTTGCCCTCAGAGGCGACCATCCCTTCACCCTTTTTGGTTTCGATGCCTTCTAATAGCTTATCCAATTCGTCGCCTTCCAGAACTTCACGGGCCAATAGCTCCTTAGTCACCTCTTTGAGCGCTTCGCCCTGTTCAGTCAAGATGGTGCGCACGATCTTGTAACAATCGTCGATGATGCTCCGCAGTTCCTGATCGATGGCATAGGCTATTTCCTCGCTGTAATTGCGATCTTCCATGATATCGCGCCCAAGGAAGACCTCGTGCTGCTTGCGGCCAAGACGAACCGGGCCGAGGCGATCGCTCATGCCGAACTCCGTCACCATCTCTCTGGCTATTTGAGTGGCCCTCTCGAGGTCGTTCTGAGCCCCGGTCGTTATGTCGTCACAATACAGCTCCTCAGCCACCCTGCCTCCAAGAAGGACGCATATCCGGTTTTTGAGCTCTCCCTTGGAGATGAGAAAACGATCTTCTTCGGGCAACTGCAGGGTATAGCCCAGCGCATTATGGCCACGAGGTATTATGGAAATTTTATGCACAGGATCGCACCCGGGGAGCATCTTAGCCACCATCGCATGACCCGCTTCGTGGAAAGCTATTATCTCTTTCTCCCTCGGACTGATTATACGACTTTTCCGCTCTGGACCAGCTATTACACGGTCTATGGCCTCTTCCAGTTCAGCCATGGAGATCGCCTTCTTGCCTCGCCGAGCCGCAAGGAGGGCGGCCTCGTTGACCAGGTTCTCGAGGTCAGCTCCCACAAAACCGGGAGTGCGCTTCGCTATGACCTCCAGGTCGACGTCTTTATCGAGGACTTTACCCCTCATATGTACCTGAAGTATTGCAAGCCTTCCCTTGAAATCGGGCTTGTCCACGACGACGTGGCGATCGAAGCGCCCAGGGCGAAGCAACGCCGGGTCGAGGATATCAGGTCTGTTCGTGGCAGCCATCACTATGATGCCCGTCGATACGTCAAAACCATCCATCTCCACGAGCAGCTGATTCAAGGTCTGCTCTCTCTCGTCATGGCCTCCTCCGAGGCCCGCCCCCCTGTGACGCCCTACGGCATCTATCTCATCGACGAACACTATGCACGGCTGATACTTTCTCGCCTGCTCGAAGAGATCGCGCACCCTCGCAGCACACACACCCACGAACATCTCTACGAAGTCGGAGCCGCTCACACTCAAGAATGGCACATCCGCCTCTCCGGCCACAGCTCTCGCGAGG
>CAYTKB010000077.1:0-9657 GCA_964438265.1 uncultured Acetomicrobium sp. | reverse complement strand
AGCTACGGTAGTGATCTAAAGGGATATAGCTTCCCTCGCCTTTTGGAGGATGTGGCGTCCATTCCTGGCCTTGTTAGGTTGCGCTTCACCACGTCTCATCCGCGCGACTTCACAGATGATCTGATCGAAGTTATGGCGCGGGTTGAATCTATCTGCCCCTCGGTCAACCTGCCCATGCAGTCTGGAAGCGACCGGATATTGCGCCTCATGAACCGCGGCTACACTGTGGCTGAATACGCTGCCAAAGTGGAGAGGTTGAGGGATGCCTTACCTCAGCTCGGCTTGACCAGCGATCTCATCGTGGGCTTTCCCACGGAAAGCGACGAAGATTTCAGGGCCTCCCTGCGAGCCCTGGAGGTTTTTCGCTTCGATCAGGTGCATACGGCCTCCTATTCCCCTCGAGAAGGCACGCCCGCTGCGCGGATGACAGGGCAGATTCCGGAAGAGACGAAGAGAGAGCGCCTCTGCGCAGTGAACGCTCTTCAATCCGAGATAGCGCTTGAGATCAACAAGGGCCTTGTGGGGAAGGAATACGAAATCTTGCTCGACGGTTTTGCTCCCAAGGGTGAGGGGTTACTTCAGGGTCGAACCGTTACCGATAAAGTGGTGATCGTGCCAGGAGACGCAAATTGCTTGGGGAAGTTCGCCCTCGTTAAATTAGTGTGCGCCGAACATTGGTGCCTCCATGGAGAGATCCTCTCTCTGCGTGCTTTTCCCTTGCGGGAGCGTGAGGTTCGTGATAGGGCAGGGTAGGTGGCGCGGCTTTCTTTTCCTCGCAGGCGGTGTGGGGTGCTTCCTTTTGGCTTCGTTTTTACTGTGGACTTTCTCCGGCCATTTTTCCGACGATGGGCCCACCACTGAAGCCGGTCCCTCCTTGGGGGTTAGGTCCCGGGAGGTGCAAGCGGAACTGGTCGCAGCGCCTCTTCAGGAAGAGGAGTGGGTGGTTTACGTCACCGGTGCCGTCGTGAGGCCAGGGGTTTACAATCTTCCAGCCGGCTCTAGGGTCTACCAGCTCGTCGAGAAATCCGGCGGGCTTACAGATGAGGCCGACGCTGAATCCATAAACCTCGCGGCGAAATTGGCCGACGGCATCCATGTGCACGTCCCTAAGAAGGGCGAGGCCAAGGTACCGGTACAAGGCTTTGTGGCCCAAGAGAATCAGAAAAAGGGGAGCTTTTTAGACAGCACTTCCACTGGCTTGATTGACATAAACAAGGCTTCTAAGGAAGACCTTGAGCGGCTTCCAGGGATCGGGCCGAAGACGGCAGAGGCCATAATAACTTACAGAGAAAGCCACGGCCCCTTTAGGCGCGTCGAAGACCTGCTGCAGGTCAAGGGGATAGGCCCGAAGAAGTTGGAAGCCGTTCGAAACCTCATAACCGTGGGTTCACCGTGACGCTTTTACACACTTCCCCTGCGCTGGTTTTGCTTTTGGGTTGGAGTGGTGCCCTTCTTTCCTTTTCAAGGGGAGTATCTCCCTTGGTTTGTGGGGTGATAGGAGGACTCGCCGCCCTGGGCCTCTCGCTCCTCGGCGCCAAGAGGATGGACAAGCGACTGACCTGTGTGGCATCTCTCCTCGTAGCCCTCGCAGCCTTGGGGGGATTTTTCATCTCTTGGAGGTCCTCCGTTGAACCTCCGCTTCCTCAAGCTGTCGAAGGTAAGGGCGTTGTAGTCATAGAGCGGCCCTGGGGAGGCAAAAGGGCTCTCGTGGCGGATGTATCGGGCAAAAGGTGGCTCGTATATGCCTCGCCCGCGTTGGCGTTGAAAGAGGGCGACGGCGTTTACCTCAAAGGTTTCCCCCGTCGGCTCTTTAGGGCTCAAAAACCTGGAGAGTTCGATCCGCATCTATACTGGAGGGCCAGGGGTGTAAGCGGCGAGGTCATCGTGGCTGAGCTTAAGCGCTCCGGGGGCGAGGGTTCGCTTTTGGGATGGTGGCGCACGCGCCTGCGGCGCTTTCTACTTTTGAGGCTTCCCCCGCGCCTGCGCGGTTACATGAGCGCCGCCCTCTTGGGTGTCAGAGATCCGGAGCTCGAGGAACGACATCGTCGATGGGGCACAGTGCATCTCCTTGCCGTATCTGGCTTCCATGTCGGTTTGATAGCCGTCGTATTTCGCAAAATCTTCCGGAATGTGCCTCTTGCACCGGCGTGGGTGAGCGCTTGTATATGGTTTTATACGCTGATGACAGGTGCCGCGCCGAGTGCCCTGAGGGCTGCGCTCATGATCGAGGCGATGATACTGGCCGGCTGGATCGGCCGCCCTCAATCCCCTGTGCACTCCGTATCCCTTGCGGCCGCCGCGTTGCTTTTGTGGCGCCCCTGGTGGTTTTGGGATGTGGGGTGGAGGCTTTCGGTGTTGGCCGCCTTGACGCTCGCTTCCTTGGCAAGCGTGGAGCGCACTTGGCATGGTGCCATCACGGCCAGCCCATCTGTTTGGGTTACGACGGCGGCACAGATAGCCTACACCTTCGGCAGCGTCCCCTTGGGGGGATTGATCGTAAACCTTGTCGCCATCCCAGCCTTTTCGCTGCTCTTTCCCCTCGGTGCAGCGGCTTCTCTCTTGGCCCTTTTGCCGCTACCTTTGGTGGGGTGGGCCCTTTGGGGAGTGGAGTTCGTTTTTGCCCTGTGCGAGTTCGGCCTGAGCGCCCTTTCCAAGTTGCTTCCCGGCGAGCTTGTTTGGTTTCCGCAACTTTCCCTCATTTCTGCCGTGGCGTGTTTTGCGCTTCGCGGCCGAGCGGTCAAATTGAGCGGGATGCGCTGGCTCATTTTCCTCTTCGTAGCTTTAGTGCCATTCGTGTAGGGTCATTGAGGATTAGCTCAAGTTGCTCTCACTGGCTCAGATCTTTTAGCGCACATGTCGTAGTGGCACATTTCCCGCAAGCATCTACTTCATCCCCGATGACCGATTTATAACGTTCGTTGACTTCATTGAGATGGTTGAAGCATTTGTGCTTGTCGACTCCATCAGACGAGATGGCACCGACCGGACATGCTTTAATACAGGCATTGCAGGCTTTACCCTCTAGGGTTGGGCATACTTCGGCTTCGGGTGCCAACAGTGGGTCGGTGGGCTTAAGATGATAGTCCAAAATCAGGCTCCCAAACCGTCCAGCGCATCCGAGCGGCGTGATCAGCATCTGATGGAGGCCAAATCTGCCCAGACCTGCCGTATATCCGACGCTTTTATGCGACCATCTGCTCAACAGCGTGGATTTATCAAAATTGTGGGTCGGTTCAACCCACCCGGCCATGATGCCTAAGCCCGAAAGGGCGTCTCTGATACGTTCGCAAGTGCTCGATATCAAGACGTTAGTCTGGGCATATGCATATAGCCAGCTGATATCGGGATCCCCTTCTTTGCGCCTGTTTTTATTCACTATGTCTGGCGCAAAGGGAAAGAAAAATGAGACCACTGTCTTTGCCCCTCTTAAAATGTCATCGGGCAGTAAATGTTTTGGGTTCACTTTATCGCGAAGCGTTATAAATCGGTCGTCCAAGGCATTCAGAAATCCGATGAGGGGTCGCCGGTATTTGGTCTCATGCTCCCCCCACCTAATGCCGCCTTCGGCAGCCTTGTTTATGATCTCCCCGATAATGTTGGCCACCATGACTTCATCCATAGACCTTCACCCCTCAAAGCACTCTTGGGACCACGTCTTTGTTTTTTGTCTTTCTTAGTCTTCCTCTAACTTTCCCCCTCTTACATCTCACATCTTATGTTTCACGTTTAACATCTCGCATCTTACGTCTCACGTTTCACACAAAGGCTGTAGCCCACAAGACCGAGTCTAAAGCAACATGTATTGGTTTTTAGCAGTTCGTATGTTTAGCGGAGCAGGTATTGCTGCAGGACATCACCAGTGTAGCCTGCGCCAATTCCGACGGCCAACTTGAGCCGTGCCTGTAGCGGAGACAGGTGCCCTCCGTTTAACACACCTGCTTTGAATAATCTTAGGGCACTGCCTTCATAGCTATATATTGGCAAGACTTGCCCCCTCTGGCAACGCGATGTGAGCACGACCGGAATTCCTCGCCGAACTATATTCTTAATGGGTGGCAACCACAGAGGATTTACGTTGCCCGATCCGAAGGCAGCCAATACTATCCCGTCCAGCTCTTCTTCGGTCAAGAGGTTTAACAACACCTCACCTCCGCCCAAAGAGGCCCAGATTATCTCTACATCCTTCGCCGGCACAACCGGCTCCGGCAAAGGCGTAGCCCGCTTTGGCGACCTCAAGATTTGAACGTTCCTTTCCACTATCTCTCCGACCGGACCGCGCCCAGGCGCCTCGAAGGCATCTCTGCGATAATTCGTCACCTTGCAAACCTCTGAGGCAGCAAAGAGTTGGTCTTGCATGCAGACAAGGACCCCCAAGCCCCAGGCAACCTTTGAGGCGGCCGCTAAAACGGCCTGGTTTAAATTCAGGATGGCGTCTGTGCCGATGTGATCCGATGGTATCATGGCTCCCGTGAATATCAACGGCTGCGGATAAGCCCAGAGCAGGTCCGCAAGATATGCCATCTCTTCCATGGTGTCCGTGCCACAGGTGACTGCTATGCCTTCGAAGCCGTCCTCTACAAGTTTGCGGAGTATCTGGATGAGGTCTATAGTCATTCTGGTGGTGTAATGGCAGCTGGGTTGATGACTCCAGTCGACCACCTCTATGGAACAATTCAGTCGAGCCTGGTCGATCCATCGAAACATATCTTGGGCTCCAAGAGCTGGAGCGTAGCCACCCTCTCGCTCGCTGTAACTCATGCCGATCGTTCCTCCGGCTACGACCAAGGCTATTTTGGGTTGATCGGGCACGATTTCACCCCCTTATTGGTCTATAATATCCATCGCTATGAAATTGCTTTGACAAGGATAGCACAAGGGGTGCGAAAATGCGCGTCGTAATAGTGGGTGCCGGAGAAGTGGGATTTAGCCTCGCTCAAAAATTGATAGAAGAGAGTCACGACGTCATAATCATAGAACAGGACGAGGGAAAAGCAGCCAAAGCTGATGGCGAGCTCGATGCCATGGTGATCCGAGGGAACGGCGCCCGCCCTCAAGTTTTAGCAAAGGCGGGCGTGCAGCAGGGTGGAAATATAGACCTTTTGGTCGGCTGTACCGATCGTGATGAGGTGAACATATTGGCCTGCTGGATCGCCAAGAGGGCGGGCGTTAAGCGAGTCATATCCAGAGTGCGAAGTCTGGAGTTCACCGATACGCAGGCATGGGCCCACGAGTTTGGGATTGATCTCATGGCTTCTCCTGAACGGTCAGTGGCGAGAGAGATCGAAGAACTGCTCTTCGTGCAGGCCGCTTCTTACGCTGGGGAGCTAATCAGGGGACAGGTCGGCATATATGCCTTTCGAGTAGCCCCCGATTCACCGGTGGTCAACGTGACCTTGAGCGATGTCAGAAAGCGATATTCCAAACTTCGATCCATCATCGTCTTCATCGAGAGGGGCGACGAGGGTTTTGTCCCATCCGGCGACTCGAGGTTTTGCGAAGGCGATCTCTGTTATCTCGTGTGCATGAGGGAAGACCTCCCATTTGTGGAATCGTTATTGCAGCCCAAAAAGAAGCGCCCCTTACACCGCGTCTTCATCGTGGGAGGGGGCAAAATAGGTTTTCAACTCGCCTCCAGGCTTGAACGTAGCCCAAATTTCATCGATGTAAGGCTGATCGATATGGACAAGGAGAAATGCGAGCGCCTGGCCCAAGAGCTGGAAAAGACCGTCGTATTGTGTGCCAGCGCCGACGATGAAGAGTTCTTGAAACAGGAGGGCGTCGAGAATGTCGATGGCTTTGTTTGCACGACGGCCAACGACGAAACCAATATATTGATCGCCGTGTTGGGCAAAGCCCTCGGCGCGAAGAAGAGCATAGCCGTGGTGCGTCATAAGACGTATTTGAACATGGATCGATATCTGCCAGTGGATTCTTTGGTAAATCCGAACGAAGCCTTAATTTCTATGATACTGCGTTTTGTTCGCTATTCTGAGCAGGCCACATCGCTCTCTATAATTGACAAAATCGGTGCAGAGATGTTGGAAGTGTCTGTGCCTGCGGATAGCCCAACGATCGGGAAACCCTTGAGAGAACTCAATCTGCCCAAAGGGGTTGTAATAGCCTTTATAGAGAGAAATGGCGAGATCTTCGTTCCCGACGGAGACGCCGTGCTTCAGGCCAACGATACAGTAGTGTTATTTGCGTCGAGCGGGCTCGTTTCTAAAGCCTTAAACATCCTCGAGGGGTAGTCTTTAAATGCGGGTTGGCATAGTTTGCAAAATTCTCGGCCTACTTGGAATAGTTGTGTCGCTCTGGATGTTGTGGCCGATCTTTTGGGCAGCGATCGATGGCAGCGACGACCTATTTCCCCTTATTTACAGCATGGCCTTCGGCTTAGCTATATCCGGCGTTTTTTTGCTCCTCGGTCGCGGGAAGAAGGCGGGAGATATGGGTCCCAGAGAGGCCTTTGCGGCGGTGGGATTGTCGTGGTTTCTTGTTTCGGCTATCGGGGGGCTGCCCTTCTGGCTGCATGGGACACTTACCACCTATACTGATGCCTTCTTTGAAGCTGCGTCTGGCTTCACCACCACTGGAGCTTCTGTGCTGATCGACATCCAATCTGTCCCGCGGGGGATTCTATTTTGGCGTAGCCTCACGCATTGGCTCGGCGGAATGGGCATTATCGTATTGAGTTTGGCCATATTGCCTATGCTCGGAGTGGGAGGTATGCAACTTTATAAGGCCGAGGTGCCAGGTCCTGTGCCGGAAAAGCTTACACCGCGCATTCGGCATACGGCTCTTTTGTTGTGGGGAGTCTATGTCTTGCTGTCGGCACTCGAAACCGGCCTCCTCTTCTTGGGTGGGATGAACATATTCGAAGCGCTTACCCACACGTTCGGCACAATGGCTACAGGTGGCTTCTCGCCACTGAACGCCAGCATAGGACAGTATGGCAACGCCTATTTCGATTGGGTGATAATTCTATTCATGTTTTTGGCCGGCGCCAATTTTACGCTACATTTTAAGGTCCTAAAAGGCGATATAGGTGCCTGGTGGAAAGATGAGGAATTTCGTTTCTATGCCTCTTTGGTGGTCGGCGGCGTCCTTTCTGTCGCTGCCTTCTTGCTCCTTTCTGGCAACTACGACACATTCTTGGATGCCTTGCGATTCGGGGCGTTTCAGGTAGTGAGCATAATTACGACTACAGGTTATGTCACGGCGGATTATGAGATGTGGCCGTTTTATGTTCAGGCTCTCCTGCTCGTATTCATGTTCATCGGAGGGTGCGCAGGTTCGACTGGAGGAGGCATCAAAAACGTTCGAATCTTGATGCTATTCAAGGAGATCTACGCCGAACTGATGAGATTGCTTCATCCCAAAGCCGTTACCTACACACGTTTAAACGATCAAGTGGTTAGCAGGGAGGTCGTCTCATCGATATTGGTCTTTTTCAGTATTTACATAGTAGTATTTACTGTGGGCACTATAATCATGGCTGGATTGAACGTTGACGTCTTAACGGCCATTGCCAGCGTTGCCGCTACGCTCAACAACATAGGTCCTGGCCTCGGAAGCGTCGGCCCTACGGATAACTACGCCTCGATCCCGATGGCTGGGAAGTGGGTGCTTTCCGTGTGCATGGTCATGGGGAGGCTCGAGCTGTACGAGGTGCTCCTGCTCTTTGTGCCGGCCACCTGGCGCAGGTAGCGCCATTGTAATCGACAAAAGAAAGAAGGAAGGGGGTGATTTTTGTTGAAAAGAATCCTCATCTTGAGTACGGGCGGGACTATAGCTAGTGTCAAGACGAAAGAAGGACTTGCTCCCAAGCTTGGTCCTGAGGATATATTTGTGCTTGCCGGGGTCGACCAAAACATAGCAAGCGTTGAGTTTAAGGAAATCTTGAACATCGATAGCTCCCTTATGCAGCCGGAAGATTGGGAACTTATTGCAAAGGAGGCCTTCACCGGCCTGCAAAAGCACGACGGGATTGTGGTTACCCACGGCACGGACACCTTGGCGTATACGGCTTCTATGCTTTCCTTCATGCTTAGGAATTTGAAAAAGCCGGTTGTGTTGACCGGCGCGATGATCCCTGCGGGTATGCCCGAAAGCGATGCTCACAGAAACTTGAGGGATGCCCTTCTGTTCGCATCCTCTGATTTCAGCGGTGTGTTTGTAGCATTCGCCGGAAAGATCATGAAAGGATGTAGAACTTCAAAAGTGAGCACAGTAAGGGTAGATGCTTTTGATAGTATAAATTATCCTGTCGTGGCATATATAAGCGACGATGGAAAGTTAAGCTTTAATGTAAATCCAACTGAGCTTACCGGCCGCCCCGAGCTGGATGCGAAATGGGACAGCTCTATTTTCCTCCTCAAACTGACTCCGGGCATCGATCCGATAATAATCGGCAAGTTGGTCGAGATGGGTTATAGAGGATTGGTCCTTGAGTGCTTTGGGTCGGGTGGCCTTCCTTATAGAAAAAGAGATCTGCTTAAAGAAGTGGAGAAAGTGGCTAACACTCTACCCATTATCCTAACCACCCAAGTGCCTTATGGCATTGTCGACTTGAGGGAATACGAGATAGGGGTAAGGGCGATGAGGGCCGGCGCGATATCTGCCTATGATATGACGAGGGAGGCATGCGTCACTAAACTCATGTGGGCTTTGGGACATTCGAGTGATGTGGAAGATATAAGACGCATTGTTCACATGAACGTATCAGGGGAAGTATCTATTCCTTCAGAGGAGGCGTAGCCATGGCCATATGTATAGCAGGTCATATAGGGGTGGGTCATGTCTTCAGCCACTCGGGGATAAACCAGGACGACTCACAAGGCTTTGCTGCCGTAAGTCGCATATTGTGCGAGCGCTTTGGTATTAGGACTGTCATTAAGGAAGTTTTCGTGGAAAATGGGGCGCTTTTGGTGAGAACCGAGGACGGGGGCATAGGGAAAGCCGTTCCAAGGCGGGGCATAACGCCCTTTGAAATAGAAATCCTAAAAAGGCTTATCAATGAAGATGCCGCTTTGCCTCATCTAACAGTCTTAAAAGTCTTTGGCAGAATGTATGGCCACGGTGTGACCGATCTTCCCGTAGCGGCTGAATATGCCGTGGCAACTTCCGTCATGGATACCTTTGTTAGAAAGGTTCCGGGTTTTGTCGTTGCTACCAACGAAGGTGAAGTTGCGAGTGACGTTATAGGTGGAGTACAGATTGATGCGGAAGGGATTCCTTTGGCCCTTTTGCTTACGATAAATGGATCGAGAATTGGCATCGGCCCTGTGGAAGATTTAGAAGGAAACGTGCCTTTGTCACCCAAGCGGGAGGTGATGCGAAGGATAGGAGCGCTAAAGGCCCCCACTATAATCATAGAGAGCAAAGCCCACCTGCCGCATTTAGAGCTCGAAAAGGAAGCATTTTTGATCAGATTTAACAAAGCGATCGACAATGTTGTCGTTGGGGAGAGCTTAGAGGAGGCGCTGAAGGAAGAGAGGTTAAATTACATCCTTGTAAGAGATGCCTTTCCTGAGAAAAAGGGCGAAATGAAGGATAAGCTGGTTGAAATATCGAGCAACATAGCGCGGCTTGCTATCCTAATGGCGGCTACAGATAATGCTGATGGCAGGGCGATGGCAATCGCAGAACTGGCAAGGC
>CAYTKB010000076.1:0-9850 GCA_964438265.1 uncultured Acetomicrobium sp. | reverse complement strand
TGGTTCGATGCGGAGTGGGATCACCCGAACCGCGCCTTGAAGGGCAGGATATTGTCCCCCTTTTTGGGACGTTTTTACGGGGATGCGCTTGAGGGGGGCGAGATCTCGCTCGTCTATGGTAAATCCGGATTTTCGGTCTCCTACTACGACATCGTCTTTCCCTTGAGGGTCGAGTCCTACACCCATATCCTGCTGCCGGGCATCAAAAAGCTCACGAAAAAGCTTGGGGAAAACAACCCAGACCTCATAAAGCTCTTGGGGGTTTTATATGCGATGAAAAGCCTCTCTTCGAACTCAAACGATACAGACCCAGACGAGAGGTATGAGCAGACCCGCTTCATAAAGGAAATGCTTTGGGAGCTCTACTCGGGGAGTGCCGAAATAAAGGGCTATGTTGATCAGAAAGTCTCGGCGTTCAACGGCAAGCCGGGCGATCCAAATAGCTTCGATGCCCTCGACGACTTATTGTCTCACCAGCTCTTCCGCCTCGCCTTTTGGAAGGTAGCTTGCGAGGAGATTAACTACAGGAGATTCTTCAATGTGAACGATCTGATCGCGATCCGCGTCCACGAGGAGG
Organism: uncultured Acetomicrobium sp.; assembly: GCA_964438265.1. GTDB lineage: Bacteria > Synergistota > Synergistia > Synergistales > Thermosynergistaceae > Thermosynergistes. The sequence goes on along the minus strand of CAYTKB010000076.1, from coordinate 9,273 downwards.
AGGTCTTCGATCGCGTCCATTCCCTCATCTTGAGCCTCACCGGAGCGGGAAAGATATGCGGCCTGAGGGTGGATCACGTCGATGGCCTGTACGATCCTACGGCTTATCTCTCGAAATTGAGAGAGAAAGCGGGAGACCTTTACCTGGTGGTGGAGAAGATCCTTGCACCTGAAGAAAGGCTGCCCTCGTCCTGGCCCGTCCACGGCACAACGGGATACGATTTCTTAAACCGCCTCAACGGCATCTTCTGCGATGAGAGGGGCGAGAAGGCTTTCGACAGGATCTACGCTTCCCTGTGCGGCTTCACGGTGCCCTACGAGGAGCTCGTCTTCGACAAGAAGCGGCTCATCATGGGCAAAGAAATGGCCGGAGACGTGGACAACGTGGCCACGCTGATGATAGAGGCAGCCAGCGGATTTCGCCACGGGAGGGACATCACTTCATACGGATTGAAGCGGGCCATCGTGGAGGTTTTGGCCCATTTCCCTGTATACCGCACCTACATCGCCGAATCCCGTTTTAGCGACGAGGATAAAGTTTATATAAAAAGCGCGATAGACGGCGCCAAGGAGACGATGCCGGGCTTAACTTATGAGTTCGACTTCCTCGAGGACTTCTTCTTGGGTTACAGGGACGAACTCAAAGAAGAGCGGCAGGCCCGGAGGATGGAGGCGATCATGCACTTTCAGCAGCTGACCGGTCCCCTCTTGGCAAAAGCCTTCGAAGACACGGTGCTTTACGTTTACAACAGATTGCTTGCGCTCAACGAAGTCGGGGGAAGCCCGGATAGGTTCGGCACGCCCATCGAGGATTTCTTCGCTTTCTTGAAAGATAGGCAGCACTCTTGGCCGTATTCGATGAATGCCACTTCCACTCACGACACCAAGAGAGGGGAAGATGTGAGATGCCGCATAAATGTCCTATCGGAAATGCCGTTGGAGTGGGAGAGGTGCCTGAGGAGATGGTCGAGGATAAACCGCTCGAGGAAGAGGCTCATCGAGGGGTATCCGGCTCCCGACGGAAATGACGAATACTTTCTCTATCAGATGCTCCTCGGCGCTTCCCCTCTGTGCGACTCCGAGTCTTCAACCTTCATCGAGAGGATGAAAGAATATATCGTCAAAGCTGTCCGCGAGGCGAAGGTCCATACGGCGTGGCTGAAGCCGGACCTCGAATACGAAGAGGCCTTTGTCGCTTTCATGGAAGCCGCTTTGGGTGACGCCGCCTTCATCGATGACTTTCTTCCCTTTATGAGGCGCATTGCCTTTTACGGGGCCGTCAATTCGCTCTCTCAGGTTGCGATAAAGGTCGCCTCCCCAGGAGTCCCCGACTTTTACCAGGGTACAGAATTGTGGGATCTCTCTTTGGTGGATCCAGACAATCGCAGGCCTGTGGATTTCATCAAGAGAGCTCAAATGCTTGAAGATATCGAAAGGCGCGACGGCTCTCCTGCGCTTGTAGATGAGCTCCTTTCGGGCTGGGTAGACGGCAAGATCAAGCTCTTTTTGATCTATAAAGGCCTCAAAGCGAGGAAGGATCACGAGCGCCTGTTCGCGACAGGCGATTTCGCCCCCCTCACCGTGAGGGGGAAATTGGCCCGTCACGTGGTGGCTTTTGCCAGAAAAGGCGACGACGAATGGGCGATATGCGTCGCGCCGCGGTTCGTATCTTCTGTAGTGCCCGAAGGGGCCTGGCCCATAGGAGAGGTCTGGGCGGACGCACGGGTGGTCCTGCCTAAGGGAGCGCCTAAGGCCTTCGATGATGCCATAACTGGCATGCACATAGATGCCGCGAAAGCTGTTCCGGTGAGTGGGGCGTTGAAGCGCTTTCCAGTAGCGTTGCTCATTGGGAGGGCGTGAATATGGAAGGTAGGAAGAGAGTCGTAATCGAGGGCGTCTATCCCGAAATAGACTGTGGCCGCTTCCCCATAAAGAGGGCGGTGGGCGAGCGCATCGACGTCGAGGCCGACGTTTTTTCGGACGGCCACGACGAAGTGGCAGCTTTTTTGCTCTATCGCAAGGCCGACGCCGACGAGTGGAGCGAGCTTGCCATGATGCCTCTGCCCAATGACAGATGGCGCGCTTCATGTCGAATCGAGGAGATTGGGGAATATCTTTATACGATAAAGGGAGGCGTGGACCATTTCTCTACATGGCGAAAAGACGTCTTGAAAAAAATTGAGGCCGGCCAGGATGTAACTGCTGATCTCGCCGTGGGCGTGGAGATGCTGCGCAAAGCTGCAAAAGTCCCTGACGATGACGGCTCCGCCGAACTTTTGCGCTATGCGGAGGCCCTCCAGTCCATGGCAACGCGGCGGGATGCAGAAGGCGCCGAGGCGCTTCTCGCCTCGGAGGGGTTTTCGTGCCTCTTTCGTCTCTGTTTCAGGGAGAATTTAGCCACCATATACGGAAAAGAGCTGCGCGTGACGGTCGATCGCAAGAAGGCTCTTTGCAGCGCCTGGTACGAGTTCTTCCCCAGGTCGTGTTATCAAGAGGGAAAAACTTGCGGGACATTTTCCGACGCGGAAAAGCTCTTGCCGGAGATAGCGCGGATGGGCTTCGACGTGGTATACCTTCCACCGATCCAACCCATAGGGAAGACCAATCGCAAGGGGAAAAATAACTCCCCCAATAGCCTTCCTGACGACCCAGGAAGCCCGTGGGCCATAGGCTCGACCGAGGGTGGCCACAAAGCCATTTGCCCCGAACTGGGCACCATGGACGACTTTGTCTCCTTCATGAAGAGGGCTGGCGAGCTGGGCCTCGAGGTGGCGTTGGACTTGGCATTTCAATGTTCCCCAGACCACCCTTATGTTAAAGAACATCCGGAGTGGTTTAAGTGGCGTCCCGACGGCACGATTCAACACGCGGAGAACCCCCCGAAGAAATACGAGGACGTGGTCCCCTTTGACTTCGAGTGTGAAAACTGGAGATCGCTCTGGGAAGAGCTTAAAAGCATAGCCCTCTTCTGGATAGATAAGGGTGTAAAGATATTTCGGGTGGATAACCCTCATACGAAGCCCTTTGCCTTTTGGGAGTGGTTCATAGGTGAGGTAAAGAAGGCTCACCCAGAGGTGATATTTTTGGCTGAGGCCTTTACGCGCCCCAAGGTCATGTATCGCCTGGCCAAGCTCGGATTTAGCCAATCTTACACGTATTTCGCCTGGCGCAATACGAAGTGGGAGATCACCGAATACATGAAGGAACTCACCTCTGCGCCCGTGAGGGAGTTCTTCCGTCCAAACTTCTGGCCTAATACGCCGGACATCCTCCCCGAATACCTCCAGTACGGAGGCCGCCCCGCTTTCATAGTGAGGCTGGTGCTGGCCGCCACGCTTTCTCCGAACTACGGCATATACGGACCGGCCTTCGAGCTCTGCGTCTCCGAGGCCACACCGGGCAGAGAGGAGTATCTGAACTCCGAAAAATACGAGATAAAGCAGTGGAATTGGGATGCGCCGGGAAACCTGAAGGATCTAATCGCCAGGGTAAACCGTGCACGGAGGGAGAACCCGGCCCTCCAGGAGGCGCATAACGTGAAGTTCTGCGAGGCGGACGACGAAAACGTGCTATTTTACTGCAGGGTCACGGAAGACCTCTCCAACGTCATCCTGGTGGTGGCAAACCTTGACCCGTTCCATGCCCACGAGGCAACGCTTCGAATCCCCATGGGCGAACTCGGCATATCGGAGGGGCAGTCGTATCTCCTCGAAGACCTGCTGGGTGGGGAAAAGTTCATCTGCCAGGGCGACAGCATGTGCTTCAGGATCGACCCGGCCGTCATCCCCTGTCGTATTTTCAGGGTGCGCCGCAGACTGCGCCGCGAGTCGGACTTCGACTACTTCATGTGATGGCGCCTTCGGGAGGGATGATAAATGGGGGAACTTCTTTTAGCGGAAGCCTTCGAGATATTACGAGGGTGCCTGCCATCTTATCTTCCGCGCTGTCGTTGGTTTGCCTCTAAAGCCAGTAGGATAGCATCAGTAGATGTGTGGGAAGACTTTCCGATGGGCGAAGGGCCTTTTCCGAGGCTGCTTTTCTTAAATGTGTCGCTCGATGATGGTTCATCTGAGCGTTACGTGTTGCCTCTTTCTCGCGTTACTGAAAATGTCTCACTTCAAAGGCAGAAGAATGCCACGATATGTCAAGTTCGGGATTATTTTTTGGCAGATGGCGTTTTTGATCCTACATTTAGAAGCCTAATACTTGAGGCCATCGCTAAAGGTAAAAGCTTAAGCGGTAGCGGTGGAAAGTTAACAGGGCTTCCTGACTCTGCGGCGGCTGAAACCTTTTTAGAGGTTGCCACTTCTGGTGATTCCCGAGTTTTGTCTGCAGAGCAGAGCAACACGTCTATCATTTACGGAGGTAGACTATTCCTCAAGCTTTACAGGAAAGTCGAAGAGGGGCCGCATCCAGAGGGCGAGATGGTGCGCTTCCTCACGGAAGCTGGATTTCCCCACGTGCCGCCCTTCATGGGTTTTTTGAGGTGCGAGCCGGCCGATAGAGGCCTCCCCTTCGAGGTAGCGCTCCTTCAGGGTTGCGTCAAGAACAGGGGCGACGCGTGGTCTTATTTCACGCGCGCTTTGAAGACTGCCTTGTCTTCTCTCGACGAAGGTGGAGCTAAAGACGGAGAGAAAGAGACATTGAACATGGCTTCCCTTTTAGGCAGACGTACGGCGGAGATGCACATCGCCCTGGCCTCAGATAGAAAGGACCCGGCCTTCTCGCCCGTACCATTTGAGGGCGAATATAAAAGCCACGCTTTAGAGGCCGCCTGCGCCCAGCTCGACGAGGCTTTAGCCATGCTCGAAAGACACATAGGCAACCTGCAGGGCGCTGCAAGGGCGCTGGCCCTGTGTGTCTTGGAGAAAAAGAAAAGAGCCTCTGATCTGCTTGAGGTCTCATTTGCCGCTTCGGGCGGCGAGGCTTTGAGGATTCACGGCGATTATCACTTGGGGCAAGTCCTGTTTACCGGCGACGACTTTTTTATCATCGACTTCGAAGGGGAGCCGGCGAGAAGCCTCCCCGAGCGCCGGAGGAAGCAGAGCCCTTTGAAGGATATTGCCGGTATGGTCAGGTCTTTCCACTACGCCGCAAACTTCGCCCTGCGAGAGCTGGACGATAAAGAGAAGGGTGTCGCGTCTTCGCGGGCTAAAGCCTGGTATCGCGCCGTTTGCGAGCTGTTCATTTCCTCTTATCACAAAACTGCTCGCGAGGCGTCCTTTTTGCCTCAAAAAGAGGGGGCTTTTGAAGCAATCTTAAAGGCTTTTCTTGTGGAGAAGGCCGCATATGAAATATGCTACGAATTGAATAACCGCCCCGACTGGATGGAGATCCCTTTGGAGGGGATCGCGTCGATCTTAGAGGCTGAAGATTGACGCCGGACTTAGGGGCTGGGAGGGATTTGCGTGAAGAGTAACGCACTTTGGACTTCGCCGTTCACCGATATGGATATATACCTGTTTAAGGAGGGCAACCACTTCCGCCTGTATGACAAGATGGGAGCCCACCCTTGCGAAGGCGGCGTGCGCTTCGCCGTGTGGGCGCCTAACGCCAGGCGCGTTTCCGTCGTGGGGGACTTCAACGGTTGGGATACAAGCGCTCATCCGTTAAACTCCAGGCTCGATGGATCTGGCATATGGGAGGGCTTCGTGGAGGGCATCAAGGCGGGAGCGCTTTATAAATATCACATCGTCTCAAACCGTGACGATTACGAAGTGCAAAAAGGCGACCCTTATGCCTTTTTCTGGGAGACCCCACCTAATACGGCATCGATCGTCTGGGATCTCGATTACGAGTGGAACGACGACGAGTGGATGAGAGAAAGACACAAGCATAACGCGCTCGGCGCGCCGGTTTCTGTATATGAAGTGCATCTCGGGTCATGGAGGCGCGTGCCGGAGGAGGGAAACAGGTTTTTAACCTATCGCGAGATGGCCTCTTATCTACCGGGTCACCTCAAAGAGACGGGTTTTACCCACGTGGAATTCTTGCCCGTTATGGAGCACCCCTTTTACGGCTCCTGGGGGTATCAGACCCTCGGTTATTTTGCGCCCACGAGCCGATACGGCACGCCGCAGGATTTCATGCATCTCGTGGACGTGCTTCACCAAAACGGCATAGGGGTGATCTTGGACTGGGTGCCGTCGCACTTCCCGAACGATGGCCACGGCCTCGTCTACTTCGACGGCACGCACCTTTACGAGCATGCCGACCCCAGGAAGGGATTTCATCCCGACTGGAAGAGTTGCATCTTCAATTACGGTAGGAACGAGGTGCGGGATTTTCTGATCTCAAGCGCTTTGTTTTGGCTCGACAAGTATCACGCCGATGGTTTGAGGGTGGATGCGGTGGCCTCCATGCTGTATCTCGACTACTCGAGGAAGGATGGGGAGTGGATCCCGAACCAGTACGGCGGCAGGGAAAACCTCGAGGCGATAGCCTTTTTGAAGCGCTTCAACGAAGAGGTCTATGGGAACTACCCCGACGTTCAGACCATAGCCGAAGAGTCGACCGCCTGGCCCATGGTTACGAGACCTGTTTATCTTGGTGGGCTGGGTTTTGGCATGAAGTGGAACATGGGTTGGATGCACGACACGCTCGAATATTTTTCTAAAGACCCGATATTTCGCAAATACCATCACAACCAGTTAACGTTCAGCATCTGGTATGCATTTTATGAAAACTTCATCTTACCGCTCTCTCACGACGAGGTCGTATACGGCAAGGGGTCGCTCCTTTCCAAGATGCCGGGCGATGAGGCGCAAAAGTTCGCAAATTTACGGGCGCTTTTGGGCTATCAATGGCTCCACCCCGGGAAGAAACTGCTCTTCATGGGGGGTGAGTTCGGTCAGTGGCGCGAGTGGGATCACGAGTCGAGCCTCGACTGGCATCTCTTGGACTACCTTGGCCATCAGGGAGTTATGCGCTGGGTCTGCGACCTGAACCGCCTTTTGAAGGATACGGCGGCTCTCTACGAACGCGATTTCGAGAACGCCGGCTTCGAGTGGGTGGATTTTTCGGACTGGGAAAGCAGCGTCATAGCGTTTTTGCGCAAGGCGAGCGGCGAGGAGGTCCTCGTGGTATGCAATTTCACCCCTGTGCCTCGATATAACTACAGGGTGGGAGTCCCCAGGGGCGGCTTTTGGAGAGAGCTCTTGAACAGCGATTCGCAGGAATACGGCGGTAGCGGCCACGGAAATTTGGGCGGCATCGAAGCCACGCCGGTGCCGATACATGGTAGGTTTTATTCACTGGTGATGACACTTCCTCCGCTTTCTGTTACAGTCTTTAAGAGGGTTTAATGATGATGGTAGGCTCTCGTTACCTCGGCGACGGCAAGTGCACCTTTTGCGTATGGGCTCCGCTCTGGGAGTCTGTGGATGTTAGGCTTCTGCGACCTAAGGAGGCTGTCGTGCCGATGAAACATCTCCCTTTCGGCTACTGGACCGCCGATGTGGAAGGAGTGTATGGGTGTGCGCGCTACCTCTACAGGCTCGGCGGCGAGGTCGAGAGGCCCGACCCGGCCTCGCATTTTCAGCCGCAGGGGGTGCACGGTCCCTCTCAAGTGGTGGATCATAAGGATTTTAATTGGGACGACGAGGACTGGCGCGGCATTCCCTTGGAAGAGATGATCCTCTACGAGCTCCACGTGGGCACTTTCACGCGCCAAGGGACCTTTGCATCTGCCGCAAATGAACTCGCCTACCTCAAGGATTTAGGCGTTAATGCCGTTTCGGTCATGCCCATAGCTCAATTTCCCGGCGAGCGCAATTGGGGCTATGACGGCGTATATCCCTATGCCGTCCAAAACTCCTACGGCGGCCCTTTGGGTTTTAAGGAGTTTGTAAAAGCCTGTCATGCACATGGGCTTGCTGTGGTTTTGGATGTGGTCTATAACCACTTGGGCCCTGAAGGAAATTATTTGGCCGACTTCGCTCCTTATTTCACCGATAAATATAAGACCCCCTGGGGCAGCGCCATAAACTTTGACGGTGCCTATAGCGACGAGGTTAGGAATTTTTTCATCGGAAATGCCATCCACTGGTTCTGCCATTATCATGTCGACGGCTTAAGGCTGGATGCTGTGCACGCTATATACGACGCAAGCGCCAAGCCTTTCCTCGAGGAGCTCGCTGAAAGCGTAGGTGAGCTCTCGGAATCCTCGGGGAGGAAGCTCTACCTCATCGCCGAGAGCGACCTGAATGATGTGAGAGTCATAAGACCCAGGGAGCTCGGTGGCTTTGGCATAGACGCCCAATGGTGCGACGACTTTCACCATGCGCTCCATGCCTTGCTCACCGGCGAGAAGCACGGCTATTACGTCGACTTTGGTAGGGTGGCCCAACTTGCCAAGAGCTTCGAAGAGGGGTATGTATACACATGGGAGTATTCTGCTTTCAGAAGACGCCACCACGGCAGTCCCTCTAAAGAAAGACCCGCGCATCAGTTCATAGTCTTTTCCCAAAACCACGACCAAGTCGGAAACAGGGCCGTGGGCGAACGTTTATATGCTCTCGTTTCCTTTGAGGTCCTGAAGCTCGCCGCCGGGGCGGTGATACTGTCTCCCTACATACCAATGCTCTTCATGGGGGAAGAATATGGCGAGACTTCACCTTTTTTGTACTTCACCAGCCATTCCGACCCGGACCTGATCGAGGCCGTGAGGAAAGGCCGCACCGAGGAATTCACGGGGTTCGATTGGCCTGTGGATGTGCCTGACCCGCAGGACGCATCTACCTTTGAGAGGTCAAAACTCAAGCCGCACCTTAGAGAAGAAAGGGTCCATCACGCACTCTTTCGTTATTACAGGGAGTTATTGCGCCTCAGGAAGTCGACCCCATCGCTTTCCCTGCCCATGAGAAACGTTGCGGTTTCCACAATAGGAGAGAGGGTCCTTTTGGTTCACAGACCCCACAAGATGGGGGGTTCGTTGCTGCTTCTGAATCTGTCTCCTGATCCTTTGGAAGTCGAAGCGACGTTGCCTCCCGGTGAGTGGGTTAAAGTGCTCGACTCGTCCGAAGAGGAGTGGCTAGGCCCTGGTGCGTCGCTTACCTGTTCTTTAAAAGGCGAAACCCGTGTATCGATGAGACCCTGGGGCTTTGCCCTCTACAGAACCTCTTAAAAGAAGAGCGAAGACAAAAACGGTGCTATAGTCATTTGAACCGGTGATCGGTTGGTAATCTATATTGTCTGGCTAATGAGGAGAGCAAAATGGACGTAGAAGAAATTAAAAGAAAAATATTGCCCATATTGAAGAAATATGGAGTAACAA
>CAYTKB010000075.1:0-9861 GCA_964438265.1 uncultured Acetomicrobium sp. | reverse complement strand
ATCTTTCAGGATTTTTCTCTCTCCATAAAAGCCGGGGAATTTGTTGCGGTGGTGGGGGCTTCAGGATCCGGAAAATCAACCCTTATCCGTTTACTTCTCGGTTTCGAATTCCCCGAGCGGGGGGAGGTTTTTTACGATAATAAACCTCTCAAGGATATGGATCTCAAAAAAATGCGTTCCCAAATCGGGGTGGTGCTTCAACAAGGGGGGATTATCGCGGGAGACATTTTCTCTAACATTGTCTGTTCCCGCCCTCTTACGCTGGATCAGGCCTGGGAAGCCGCCCGGATTGCTGGACTCGAGGAAGATATCAAGGCCATGCCCATGGGGATGCATACCATGATCACCGAGGGGGCCAACACGCTTTCGGGAGGTCAGAAACAGCGTCTCGTCATCGCCCGGGCGGTGGCGAATAAGCCCCGTATTCTCTTCTTCGACGAAGCCACCTCGGCCTTAGACAACCGAACCCAAGAGGATGTGGCTAAAAGCCTGGAGAGGCTGGATGCCACCCGCATCGTGGTGGCCCATCGGCTTTCCACCATTCGGAACGCGAATCGCATCGTGGTGATTCACAAGGGACGCATCGGGGAGGAGGGAACCTTTGAAGAGCTTATGGGAAAGCAGGAGCTCTTCTACGAGCTGAGCCGGAGACAGATGGTTTGATATGAGATGTCCGGGAAGGGAGGAATGTCCTCTGGGGAAGATGCGAAAATTCTTCTTGTTACTATGTCTGGGTATGGAAGTGTCTTTCCTTTCTGTAATGTACGTTGCTCCTGTGGAGGCCCAGGAAAGGACCCTAAATCTGGAAAACTACCTTTTCGAGGTGCTGAAGCGGAATTCCTCCATCGAGGCGGACCGCCTGCAGGCCCAGGCCCAATGGGAAGATGTAAGGGTTACCGTGGCAGACCAACGGATGCGGATTACCCTTTCTCCTTCGGTAGAACGGTGGACCTACTATCCCAATGAGCGGAGCGACCAGACCCTCTCGCTCATCTTTCAGCAGAATCTGGATCTTTCTGGGCTATATAGTGCTAACGAGCGGAAAGCCCTTTACGCCTACCAGGCGGCTCTTCATAATTACGGCAGCACCCTCAACAGCATTTTGGGTACCGCCGAACAGGCTTACTGGAAGTGTCTTTTCGCAAAACGCAAAATCGAACTTCTGGAAAAAATTCTCGAACAGCGGAAGGAGATGCTGGATCTTCTGGAACTAGGGCTAAGAGAAAAGCTCATTATCCAGCTGGATGTCACGAAAGGAAGGATCAAAGTGGCAGAGGCAGAATCCTCCCTGGCCCAAGCTCGCGGAAACTACCGGGAGCTTCTGGAGGAGCTTGCAGGATATGCTGGGAGAGAGAAAATTCTTCCCGAAAACACCTTGGATATACCGAAGTGCCTTCTCTCGTCGGAGGACCTGCAGGAGAATTTTGAAAGAAATCCGGATGTCCGTTCTGCCCGAAGCAATTTGGACTACACTCGGATGCTCTACGCCATAGCGAAAAGAGAAAACTCCATTACGGTACAGCTTCAGGGAACATACCATCTTTGGACTGATTACACCTACCAGATTTCAGATATAGAGGAAGGAGAATGGGATCTGCTCCTCTACGCAGAGATCCCTCTGGCGGATGGAGGCAAGAAGAGAGCGAATATCCAGAAGAACCGCAACCTTCTGGAGGAGATGAAGAAGCGCCTGGAGGCAGTGGAAGAGAATGTGCGCACGGAGTACCTCAAGGCCCTGGCTGGATGGGAAGAAGCCTCCCGGAACGTTTCGGTGCTGGAGCGCCAGAAGGAGTATTCCGAGGCTAATCTCAACGATACCTGGATCCTCTATCAGGAACATTTGGAGGACGTGCTCCCTCTCATGGACGCCTTAGAAAAGGACGAACAGGCCAAGACTCAGCTGCTGGACGCCCAGCTGAGCATGCACCTTGCCCGGGCCAAGTTATGGCAACAGAAGGGGGCCTATCTTGTCAAGGTTGCCGAAAGGGAGGCCGAAAGAACGGAAGCCTTCGGAGGGGAAGATCATGCTTCAACCCGAAAGTAGGCCGATTTTCAAGAAGAGCCTCATGGGAGTGGGGTTGCCGGGAGATCGGATGCTTTGCCCTTTTGTTCCTCCCGAGGGTGTTCTTTTGGAACCTCTCGAGCCCTGGCAGAAGGAGCTTTTCCAGCTCTTCGACGGCATTCGCACAGTGAAGGAGCTTACGGCGCTTCTCGAAGTGTTGGGGCACAATTGTTCTCTTGAGGAGGTGCTGGAATTTTGCCGTATTTTGGATGTAAGGCTTCTTCTGGAGGATATGCGGGGAGAGGATGCTCTTCCTAAGGAGGATCGCTACGAACGGCAACGGCTCTTTTTCGGAGCCTGGACCACTGGGGGGCTTCCCCAAGGAAGAGAGATGCAGGAGAGGCTCGAAAGGAGTCGGGTGGTTCTCTTCGGAGTTGGGGGAGGTGGGTGTCAGGTGCTGTATAATTTGGTGGCCCTCGGGGTAGGGCATCTTACCCTGGTAGAGTTTGACCGGGTGGAGCCGAGCAATCTGAACCGACAGATCCTCTACGGTGAGGAGGATCTGGGTCTTTCCAAAATTCAGGTGCTCCAGCGGGAGCTGCCCCGGAAAAACTCCCGTTGCGGCTACATTTTTCGGGAGGAAAAAATCGGATCCCCCGAGGATTTTACCCGCCTCCTGAATGGGCAGGATTTGGGAATTCTTACCGCAGACAATCCTCGAGAATCCATCTTTTCCTGGTTTAACCAGGGGATCTACGAAAGTAGTACCCCAGGACTCTACACTGCCGGAGTTACTTTCGCATCTCTCTATGCGGGGCCTCTAGTAATACCAGGAGAGACTTCGTGTTACGAGTGCTCCCTTCCCCTATGGCAGCCCGACTTCTCCCGCCCCGAAGTGGCCGCCCTCAATCGAAAATACCGGCATGCGGTAATCGCCCCCTACGTGGCGGTTCTTGGAGGAATTTTGGCTCTGGAAGCGGTTAAATTTCTTACGGGATTTCAAAAACCTCTCACGGAGGGAGCTCGGCTGGAACTTAACCTCTGTACCTGGGAAAGCCGCCGAATTCCCATAAAATCACGCAAGCACTGCCCCTGGTGTGGCAGCGAGGGGAGCGAAAAAGAAAAGGAGGGTTTGTGATGTTCCTTCGGCTTTCCAGAGGAGAAAATCTCTGGTACGAGCAATCCGAGGGGGAACTGAAGCTTATCTTTCTCGGGGGCCTTGGTATGTCTACCCTGGGATGGCGGGGAGTGCTGGGGGCTCTTTCTAAACCCTGGGGAAACCTCTGTCTGGATTTTCCGGGGTCCGGAAGGAGTGACGATCCCTCGGAAGAGCTTTCGATCTCCTCTCTCGCGGAGGCGGTGGTGGAGCTGATGGATTACCTTCAGGTTCCTCAGATCTCTCCAGTGGGAATTTCCATGGGAGGGTTCGTAGCCCTGGAGATGGGGTGGCGCTTTCCTGGGAGGGTAGAAAAACTGGTGCTCATCAACACAGCTTCCCGCCTGGAGGGGCGGGGGCGAGAACAGCTTGCCCTCTGGGAGGATTTCCGGCGGGAGGGATGCCCCACAGAGCTTATCCTGCGGCAGCAGCTTCTCTGCACCCTTTCGGAAAATTTCTTCTCTTCTCCTCAACGGATGGAGCAGAGCCTCGCCCTTTTCCGGCGGTATCAAGACCAACTTTGGCAGAGAGACCCAGGGTTTTTCGCCCAAGCCCAGGCTTGCCGTAAGTTCGATCTGAGCGAAAAGGTTCACGAGATTAATATTCCAGCTCTTCTTCTTAGCGGCGAAGAGGATTTTATGATCCCCCCTTCCTCCATGCGCAAGCTGGCGGAAGATCTTCCCCAGAGTATCTTCAGGACTTGTTCCGGAGGAGGTCATGCGCTTTATGTAGAACAGCCTTCCGAAATAGCCCGGTGCCTGGAGGACTTTTTTTGATGCAAAGTCGTTCAAGGGTAAAACTCCGGGTAGAAAAATCCCTTCAATACTATACTTCCTGAAAATAGATGTTTTGCACGTAGGGTTGTTCTTGTCAAAGTAGCAATTGACTCCGATTGCTTTGTGGCGCTTTCTTGCAAATCTCTGCCTTTTCCTGAGAATCCGGTCGAAACCAAACCCTATCAGTATTGTTGGTTTCGGTGAATTCGGCCACTCTTGTCAAGGGAAGCAGCACCAGGACTATGTCAGTTTAGCTCAAGCTATTTCCCCCGACTTTGACACTTTCCCCCTGTTTTTGCCCAACTTAAGGCTACAAACCCAGTAGGCATGGGCATCCTAATTTCAGATGCCTCAAAGTGTAGTGGCAATGTATTTTGGTATGATTCGGCAGTATAGCTTGCATCATGCATGTTATGTGGCATAATGCGCTTATTTCTGTCAAGGTGACCAAGTCAGCCCAAATCCGCAGGTTCGTATTCCACAAAGGAAAGCAGGACATTCTCAAGCGTAAAAGACGTACAGTTTCGTCCTCTGGGCATTATCAGAGCTTGGGGGCATACTTCTATCATTCATGGGCAAAAAATACCTGAACGGAAACGCAGTCCGTGCCTTTTCTTGGGCTATAGACACAGAAAGTGAGGCATGTTAGGTTTCAGGTTCGGGCAGTCCTTTTAACCTTTCAAGCGCTCCTGCGAGCAACCCTCCTCTGCAATCTCTCTCCCAAAGCTTAAGCGCGATTCGTCTTCCGTGACTTACTATCTTACCCGCCATCGTGTAGATCAAAAAACGCAGCGTGCGAGGGCGGTGCAGCGGTATATGGCAGGAAGAAAGAAGTTCTTGAGGATATTGTTTAGGTTCATCGCCAACACGGCTACGTTCCACCATGCCACGTTCGCTCCGAAAACCTTCGAGGGAACGCGTCCTCTAATCCTGATCGTGGCGTCTATCTTCCTGTCCATGCCGACCTTGAAGAAGAGCGTGACGATCGAGCAGGGTCCACCGAAGGAGGAAAGGCCGCTCTGGCCTTCTTGAATTTCGATGTCGATTTTTTTCGTCCGTTCTGTCATAATAGATGCACCCCTCTGGTGAAGGTTTGTGTTTCTGTAAATACTACCTTACCACTGTTCTACGAACAGGAGTAAGGGGATTTGCTTTTTCCTGCCTGCGGATTTGGGAAGCCATTTTTAGATTGCCAAAGTGACGCAAGAGGTGGATAATTAAAAAACCAACCGGATTCGTGAACGCCTAAAAAAGGCGGGAACCCAGTAGGCATGTTCAGATTTTAGGTGTTTCTTGTGTTTTTTGCGTTTTAAATCATGGGAAGGAGAGTGCGAGGATCATGATGAAGTTGAGCAAAGGGGTTTTAAGAAGGCGTTTTTTACTTGTAGCCGCTGTGGTGGCCATTTTGTCGCTGGCCATTGGAAACCTTGCGGTAGCAGCGGAGTCATCGAGGCTTGATGAAATTCTGGAACGAGGCGTGGTTAAAGTTGGGACGACCGGGGACTATAAGCCTTTCACTTATCTTAACAAAGAGACCAAAGAGTATGAGGGGATCGACATCGATATGGCCAGGTCGCTGGCAAAGGCCCTCGGCGTGAAGCTGGAATTTGTCCCCACGACTTGGAAAAACATAGTGACAGATCTCGTGGAGGACAAATACGATGTGGCAGTTGGTGGTATCTCTAAAAAGCTCGACCGCCAGATGAAAGTCTTTTTTACCATACCTTATATGGAGACAGGGAAGGCCCCTATCACTCGCAAGGAAAATGTTAGCAAATTTCAGACCCTTGAGCAGATCGACCAGGAGAATGTAACGGTCATCGTCAATCCTGGTGGGACAAACGAGCAATTCGTCCGTGAGAACCTTAAGAAGGCGAAGATCGTTGTTTATGATGACAATGTAACCATCTTCGACCAGATCGTTGCGGGCAAGGCGGACCTTATGATTACCGATGCCGTGGAGACATTAGTGCAGGAGCGGATACATCCTGAGCTCGCCGCCGTTAACCCTGACAAGCCGTTTACCTTTACGGAATTTGGCTACATGCTCCCAAGAGGAGACATGGTCTTCAAAGAGTGGGTGGATCTGTGGCTCCACACTGCCCTTAAGACTGGGCAATTCAAACAGATCTTTAATAACCACATTAAATGACCTTTTAAAGAGTTTTTTTGGACTGAGTCTGTTTAAAGAATTCCTTTATACTTTTATGTAGGCTTTTATCTGCCTTTATTACCGCCAACAGGCCTCTTTTTAGTTACTTCATTTGAGACTTGTGCCTTTACCTCGTAGAGTTTGTTCTCTACGAGGTAAAGTATTTTTTTAGCTTTGACCCATTTGTCCGCGTAGAGAATGGCCATACTTTAAACCATATAAAGCTACGTAAAAGTTATTCTTCATGCCAGTTTTCTATTTTTGCGCTTATTTGATGTAGGGTTTCTTTTACCTTGTTATCTAAGGTGGTTCTGTCGAAACCTTCGTCAGATTCTGCTTTTATCTCGATTGTAATTTCTGGAGGGAGCCCTTTTTCTTTTAATGGCCCGATTACACCTCTTACTATATCAGATAATTTGTCCCATGGGATTTTAGCCCTTAAAGTTAACCTTGTAACGGCTCCTTCTTTCCTCTCTTTTTCTCCCTCTCGCTGGCCTTTTTCTTCTTCCTCTGGTTTTTCTATTACCCCTTTGCTCCACTCCTCTCCTTTTTCTTCTTCTTTCTCTCTTTCCTTTTTTTCTGCGTCTTTTATCTCCTTTGCCACTTCACCGCGCAAGATAAAAGAGTCCATCGTAGGGGCGATGTCTTGTTCGTAGTAAACTTGCTGGCCCTCCCTGATGCCAAGGAGGCCACTTTTAACGCCCTCTTTTATCGCTTCTAACAAGACGCTATCGCTTTCTAAAATAGGCATCCCCGGCATTTTGAGGAAGAGTTCGTAGATGTCGCGCAATTCTTTTTCGTCCTCATCGCTGGCAAATGCTTTGTCGATTATGTATTTTGGAGTTATGCGAGAGAGGATCCTTTCTTGGTCTTTAAGATGCTGTTTGACCCTTTTTGAAATAGTCGTGCTCTCTCCAACTGTAGGGATGCCAAGGTCTTTCCAGGCCGGCCCCTTTACCTCTGCGAGCGCCAAATGCCTGTAGGAGTTAAGGACCATAAACGGCATTTCCTTCTCTGCATCCTTTAGCTTCTTTTTTAGTTCATCCTGGCTTTCTTTGGTGAGCGATTCGAGGAGCCTTTTATCGTTTTGAACATCCGAGATCGCCAAAAGGCGCTTCAGGTATCTTGAGAGGGCGGTATATTGAGCATTGTCCGTCGCAACGATAAAGAGCGTGTTTTTGTATATTCTGAAGCTCGTGCCAGCCTTTTCAAAAAGCTCAAGCGTAAGCCCTTTCCCTTTTTCTGAATCGTATAAAAATTCAGGGCCGAAGATGGCGAGTTTAAGGTTTTTATTGTCAGGTATGTCTGAAGCGCTTTCCGGCCAAAGGTAAACTTCTAAGGTGCCATTTGCGCATTTCTGGACGTAACCTTTGAGTTCTTCTCGAATTCTATCGTCTGAAACGGTCTCTTCTCTGCTTACTATCACGCGGTTTAAG
The DNA here is from genome assembly GCA_964438265.1 of uncultured Acetomicrobium sp. GTDB lineage: Bacteria > Synergistota > Synergistia > Synergistales > Thermosynergistaceae > Thermosynergistes. Next base: position 2,339 of record CAYTKB010000075.1, on the reverse strand, counting down.
TTGGGCTGGTTACGAAATGCGTATTGTTTGCCTTCAGAGTGAAAATACCAGAGTTCCTCTTCCAGCTTGCTGATTGCATCGCCTACTATTGTAGGCGGTATGCCTTCTCTTAAAAGAGCTACGCGGATCCTTGGCAGAGTTGTCTCCTTTTTCTCCGCTCCGCTAAAAGAGTAGATAAAGACGCTTGTGGCGATGCCGGAGGCAATCCCATACTTTTCGTATTCGCTGCCCATCTCTTTGTCTATTTTGGGCGCCTTGGCATTTTTACCGGCGATATCTGCGGCGATAACGCTGTCGTATTCGTTGCCTATGTGTTTGACAAATTCCATCCTTATTGCTTGGTTTTCGAGGTTGACGAGGGAAGATTGGATGAGGGCGGACGGTATTTTTCGCCTGTAAAGGTCGGCTATGACTTCCGCCAAAAGCCTTAAAACTCCCCTTGTCCTCTGGAAGGTGGGGAAAGACCCCCAGCGCTCGTAGAGGACGTCGATAAGCTCAGGATGAAAGGGATAGGCGTGTTCTATTCGGTCTCGATACTCGATTTCTCTTACTTCTGGCGGCACGTCTGGACCGAGTTTTTGATAAAGGTCAAAGTAGCTTTGGGCGACTTCCTTTATCGTTTTTTCGTCTCCAAGATCCTCAAACAGCCTCTTTCGTATCACCTCGTAAATCTCGATGCCTTCTACGGGCGTGTAAACGGCTTCGACTCTGCCGTATATCCTTTGCAGTTCGCTGAGCGCCCGTTCGCCTGCCTCGCCATATGGCACGCTTGAAGGGAGGGTGCAGACGAGGCAAACGTTGTCTTTTGACTTAACTGTCTCGGTTAGTTCGTGCGAGAAGGCGGAAATCTGGTCTGCAAAGTCTTTTGCTTTAACGGCATACTCGACGAGTTCGTCCATCAAAATGAGCACGGGGCCTTCTCCCAAGACTTCGTTTAAAATTTCTTTCCCTGGGCTGCGCCGTTTTTCGTCATGCTCTTTTACTTTTCCGTAAACTCCAAGTTGATGGGCGATTTCTCCCCAGGGCGTTCTGCCCCCTATGGGGTCGGGTTGTGTGCCGACAAAGACCACGACCTTTGCGTTTTGAGGGATTAGTGATTGGAAATCACAAATAGGGTAAAGGTGCTTAATTTCGCCATAGTTTTTTATCACGTGATATAGCGCAAGGAGAGCGTGGGTTTTGCCGCCGCCAAAAGGCGTTTGAAGTTGAATTACGGGGTCGCCTCCCTTGCCGCTCAAACGGGAAAGCGCGTTCTCGAGGAGGTTCTTTAACCCTTGCGTCATGTATGTCTTCTTAAAAAATGTGGCCGCGTCTTTATATTCTAAGGGTGCTCTACCTGAAAAAACATCCCAAAGGTCGGCGGCAAAGATCGACTCGCTCAGTTTCCCCTCTCTTATATCTCTATGCGGTGTCGTTACCTGCCACCAGTTAGGCAGCGCCATTTTTATCCCTCCTCGAATAATTTCTCTTGGCGAGCGTTATTATCGGCTTTTGTGTAGCTTTCCCTTCCGTAAAGGAACCCTTGAAGCATTTGCTTTTCTTTATCGCCCTCCGGCAAGACATCTGAAATTGCCTGAGCCACCCGCCAGAAGGCGTTGTTGCTGCGGTTTCCTGTTTTAGAGAGAATTTCAGCTATTGCCTTTCTGTCGTTTTGCTCCCAGTAAAGGAGGCAGGCATGAAGGACGTCGATAAGTAGGGGATTGTGGGTTAAAGGTCTGGCGTTAGCGAACCTTTCGAGGAACCTCTTGCCCCTATCTTTTGCGTCGAGGACAGATACGAACTCTTTATCCTTTTTGACGAAGCCGTTTCCCCACTGCTCTGTGATTTCAACGCCTATTGCCTGAGCGAGTTTTCTTGCATCATCAAAATACACCTTTGCCCCATTATACGTCCAGCGCCAAAGGAGGTAAAACCTCGTCTCTTCGTCTATGCCTCCAAGCTCAGGGCTCTTTAGGATTTTGGCGAGGGCGTATTCGCTAACGCTTTTATGGACTAGGCTTAAAAGCTCTGCCGCCGTTACCTTTTCGCCGGAGAGCTTTTCTACGCTTTCGTATTTTCCGAAGACTTCCATCGCAGGGCCGATTGCGGAGATAAAAAAGTCGCTTCCGCCTATGCCCTCGTTCCAGAACTGGTCGAGCTTTTCTTTGATCCTTGCCTCTATCTGGGGCTTGATTTCGTTAAAGTATGCGGTTTTGCTTTCGGTGCGCTTGCGGCAGACCATGTAGATAGAAGAGGCAAGTGCGGCGGTTTCCTTAGCGGTAAGCCTTGCTTTCATCTCGGTATGCACAGGCCAGGAAGCCGTGAGATAAAGTCCAGAATTTAAAAGAGCATTGATTATA
>CAYTKB010000074.1:0-9876 GCA_964438265.1 uncultured Acetomicrobium sp. | reverse complement strand
AATACGTGAAGCCGAAGAAAAGACCGGCAATTTTGTCCGGCAAAACGACAAAGATCGGAACGAGCTTCGGCAAGCTCTATCTCACGGTCAACTTCCTCGATGGCAAACCCTTTGAGGTCTTCGCGACGCTCGGCAAGTCGGGCAGAGACACGCAGGCTCATACGGAGGCTTTGGGCAGGTTGATCTCTTTGGCCTTGAGGAGCGGCGTGCCTGTCGATGATATTATAAGACAACTCAAGGGCATAGGCGGTGGCACGCCCTTTTTGGAGGACAATGACCTCATTTTGAGCCTTCCAGATGCAATTGCGCGCGGTCTCGAGAGGGCTTTGGGGAGGTCCGTAGAAGTTAAGGGCAGCGGCGATATGTGCCCTGTTTGCGGTGCCCCTTTAGTGAGTTCTGAAGGGTGTGAGCGATGCACTCTTTGCGACTACTCGCGCTGCAATTGAAGTGACCCAGAGATGCACTTTGTTTGTCCATGAGAGAGAGACGTGGCTTCGGTTTAATCTATTTGTTTGTAGTGGCACTCATTGTGCTTGTTGCGTTCTCTGCCTATGCAGCATGGTGGTTTCACTATCGAGAGGTTCATCCTAAAGTTGTAGCAGCGATTCCCACTGTTTATGCAGAGGAAATCCTTTCTGAGGGGTGGCTTTTGTGGCACGAAGAGATATTAGCGACGCCGTATGCGGGTAAAATCGTTTATTCGAGGCCTCGCGAAGCACATCGCGTCTTCAAGGGAGAGACGGTGGCAGTTATCGATACCGGTAAAGAGCGCATTCGTCTAGCCTCGCACAAAGCGGGTTATTTTGTGCCAGGGCTGGATGGCGCGGAAGGTGTGTGGCGATTTTCCGAAATATGGCTCGGCTCGGGGTCGCCGAAGACGAAGGCCGCTTTTGAGTGGCTTGAAAACGGTCGCGCGCTCAAGCGCGGCGATCCCATAGGCAAGGTCGTACCGATGCCGCAAAACTTGCGTTGCGTGGCCTTCATCGCCGCCACTCCCGATGTGCGAAGAACTGTTGAATCCGGACGCCTATCCATCAAGCTGAGACGTGAGGGAGTGCCGCTCTCGACAGAGGTTTTGGCCAGCGAGGAGCTCGTGGGAGTGTATAAAGTCTACCTCTCCCTCTCTCCTTATTTTCCGCCCTCCGTCTTGACGTCCCGGAAGCTTTCCTTCTATGTTTTTATGGGAGAGCACTCCGGGGTCGAGGTCCCTGAAAGCTCCGTCGTGATGAGGAACGGAAGGCAGGGGGTTTGGGTCGTCGAGAGCGGCGTTGCGACCTTTAGAAGTGTTCGTGGGATGCCCGTCTCCTCGGGTCGCTTCGTGGTTACGGAAGGCTTGAAGGCCGGGGAGATAATTATCGAGGAGGGCAGCAAGGCGAAAGAGGGGGGGAGAGTCCTACTTTGGTAGGTTCAATTGCAGATATAAAAGAGCGAGTGAACGCCGTGCGCAAATGTATAGCTTTGGCTGCGCAAAAAGCGGGGCGCAAGCCTCATGAGGTTCGCCTCGTGGCTGTCTCGAAGGGTCGAAGCGTGGAGGAGATGATCGAAGCTGTGCGCGCCGGCGTGGATGCGATAGGCGAAAACCGCGTTCAGGAGGCTGCGCAAAAGCGCGCCCTTTGGCCGGCGTCTATGGCAGTTCCGTGGCACATGGTCGGGCACTTACAGCGGAACAAGGCCTCCAAGGCGCTCGATCTCTTCGATCTCGTTCAGAGCGTGGATAGTATCCCCCTTGCAGATGCGCTTTCGCACCTGGTCGCTCAGAGGGGAAAGACCCTCCAGGTCCTCCTCGAGGTTAACGCTTCGCGCGAAGGGTCGAAATATGGATTTCCGCCCGAAGATGTAGTGAATGCCGCAGAAGCTGTCGCTGAGCTTTCAAATCTCAGCCTACTCGGGTTGATGACCGTGGGCCCCCTTACGGAAGATCGGGCGCAAGTGCGCGGCGCTTTCGAGCTTTTGCGCGAGTTGAGGGATAAAATAAACGAAATACTTAAGTTGAATTTGAGCGAGCTTTCCATGGGTATGAGCGACGACTTCGAGATGGCCGTTGAAGAGGGAAGCACTATGGTGCGGATAGGGCGCGCCATATTCGACCTCGAAAGGCCCTTTGAGGGGTGAAAGATCATGATGAGACGCCTTTTTTATCTTTTGGGGCTTGCCCCGTCGCCGGAGGAAGAAGAGAGAGACGAAGCGGAATACGATCAGATCGAGGAGCGGCGCACTCGCCTCCTTCAAAGCCCAGCGCCCCAGGCGAAAGTGATAATCTGCCAGGGTGATCTGTGCGCCGAGAAAAAGGAAGAACTCGCCGAGGCGCTTCACAGGGGCCAAATTATTTTCCTCGATTTGCGTCACTCCGACCCTTCCTTGGGGCAGAGCACCCTCGATTTCGTATGCGGTGTAGCTTACGCCATGAAGGGACATGTTATGCGCCTGTCGCCTGGTATATTTTTGGCCGCACCTCGGAAAGGCCTGTTGGAAGTGTGGGAGGAAAAAGGAGAAGAGGAGGAGTCTGGTGACTGAACTGCTGAAGGCCTTGGATGTGATAAACCAGACGTTCAAGCGGGCGCTTCGCGGTTACGATCCCGTAGAGGTAGATGAATTCCTGGATAGGGTGGCCGACTCGCTTCAGGCGTATGCTGAACGTTGCGTGGAGCTCGAGCGAGAGCTTGAACGCCTCAAAGAGCAGATCCGAGAGTACAAAGGGATGAGGGATTCCCTTCAGGAAGCGCTCCTGATGGCCCAAAAGAGCGCCGATGAGAGAGTGAAGGCCGCGGAAAAGCAGGCCGAAGCGATTGTGGCCGAAGCGCGCGCCCAAGCCGAACGCCTTCTAAAAGAGGCGGAAGATCACTCCAGTGTCATAAAGGAAGAGATGTCTCGTCTTCAGCGGTCTAAGCAAGACTTTCTCGCTGAATTCCGAGCCCTCCTCGCACGATACCAGAACCTCATCGATTACGAGGGGGAGGAGAGTTGACCTCTGCTCTCGCCCTTTCTTCTCCCGCGCGCTACATCAAAGGCGTAGGCCCAAAAAGGGCTGCGTTGTTGTCGCGGTTGGGTGTAAACAGGGTCGATGACCTCCTCTTCCTCATTCCGAGACGTTACGAAGACAGAAGACATCTGACGCCGCTGTGCTCTACGATGGCAGGCGGCTTTGCCACCGTTTTGGCCAGGGTAGTCGGCGTAGAGCGAAAAAGGGCACAAAAAGGGAATTTGGAGATCGTTACTGCGCTAATCACTGACGGCAGCACTTTTGCCAAGGCTGTATGGTTCAACAGGAGAGGGATTGAAAAACTCCTCAAGCCCGGATGTAACGTGGCATTTTATGGGAAAGTGGAAGTGCGTTACGGTTGGCTTCAGATCGCAAATCCCGAGTTTGAGATCTTGGAGGGGGAAGTCTCACCCGAAGAGATGGGAAAGATAGTACCGGTGTATCCTTCCACTGAAGGGCTGAACCAACGGTGGCTCCGTCGTAAGGTGAGGGAAGTCCTCGAACAGTTTATCCCTTCTATAGAAGATCCTTTACCGCAGAGCCTTTTGGCTAAAAGAAACCTCTTGCCTCTGAGGGAGGCATTGAGCGGTATCCATTACCCCGAAAGCGAGGATCACTGGAGGAAAAGCAGGACCCGCCTCGCATACGACGAGCTCTTTCTGCTTCAGCTCGGCCTCGCCATGAGGCGAAAGAGGTATGAGAGAGATCACAAAGCGCCTAGGCTCCTTTGGTCTGGTTCGCTGCAGAGGACATTTTTGAAGAACCTTCCGTTCCCCTTGACCTCCGCTCAAGAGCGCGTCCTCGGGGAGATCGGTTCTGACGTAGAAAGGGATGTTCCCATGAATCGCCTCCTTCAGGGGGATGTGGGATCGGGCAAGACGCTCATAGCCATAGCCTCTATGCTTTCTGCGGTCGATAGTGGTTATCAGGCAGCGCTCATGGCTCCAACGGAGGTGCTGGCCAGACAGCATTATATTAGGGTAAAAGAGACATTGGGTCGCATGGGTGTCCGCTGCACCCTGCTCACGAGCGGATTCAACCAACCCGAGCGCGAAGCACGCCTGAAGGGCATAGCTTCGGGCGAGATCGACGTGGTCATCGGAACGCATGCCCTCATCCAGGAAGATGTGGCCTTCTTTAAACTCGGGCTCGTAGTCATAGACGAGCAACACCGATTTGGTGTGCTTCAGAGGCAGGCGCTCACCTCCAAGGGCCTTCATCCTCATGTATTGGTCATGACGGCCACGCCAATACCGCGCACGCTGGCTATATCCGTCTATGGAGATCTCTCGATGTCCGTCTTGGATGAGCTCCCTCCAGGGCGAAAAGACGTGGCCACTCGCTGGGTGCGCCGCAAGGAATTGGCAAAGCTTTATGACTTTGTCCGCGTCGAGGCGATGGCGGGACGCCAGATCTATTGGGTTTGCCCAGTAATAGAGGAAAGCGAGTCTCAGAGCGTCACATCTGTCCTCGAACGGTATGAGAACCTAAGAGAGACATTTGCCGATCTGAGGGTGGGGCTCATGCACGGCCAGCTGAAAAGCGGCGACAAAGACGAGGTCTATGAGGACTTCGTCGGAGGTAAACTGGACATCTTGGTCTCCACATCTGTCATAGAGGTGGGCATAGACGTGCCGAACGCCACCACAATGGTAATAGAAGACGCCCATAGGTTCGGCCTCTCCCAATTGCATCAGTTGCGCGGGCGCGTCGGCCGTGGCAGCCATAAGAGTTACTGTTTTTTATTGGGTGAACCATCTACGCCGGAGGGAGTAGAGCGGCTCAAGGCCTTGTGCGCCACGCAGAGCGGTTTTGACATAGCCGAATCCGATTTGCGACTGCGCGGGCCCGGCGAGATATGCGGCACCCGCCAGCACGGCATCACTGACTTTCGAGTGGCCGATCTGTTGCGCGATGCCTCGCTTTTGGAGATGGCAAGGGAAGACGCAAACGAACTCATCTCACTGGACCCGAACCTCGAGGAATTTCCCTCCCTAAAGGCCAAGCTACTCGCAAGCCTTGGAGAAGGCCTGAGTTTGGCCCTTACGGGATGAGTGATAAAATTGTTGTTAAAGTCGGTCATTATTTGTAAAATATATGTTGCAGGTGAGGTTGGTGTTCTTGCGAGCAACGCGTGATAATTAGCAACTATTTTTACCAGATAGCATTTCGAATGAACCTTGACAATAGGATAGGGAGTGACTGCGTCATGGAAATCGTATTGCTTATAGGTAGCACAGGCATAGGCATTGCGGCTGGCTTTGTCGTATGCAAGATTATTGAACAAAAGAGGCTCAAGGGAACGAGGAAGCTGGCCGAGCAATTGTTGCAGGAGGCGCAGAAGGAGGCAGAGCGCAAAAAGCGGGAGATACTTACGGAGGCCAAGGAGGCGGCATTACAGATACGCCAAGACCTTGAGCGCGAGATAAAGGATCGCAGAGCAGAACTGCAGCGGGCGGAACGACGCATCGAGCAAAAAGAGGAAAACCTCGACAAGAGGCTCGAAAACTTGAACCGCAAAGATGAGGAGATGCGAAACCGCCTGGCGGCGATAGAAAGGCAAAAGCGAGAAATAGAACGCCTCCACGAGGAGGAACTGACTCGCCTTCAAGAGATAGCTCAGATGTCCTGCGAAGAAGCCAGGCAGCATCTTTTGGCCAGGGCCGAAGAGGAGGCTGCCAGCGAAATCGGCCTGCGCATCAAAGAAATCGAAGAGAAGGTGCGACGCGAGGCGGCGCGCAGGGCTCGAGAGATCATAGCTACCGCCATTCAGCGGTGCGCTGTGGATCATACTTCAGAGGCCACGGTGAGCGTCGTAAATTTGCCGTCCGATGAAATGAAGGGAAGAATCATAGGCCGCGAAGGTCGCAATATCAGGGCATTCGAGATGCTCACCGGCGTGGATTTAATAGTGGACGACACGCCGGAAGCCGTCACGCTCAGCAGTTTTGACCCAGTCAGGCGTGAGGTGGCGCGCATATCGTTGGAGCGCCTGATAGTGGACGGGCGCATTCATCCGGCCCGCATAGAGGAGATCGTGGAAAAGGTCAGCAATGAAGTGGAAGAAACGATCATCGAGGCGGGCGAAGAGGCGCTCCTCGAGACCAACGTCAAGGGTGTGCACCCCGAGCTGGTAAAAGTCCTTGGACAATTGCGCTTTCGCGCGAGTTTCGGGCAGAATACGCTGGTGCACAGCTTAGAGGTGGCTAAGATTGCAGGGCTTATGGCGGCCGAACTGGGAGTGGAGGAAAACACGGCCAGAAGGGCAGGCTTGCTTCATGATATCGGTAAGGCGATAGATCATAATACAGAGGGATCTCACGCCCTCATAGGCGCTGACCTGGCCAAGCGCTATGGCGAATCGGACGAGATAGTAAATGCCATCGCCTCTCATCACGAGGAAGTGGAGCCGCAGAGCATCTACGCTGTGCTCATAGCAGCGGCTGACGCCGTGAGCGCGTCTCGTCCAGGTGCCCGCAAGGAAGACTTGGATGCTTACATCAAGCGCCTGGAGAAGCTGGAACAGATCGCGAAGACTTTTAAGGGCGTCGATAAGGCCTTTGCGATCCAGGCAGGACGCGAGGTGCGCGTCATGGTCTCACCTACGGTGGCTGATGACGGGGCGGTTTACAAATTATGTTACGAGATAGCCAAGAAGGTGGAGAATGAGATGAAGTATCCCGGTCAGATAAAAATCACGGTGATTCGCGAGATGCGCGCCGTGGAATACGCCAAGTGACCATGAAAATCTTGTTTCTCGGCGATATCGTGGGAAAGCCGGGAAGGAAGTCGGTAAAGGAGCTCCTGCCGAAGATAAAGGAAGAGAAGGGCCCCTTCGATTTTACCTTGGCCAACGGCGAAAATGGGGCCGGCGGTTTCGGTCTCACGGCTAAAGTCTTGGACGAGATGATGGGGATGGGCCTCGATTGCCTTACGAGCGGCAATCACATATGGGATAAGAAGGAATTCGTTCCTAGACTGGCCGAGGAGATGTCTCTCCTCCGGCCGGCCAACTATCCGCCGCTCTGTCCGGGCAGGGGGGCTCTGACGCTGGAAAAAAGAGGGAAGCGCCTGGCGGTTTTGAACCTTCAAGGGAGGATTTTTATGCCGCCCATCGATTGCCCCTTCAGGTGCGCTGACACTTTGCTGGAAGAAATAGACACCCCTTTTGTGCTCGTCGATTTTCACGCGGAGGCCACCTCTGAGAAGCAAGCTCTGGGCCTTTATTTGGATGGCAGGGTTTCTGCGGTTGTGGGTACGCATACCCACGTGCAGACCGCCGATGAGCGCATACTTCCCGGCGGCACGGCGTACATCACAGACGTCGGAATGACCGGAGGGCACGGCGGCGTGATCGGCATGAAGTCAGAGAGCGTCCTGTCTCGGTTTTTGACGGGCATGCCGTCCAAGTTTGAGGCCTGCGAAAGCCGTCTCATTTTGAGCGCTCTCTCTGTGGTGCTCGACGATGCGGGAAGGGCCGTATCGCTGGAGCGCTTGCAATATTCGCTTTCAGAAAAGCCATGAAGCGTGAAGGGCGGCGTTTGGTCTCAAAGTTGCCTTTGCCTTGGAAGCTCCTTAGTTCATTACAGAAGGCAAGGTTATGACTGAATTACAAAAGAGCGAGGCCTCGAGGTCTCGCTCTTTTGCGTGATTGGAGGGGTAAGAGTTGTGTTTGGCTGTACCGCATAGAGTGGTAAAGATAATGGATGAAAATCGTGCGCTCGTGAGCACGGGCGGTGTGGAGCTGGAGGTGCGCACGGACCTAATTGAAGACCTGCAGGTGGGTGATGTGGTCTTGGTCCACGCCGGATTTGTGATAGAGAAATATAACCAGGATGAAGGGGAGGAACTGGAATCCCTGTGGGAAGAGGTGATGCAATTTGCCTCAGGTCGGTGACCTAAGGACAAAGATGTCATCCCTTTTGGAGGCGCTCAACGAATGGTTGTGCCGTCCGATTACGGTGATGGAGGTGTGCGGCACCCATACCGTATCGATCTTTCGGTCTGGAATCAGGACGATGCTTCCCAAGGGTGTGCGCCTGCTCTCCGGTCCAGGCTGCCCCGTGTGCGTCACTGACCAGGCGGAGGTGGACGCAATGGTGAGCCTCGCTAAAAAGCCCGGCGTCGTGCTTGCGACATATGGCGACATGGTGCGCGTGCCAGGGAGTTGCGGGTCCTTGGCTGAGGCGAGATCTTGTGGTGCCGAAGTGGCGGTAGTGGGTTCTGCCATTCAAGCCTTGACTTTGGCAGAGTCGATGCAAGGCAAAGAGGTCGTCTTCGCTGGGATAGGGTTTGAGACCACCGCGCCGGCGACTGCGGTGCTGCTTCGCGAGGCCCGCAGAAAGAATGTAAAAAACCTTTCCGTGCTTTCCCTGCACAAGCTCGTCCCACCTGTGCTCCGTCTCCTCGCTTCCGATCCTATGCTCAACATAGACGGCTTTCTTCTACCTGGCCACGTGAGCACCATAATCGGAACGGCCCCGTACGCGTTTTTGGCGGAAGAGTACGGCAAGGCCTGTGCTGTGGCCGGATTTGAGCCGCTCGACATAATGGCCGGCATAGTCGAGATCGCGCGCCAAATATGCGGGGGGCATCCCGCGGTGAGGTGCCTTTATGGCAGGGTTGTGCGCCACGAGGGCAATGTGAAGGCCCAAGAGTTGCTGGGAGAGATCTTTCGCCCAGCGTCAGTCAGGTGGCGAGGGATCGGAGTTGTGGAGGCTTCCGGCCTCGTCTTGGCCGATGATTATAGCGACTTCGACGCCTACTCTCGCTTCGGCATAACCTTGGAAGAGGTGAGTCCACCGGCCGGATGTCGGTGCGGCGATGTGTTGGCCGGCAGGATCGCGCCTTTGGAGTGTCCTCTCTTCGGGAGATCTTGCACTCCACAATTTCCCGTGGGACCGTGTATGGTATCGTCAGAGGGAAGCTGTTCCGCATACTACAAATACAGCTCGAAGGGGGCATCGCCGTGGGGCGCTTGAGCTTGGGGCATGGAAGCGGCGGAAGGCTCACGAATGATCTCGTAAAGAAAATAGCCTCGGCGTTCGCTCGCGAGTCCGGCATGTTGGAATTCGAAGATTGTGCTCTCCTTCCAGGAGGGTGGGGTGTCACCATAGATGGCTTCACTGTATCGCCACTGTCTTTCCCTGGCGGAGATATAGGCAAGCTCGCAGTCTGCGGCAGCGTTAACGATCTGGCGGTGCGTGGCGTACGCCCCCTGTGGCTTGCCATGAGCCTGTTGGCCGAAGAGGGGCTCGACGAGGAAGAGCTCTTCACGTACATGAGGAGCGCTGCGTCCGTGTGCGCTGGGCTTGGCGTGCAACTCGTCGCCGGCGACACGAAGGTCCTGCCCAAGGGTCAGGCAGACCGCCTCTATATCGCCACCTGCGCCATGGGGAAAAACGAAGCGATATCGCCGTGGGGGATCAAAGAGATCTCTGCCGGCGACACAGTGATAGTAAGTGGCCCTGTAGGCCGTCACGGAGCGGTCATAGCTTCTTTGCGATATGACATCAAGCTGCGTGAACTCGAGAGCGACTGCGCTCCTCTATGGCCGCTCATAGAGCCATTGGCGTGCCTCCGTGGCGTGCATGCCGCCAGGGATTGCACGAGAGGGGGACTTGGGACGGTCCTCTGCGAATGGGCCGAAGGGGCCAACGTGGGGATCGAAATCGATGAAGAGGCCATTCCGGCGGACGGAGACGTGTCGGCCGTTTCGGGTATCCTGGGCTTTGACCCTCTGTATCTTGCCTGCGAGGGGACAGCGGTCTTCGCCGTGACTTCGGAATGGGCGGAGGCCGTCCTCAAAACTTTGCGCTCTCACCCTCTCGGGAGATCTGCAGCGGCGATAGGAAAGGTGACAGAGGCTCACCCCGGCCTTGTGGGCCTTCGCACCG
>CAYTKB010000073.1:0-10074 GCA_964438265.1 uncultured Acetomicrobium sp. | reverse complement strand
CCACCTGGATGGCCATTACGGTGACCACCGGCAGAAAGGCATTCTTCAGGGCATGACAGACGACGACCTGCGCTTCGCTCAAACCCTTAGCCCTCGCGGTTCTGATGTAGTCTTTCTGCATTACATCCAAGAGGCTCGACCGCGAGAGCCGCGCTATGATCCCGGCAGCGTTCCACCCGAGCGCCAGGGCAGGCATTAACAGATATTTGGCCCCGTAAAAGCCGGACACCGGAAGCCATCCGAGTTTCAGGGCGAAGAGATATTGCATGAGCAGAGCAGACCAAAATATTGGCATGGAGATGCCTGCCACAGAAAAACCCATAAAGGCTCGGTCTATAATCGTGTTCGGCTTCAAAGCCGAAAGAACCCCCGCGGGAATGCCGATGAGCCAAGAGACGAGCGCGGCCGCGAGAGCAAGGGCGAGCGTGTTGGGAAAAGCCTGTATGATCAACTGGCTCACTGGCCTGTTGAGCTTATATGATATGCCGAAGTCGCCGCGAAGGGCGCCTCCAATGAAGCGGAAGTAACGCACTATCAAAGGATCATCGAGGCCCATTTGAGCCTTTACCTTCTCCACGACGTCCGGGCTTATGCGCTCCTTCATCATTACGGTTACAGGATCGCCAGGTATGATGTTGAGCATTACGAAAATAAGGATCGAAACGCCTATCAGGACCGGAACGGTCGCCAGCAGCCTCCTCGCCACATATTCCATTGCCCTTTATACTTTAATCCTCCAAACGTATATCGTAGTAAGACATATCGCTCCAGCCGTTCCACGGCGCCACGAAATTTTTGACCCTCGGCTGAAGGACGTAAACGTGTTCCAGGGAGAAGAGCGGCACCCATGCAGCGTCCCTTTGAACAATCACCTGCTCCAACTTTCTGTAAAGCTCGCAGCGCTCTCCTTGATCTGAAAGTGAACGCCCCTTTTCGAGCGCATCGAATACCTCCCGGCTTTCGTAGTTGAACGAGCGAGCGACAGTGTTCCTCGGAGCGAAGAAGGTATAGAAGAAATTGTCGGGGTCGTTGAAGTCAGCAGACCAGACCTGGACATAAGACGGCAGATCGCCAGCGCTGCGCGTGGCGTAAAAGGCGGCTTCGTCCATCTGCTGAATATGCGCCTTGAAGCCCGCTTCCTTGAGCATCGCCTGGACCACCTCATTTATCCTCAGCCACTGCCTGGCACCGCTCACCTGGGCTATCTCCATCTCCACCCCATCGGGGTAACCCGCTTGAGCCAATAATGCCTTAGCCTTTTCGGGATCATATTCTATAACGGGTAGATCTGGATTATGACAAATCAATCCCCTCGGCATGATGCCGTTTTCCAAATGACCTTTCCCGTAAAACAGCTCATCCAAGATTAGCTTTCTGTCAATGGCCATCTGAAACGCCTTGCGAACGCGCACGTCGTCGAAGGGCTTTATCCTCTGATTTATGCTGTAGTAATAGATGCCCACCCTCGGACTGCTCGCCACATAATCCTTCCACTTGGGATGGTTCGCAAAATATGGTATCTGAGAGACGGCATAATCGCAGTCGAATATGTCGATCTCGCCGGCTTCAAAGAGCATCCTAAGCGTCTCCGGATCGGGGATTATCCTCACCAGGATCTCATCCACCTGGGGTCTCCCCCTGTAATAATCCTCATTCGCCACGAGGAGCAGATGATCGTTCAATACATACTCTTTTATGACGAAGGGACCTGTGCCGGACGTCGTTTCGGGAGTAAGGCCGAACCTGCTGCCCGACTTGATGGTAAATTCCCTGTTGTAAATGCTCGCTTGAGGGCTTGCCATGACGGCCAAAAAAGGCGCATATGGCCCTCTCAATGTTATCTGGACAGTATAGCGGTCTAAGGCCTCCAGCCCTTTGGTGTATATCGCCTTGCCGTCCATCCTCTCTTTGGCCCCCTCGACCCAGTCGAGGATGTCGGTGTTCAAAGCCTTGGTATTGGGATCGAGCATACGATCAAAAGTATAGACCACATCGTCCGCGGTGAGCTCTTTGCCGTGATGGAAAAAGACCCCTTTCCTTAAATAAAAGGTATAGACCCTGCCGTCGTCTGAGATCTCCCATCTTTCCGCCAATCCCGGGACGATCTTCGACTCTCCAGGCCCTACAGTGATGCACTCTACCAGCCTGTCGAAGCAGTTTAATGGCAAGAGATACGATATCGTTTGGGTCTGACAATCCGCAGTCTTCGGGTCCTCCAGGTATGGGATCCGTAGCGCCTTGCTGCCCTGCGCCAAGGCTACCCCAGCGCCATTGGCGATACAAATAAAAGCGACGCCAACCGCACACAGCCACTTAGAAAACCTCACTCTTATCCCTCCTTCGTTAAATGTAAAACGGAAGATAACACAGTCAGTATGCCATTGCCTGCGCATTTTAATACGTAAGCATCCGCTCGTAACCAATTTGGGCAATTATAAAAGCTCAGTCCCGGAATGGCAAGGCAAAGCCTTCTCTCTCAGCATCAAATTAACCACGAGGCTAGAAGGTCGCCCACTGGGACGAAAAGTGATATGATTTTTATAAGGAAACGTTTTTAGAAAAAAGAGGAGGTGTTGTTATGGCCAACGTTAGTTTGGAAATAAACGGAGAGATCTACAAAGTGGACGTCGAGCCAGACACTCCGCTTCTATGGGTCATAAGAGAGCACCTTGGTTTCACTGGAACCAAATACGGCTGCGGCATAGGCAGATGCGGGACGTGCACGGTGCTCGTGGACGGCAAGGCCAGGCGTTCGTGCCAGATGCCGGTGAAACAGGCCCAGGGAAAGAAGATCGTCACGATCGAAGGCATCCCCGAGGACCATCCGATAAAAAGGGCATGGGTGGCCGAGCAAGTGCCTCAGTGCGGATATTGCCAACCAGGACAGATCGTTCAGGCTGTGGCTCTCCTTTCAGAAAACCCGAACCCGAGCGATGCCGATATAGAGCGGTCCATGCGGGGGATGCTCTGCCGCTGCGGCACTTACCGGCGCATAAAACGAGCGATCCGCCGAGCGGCGGAGGGCGACTTGCCTCTCTCCGAGGGCGTTATTTCGAGCAAATCTGTCGGGGCGGATAGCCTTTTCATCGGGCTTTTGCCGACTCCTCCGGGCAGCACGCTCGCGCTGGCAAAGACAAAAGATCCGTGGATAAAAGTCTCGCCGGACGGCATCGTAACGGTAGTCATACCAAAATCCGAAATGGGACAAGGCGTTGCAACTTCCCTCCCCATGATAGTAGCTGATGAGCTAAGCGCCGAGTGGGAAAAGGTGAGAGTGGAGTTCGCCCTTGCCGGAGACAGCTACAAAGACCCAGTTAGGGGTGTGCAGATAACCGGCGGCAGCACGTCCGTTCGAAATCTCTTTGTCCCTTTGAGAAAACTCGCGGCGGCGGCGAGAACTATGCTCGTTAGAGCCGCAGCTCAGTCGTGGGGAGTGCCAGAAGGAGAATGCCACGCATTTGGCGGTAAAGTGATTCACAAGCCAACGGGACGCGCGCTCTCTTTTGGCGAACTCGCCTCGAGGGCTTCGAACCTCGATGTGCCTCAGGACCCGACTCTCAAGGATGAAAAAGAGTTTATCTTTATAGGCAAAGGTGTTCCTCGCGCAGACATACCAGACAAGGTAAACGGCAGGATACGTTTCGGCATAGATTCCTTCCACGACGGGATGCTATACGCTTCGGTAGTGCGCCCACCGGCTTACGGCGCCAAGCCCGCATCTTACGATCCCAAGAAGGCCGCTGACATTCCGGGCGTGCGATCAGTTGTGCCGATAACGAGCGGAATCGCGGTATGCGCCGATTCCATCGAGGCGGCATGGAAAGGACGCAAGGCCTTGGAGGTCCAGTGGAGCAATGGCAACTGGCCCCAGTGGAACGACGATTACCTAAACGATGCACTCATGAAGCATCTTGAGTCCAACGGAGTCATCGCTAAGAACGAAGGCTCTGTCGATGAAGCTATCTCCGGTGCGCACAAGAAAGTGGAAGCGACGTATTTCCTCCCCTATCTCTCGCATGTACCTCTCGAGCCTATGAACGCCTTGGCTTACGTCAAAGAAGACAGGTGCGACGTCTGGGCGTCAACCCAAGCACAGAGCCTATCTCACATCGTAGCTGCCGAAGCCTCAGGACTCAAAATGGATCAGGTTTTTATTCACACGACCTACCTCGGAGGAGGCTTTGGCAGGAGGCTTGAGGCCGATTTCGTCCGCGAGGCGGTAGAAATTTCAAAACTCGTCGGGAAGCCGATTAAACTCATATGGACACGGGAGGAAGATTTCAAAAATGACTTCTACCGCCCGGTCAACACAACTTCCGCCGTAGGGGCCTTAGATGCCAATGGAAAGCTCATCGCCTGGGACCACAAAATAGTCGCGCCCTCCATTTATGCTCGCGTTCGCCCACAGGAGATGGCGGGTGAAATCGATCCGCCGGCTGTCGAGGGGCTCGTCAATATGGACTACCAGGTACCTAACTTCAGGGTGCGTTACGTGCCCTTTGAAGCACCCGTGCCAGTGGGTTTCTGGCGTTCGGTGGGCAGTTCTCATAACGCTTTCACTGTGGAGTGCTTCGTCGATGAGTTGGCTTATGCATCGGGCAAAGATCCGTTGGAATTTCGTCTCGAGCTTTTGGAGGGAAATTCCCGAGTACAGAGGCTTCTCAAGGCGGTGGCGGAAGATTGCGGGTGGGGTAAGTCCCTGCCCGAAGGCATGGGGCGCGGGCTTGCTTATCACTTCTGTTTCGGTACTCACGTGGCACAAGTCGCGGAAGTTTCAGTCGATAAGGGAAAGGGAACGGTGAAAGTTCACCGCATCTTCTGCGCAGTAGATTGTGGCAAGGTGGTTCATCCCGATATCGCAAGGGCTCAGATAGAGGGAGGCGTGCTCATGGGGCTCTCCGCGGCGCTCAAAGAAACTGTCTCGTTCAGCGAAGGTAGAATTGCCACTTCCAACTTCGATAATTACGACCTCTTGAGGATCCATGAAGTGCCAGAGGTGAATGTGCGCTTTGTGGAGAGCGATGCCCCTATGGGCGGCCTTGGCGAGCCCGGCCTACCCCCTGTGGCCCCGGCTGTGGCTAACGCGATATTCGCTGCCTCCAGGGCGCGAGTGCGTAGTCTGCCCATCACGCCTGAGACTGTCCTTGAAGTTTTAAAAGACAAGTAGCCAAAACGAACTTAATTTGGTATAATTTAAAAGAGTTTTAAGGGAGGTGCCAAAAATGACAGAAAAGATCAACCCCCAAACGGCAAGGGAAGCTGTGCAATCCGGCAAGGCACTATTGGTATGCGCTTATAGCGACGAAGAGCGGTGCAAGAGCATGCGCCTCGAGGGTGCCATGTCTCTTAAGGAATTGCGCGCCAAAGAAGCCGAGCTAAAGAAGGACCAGGAGATCATTTTCTACTGCGGTTGAAGGAACGAAGCCACTTCTGCCCGTGTGGCGGAAAATTACGAAAAGCTGGGCTTTTTCAACGTAAAAGTGATGGCCGGAGGCGTAAACGCCTGGAAAAAGGCCGGTTATCCGCTCGCATGAGCGAAAGGGAGGTCGTAGCGATGTCTCAGGAGAAAGATAAAATTCAGGCAGAGACAGAAAAGAAAGCCGAACTGACTCAAGAGGAAAAAGAGAGGCTTATGGAGGAGCTTTTTAGGCAGTTGGACGGATGTGCAGGTTGCCCCGGCTGCTGCGGCGAAGAGTAGAGCTCCATTCCCCCTTGACCCGTTGACAAAAAACACCTTGGGTTAAAAAGCAAATTCAGGGGTGAGGATTAGAACAAATCCTCACCCCTGAATTTTCGTATTATTTTGCAATTCCATCCTTCCCGCGGCAATCGCGGTTCACATCTCGCTATTTGCGTTTAGCTTCCTCAAAGTGTCTCTTATAGAGATCGTAGTTTCTCTTTATGACCTGCGGTATGGACAGGCTATAGGGACAGCGCCCTATGCACGTGCCGCACTCTATGCAATTCTGCACCGTCTCCATAGCCGGGCCAGAGAAGGAAAGGAGCGTCTCCAACGGCATCTTCCTGGATACGAGCTCGTATTGCATAGCAGAGGTTATCTCAACTCCTTGAGGGCACGGCTGGCAGTATTCGCAGCGGCGACAGAACTCCTTGCCCAGTTCCTCTCGATAGCGCTCCATAGCGGCGAGCTCTTCTCCGGTAATCTCGCCAGGATTTTCTTGCAGGGTCGAAATTGCCTGATCGACCTGCCAAGTGGCATCGAAACCGGGAAGTGGAACGACACCCTTACTCTGTAATATAAACTTGAGGGCCAGTTTTCCGTCGTCCAAAGCCCCTCCGCCGAAGGGCTTCATGGCGAGGATTCCCATGCCGATTTCTCTTGCGAGTGGGAAGAGCTCCTTCTCTGGATCGCTCTCTATAAAGTTGAAGGGGAATTGAACCGTGGCAAACTGCCCCGTCTTTGCGATCTTGATCGCAACATTCAGGTTATGAGACGTAAACCCGATGTGGCGGACCTTGCCCTCGTCTCGAGCCTTCAATATTGCCTCCATCGCCCCGTTCGGTCCGGTTACTTCCTCCCATTCGCTCTCTTTGGATACCTGGTGAAGCTGGTATACATCGATGTAGTCGGTGCGCAACTTCCGCAGAGACAGCTCCAAATGCTCCATGGCCCCCGCCGCATCCCGCTTTGCAGTTTTCGTGGCTATAACCACCTTGTCGCGCATGCCATGAAATGCCTCCCCCACCTTCTCCTCGCTGTCGGCATACGCATTAGCCGTGTCGAAAAGCGTTACGCCATGCTCATAAGCATAGTGAAGCAGAGCCACCGCTTCCTCTTTTTTCAAGCGCATGATCGGTATGCAGCCGAAACCTATCCGCGACACCTCAAGGCCCGTCCGTCCTAAGACAATTTTGTCCACGATGTGCCACCTCCAAATGCTGATTTACCCTGCAGGAGTATACCGTCCGTTTGTTACAGGTGTCAATCCACACCCCCTTTTTAACCTTCGACGCGATGTTTTTGCACATCCCTCCATCGCCGCCGACAATAACCTACAACGCAAACAGTTTAGAGGCACGATGCAGGTTTTCCATAGCTCACGAGCTGGGGCACTACGTGCTCAAACACAAACCCATCTCGTTTTCGGAGTTGTTTAACGGCGACCTGGGCCGCGACGCGAGGCAGGAGCGCGAGGCAAACATCTTTGCTGCTGAGCTCCTGATGCCTAAAATAATGCTTGCCCGTGAGGCCCACAGGTTCGCACTTGAAGAGCTGACACAGCATTACCTCGTCTCGGTCCAGGCCATGGAGATACGCCTGAAAGAGCTCGGCCTTGTGTGTAAAGAAACCTAAACCTTTCTTCTTAAATTGCTTTCTGTTCCAAGACTGATTCACAGAAAACGAAAAAACTCGAGTAGTCCTGAGAAAAAGAGGAAGACGATAACCAAGCCCAGGACGGCAGCTACAGGCTAAATCTCCCCTGCAAACGCCCTCAATATCTCAATCCAATTGGGGCTAAAATCCTAATTTATTTTTGTCTCCAAATTGACCTTGACACTTCGTGCCACACGTGCTTCAATTTCTCGTAGTTAGGGTGAAGGGCTAAAATATGCTCACAGCTCAATCGTTGCACAACGTCCAAAAAGCTAACAGCTTTGATGATGGCCTTTCAGGAACATTAGCTGATAGGAGCGTATTCATAATTTTTCACTTCTGTTTTAACTGAAAATAAATAGGAGTGATGCATTATAAAGATCATCGATGCTCATGCGCATATAGGTCATTTCGGCGGTGTCTTTGAGGTTTCGATTACAGCAGATGAATTAGTGCGGCAAATGGATGAATATGATATCGAAAAAGCTGTTCTGTGTGCCTTAAATAACGAAGAGACACAAGCGGCCATACGTAAGCATCCTCATAGATTTACTGGGCTCGTATGGGTTAACCCCTGGAATGGCAACAAAGCAGTGGATGAGGCAAGACGATACATCGAAAAGGAAGGGTTTAAGGGCATAAAGTTACATCCTCTGCTGCATGCCTTTGTCGCAAACGAGGACGTTGCACACCTCATCGCAGAAGCTGCTAAAGATATGCATGTTCCCTTATTCATTCACTCTGGGCATCCCCCATTTTCGCTCCCCTGGAGTATCGCCCAACTGGCAGAACTTTTCCCAGACGTAAAAATGGTGATGATTCACATGGGCCATGGACATGGGGTATATATTCAGGCAGCTATCGACATGGCCAAAAAATACCCAAACCTTTATTTAGAAACCTCAGGCATGCCGATGCATACCAAGATTAAGGAAGCTTATGAAAGTGTAGGTCATGACAGGGTCATGTTTGGGACAGATATCCCCTTTCACCACCCTTCCGTAGAGATTCAACGAAGTCGTGTGAGCGGACTCAATGAAGCTCAATTGGAAGACCTTTTCTACAACAACATAGTTAAGCTGCTTGGGATATGAAAAGGGAGGTACCACAATAAATGATCCTGGGGTTTGGGTCATGCATAGATAATCTTGAAGGGCAAAAAAGCGCTTTAAAGGGGATGATGGCCTTCAAAAAATGGCAACCTCTCTGTTATGGCTTCTGCTAAGCACCTGTCGGAGAGGTTAAACCACTGCTCTTAAGAGGAGGGCTTTAAACATCATAAGGGGAGGTAGCTTAAGACGTCCGTTTGAAGGGTCATATAGAGGCTCTAACCTCTTTTCTATCGGATCCCAGTCTATGAGTTCGTCAACCCTTAAGAAATGATTGTTCGGAAGGCGCCTCCTCATGTCAGCATCGAGGGATGTCGCCTGTTTCGATCTGCGTCCCAACATAGGATATGACCTCTTAATTCACATATGGCTTCTTGAGTGCTATGATACCATAAAGTAAGGAAAGATGGGACATGAAAAATAGGACTAAATACCTATTCACTTTCTCAAGAACCGTGATAAAACAAAACAGAGAAAGGGGGGGAGTTTTTCAGCGAACTCGAATTTGGAATACGCTTGTTTACGACTTCGTCCAAAAAAGCCTTTTACTTTGATCTGCATTCAAACGAATAAAGAACTTTCACTGTTTTTATATTGTGTTATCGCGTTAGTGCCATATTATTTTATGACAAGTTAAGTTAAAGGAAAAAGAAAGTGTTTTTCAATAAATCTTGTATAATAACTATATTCCACCTGCATGAGGTATGGGACTTTTACATCGACGGTTATCAGGTTTGCCAAAAATGGCTCAATGATAGGAAGGGCAGAACGTTAGCTTTTGATGACCTAGCTCACTACCAAAAGATTGTTGTTGCTCTTAAAGAAACCATTCAGCTTGTGGAGGAAATAGATGCTCTCATACCTACCTGGCCAATAAAATGAGGGATAAATTTGGCTGATAATGAATATAGCAATGTTATAAGAACATATTGTGGGGAAGGAAGGCTCAAGCTTATTGGTGGTGACGAACTTCCTTGCTGTATAGCTATCCAACAAATAGAGACAGGATTAATCCTTATTACTTGTAAACTTGCGCCAGAAGCAACGCAAAATACTACTGCACTCAAACTTCTCGTGGGCTTTGAAGACGTAGGATGTATTTATGGCACAATAGACGAAGGGCTGAACTTTAAGAGCCAAGGGAAGCTTTGTATTGCCGAAAATATTAAAAATTCAATATCTATCTCTATGGATGGAAACAGGCCAACTGTAATAAAGATGGTAGCTCGAGATAGAGTAAGTTTTTGGAAGAAAAACCAATGTCATGTGAAGCAATATAAATTTAGCGTGGTTAATTTTGAGTTCAAAGGAAATTGTCCAGCGGAAACAGTCATTCAAGATGACAAGCAAGTGAAAAGATATCCACTTGAGCTTAACACTCCTTGAGGAATAGCCATACTAAATCCCATACCTGATTATGACGACGTGATCTGGAGAGTAAGGGCGCAAAAAAGCGTTTCGGTTACATGTGAACTCATAGCAAAACCATCAGAAGCTTTAGGATTGGATGGCATTATTAATAAGGTAAATGAGTTATGCAGCCTTTTATCATTAGTTCGTGGCACCAAAGTAAACTGGATAAGCGTCGAAGAATACATAGAAGATGGGCAAGCCTGTAAGATTGTACTT
>CAYTKB010000072.1:0-10076 GCA_964438265.1 uncultured Acetomicrobium sp. | reverse complement strand
GGCTTCCAACGACCGCTGCGTATATAGTGGCCTCAGCCTTGACTGTGCCGGCCTTGGTGAAGCTCGGATTTTCTGCACTGGCTTCTCATATGTTCGTGTTTTACTTCGCCATCATTTCAGCCATAACGCCTCCGGTGGCGCTGGCCGCTTATGCCGCCAGCTCCCTGGCTGGTTCTAACCCGGACGAAACAGGTTTTCAAGCTATGAGGCTCGGACTTTTGGCCTTCATCGTACCCTATGCCTTCTGTTACGATGGGGGGCTTCTTTTACAGGAGGGCTTCCTGTGGGATATCTTTGCTTTCTTGGGCGGCCTCGGCGCTGCTGTGGCCATCGGTTGGGGGATAGAGGGCTTTCTACGCCGGCCGCTTTCTTTTTGGAGCCGCGTCCTATTTTTGGTCATGGGAGTTTTGTGCCTGTGGCCATCGACGCCGATCAGGCTTTTGGCCCTCGCCGTAGTATTTGGGGCATATATTTCCCATCGCCGCGCTTCTTGAAAGCCCTCTAGCATTACATTATCTGTTATTATGGCAATAGACAGGCGAGATGAGTCGAAGACTTAGCCTCGTGGAGGCGCATGCGAGATGAGGTCTCGTATAGGGCCAGAGCCATTTAAGATTAAAGCGGTGGAGCCGATGCGGCTTCCGGATCGGAGCGTGCGGGAGGAGGCGCTCATCAGGGCCAACTATAACCTCTTTGGGCTGAGGTCCGAAGAGGTTTACGTGGACCTCTTGACCGACTCCGGAACCGGGGCCATGAGCGCCGCGCAGTGGGCGGCGCTCATGATGGGTGATGAGGCGTACGCAGGGGCGAGGAGCTTCTACGCCCTAAAAGATGCCGTGAAAGAGATCTTGGGTTTTGACTATGTCATTCCCGCGCACCAGGGGCGAGGGGCTGAGAACGTCCTATTCGGCACCCTTTGCAAAAAGGGAGACGTCATCCCCTTCAATATGCCCTTCGACACCACGATGGCCCACATCTTAAACGTCGGGGCAAAGCCAGTAGACTGTGTGGTCGACGAAGCCTTTGACCTCGCATCTGACTATCCCTTTAAGGGAAACGTCGACTTAGGGAAGTTGGAGGCTGTAATAAACCAATATGGCAAGGAAAATATCCCCCTGATAATGGTCACCGTTACCAATAACTCGGGCGGCGGGCAGCCCGTCAGCCTCCAAAACATCAGGGACGTCTCGCGGGTGGCTCACAAATACGGCATACCATTCTTTCTCGATGCAGCGCGAATGGCTGAAAATGCCTACTTCATCAAACTGCGCGAACCGTCCTGTGCTAACATGTCGTTGAAGGAGATCATCCGCGCCATGGCCGATGCGGCGGACGGTTTGGCCGTTTCATGCAAAAAGGATCCCTTGGTCAATATCGGCGGCATGATAACCTGCAGGAGCGAGGAGATGTATCACGCCCTGCTCCCGCGCACCATCCTTTACGAAGGGTTTGCCACCTATGGGGGACTGGCTGGGCGAGATCTGCAAGCGCTCGCGCAAGGGCTTTTTGAGATGACGGACGAAGAATATATGTCTCACCGCGTGGCCCAAGTGAGGCATCTCGGCGAATTATTGGACGAAGCCGGCGTCCCCTTCGTAAAGCCGGCCGGAGGACATGCCATATTCGTGGACGCCGCCTCTTTCCTCCCTCGCATTCCCCAGCGGCTCTTCCCCGCCGACGTCCTCGCTGCGGAAGTCTACATAGAGGGGGCTGTGCGAGGGATAGGGTTGGGAGCCCTCGCTTTCGCCACCGCCGACCCAGAGACCGGTTCTGAGGTCTTGCCTAAGCTTGAGCTGTTCCGGCTTGCCATTCCGCGCAGGACCTACACGAATTCGCACATGGAGTACGTAGCCGAAGTCGTTAACGATGTTTACAGGCGACGTGATGATATCGCTTACGGCCTCGAGTTGGCTTACGAGCCACCGGTCAAGGGCATTCGCCACTTCCTCGGCAAACTGCGCCCAAAGAGGCTTTGAGCGCCGGCTACGCCTTTTAAGCGGCGAGTTTTTGTGGAATATCGTTAGATCGAAGGTTGGGGGTAAGGACAAAAATTGCTTAGAGGTTCCTTACCCCTTTTACATCTGAGCTCTTGGTCCAGATTGCGTCCCATCAGCTTTTGGTGGGCTGGTATAATGAGTGTAAACCTAAAAGAGAGTTCACCTTTGCGGTTTTTCATTAGTGACTTTTGCGGATCCATCTTCGGTCAGAGGTGGGTCTATAATCGAGAAGTGTAAGTTTGTTGAAGGTGGTAATGGCTATGTTGCAGGCTGTAAAGAAGATGTTGGGTTTCGACCCGAACGAGCGCACTCTGAAACGATATAGCGCCATAGTGAGTGAGATCAATGCCCTCGAGCCTCAGATGGAGCAGATGAGCGACGAGGAGCTGGCCTCCGCCATAGCTCAGTTCAAGGAGCGCGTCCAAAGTGGCGAGGCTTTAGACGACTTGCTCGTCGATGTGTTTGCTGTGGTGCGCGAGGCTGCCAAAAGGACTTTGGGCATGCGCCACTTCGATGTCCAGCTCATGGGAGGCATTGCCCTCCACGAGGGAAAGATAGCGGAGATGAAGACGGGCGAGGGAAAGACGCTCGTGGCCACGCTCGCTGTCGTGCTTAACGCTTTATCCGGCAACGGCGTCCACGTGGTAACCGTTAACGACTATTTGGCGAAGCGCGACGCGGAGTGGATGGGTGCCGTATATCGCTTCCTCGGTCTATCCGTGGGCGTGATTTACGCCATGATGGATCAGGGCGAACGGCAGAGGGCTTATCAAGCCGACGTCATTTACGGTACGAACAGCGAGTTCGGTTTTGACTACCTGAGGGACAACATGGCTGTCAGCAGATCTCAGCTGGTCCAGAGGGGGCATCATTACGCTATCGTGGACGAGGTGGACTCGATCCTCATAGACGAGGCGCGCACCCCGCTTATAATCTCTGGTCCGTCAGAGGAAAGCGACGAACCATACAAACTCGCCGATCGCATAGCCAGGCAATTGAAGCAAGGCGTCCACTTCGAGATCGACGAAAAGGAGCGAAATGCAGCGTTGACGGAGGAAGGGATAGCCCGCTGCGAAGAGCTTTTGGGCGTAGAAGAGCTCTTCAGCGATTACTCCACCTCCGAGATGGCCCACAAGATCGTTCAGGCCCTCAAGGCGAGACACCTCTTCCATCGCGACACACATTACGTGGTGAGGGATGGAGAGGTTGTGATCGTCGACGAGTTCACGGGGCGACTCATGTTCGGTAGGCGCTACTCCGATGGCCTTCACCAGGCCATAGAGGCAAAGGAAGGGGTGCGCATAGGGAAGGAGAGCCAGACGCTCGCCACGATCACGCTCCAAAACTATTTCCGCATGTACAAGAAACTCGCAGGCATGACCGGCACAGCCGCCACGGAGGCCGAGGAGTTTAAAGAGATATACGGCCTTGATGTGGTGGTTATACCTACAAACAAACCCATGATCCGTGTCGATCATCCGGATGTCATCTACCGCACCGTGAGGGAGAAATTTGTGGCTGTCGCGGATGAGGTACACGAGCGTTACAAGGTAGGCTCTCCCGTATTGGTCGGCACCACATCCATAGAAAACTCGGAGCGGCTGAGCAAACTCCTCAAGGCGAGGGGCGTGCCGCATCAAGTTCTGAACGCCAAATACCACGAGAAAGAGGCGGCCATCGTCGCCCAGGCCGGCAGATTTGGGGCCGTCACCGTGGCAACCAATATGGCCGGCAGGGGAACGGACATCCTTCTGGGCGGAAATCCGGATTTTCTGGCCCGCGAAGAGGCTCTCCGAAAGGGGATAGACCCCGTAGGCGATCCAGAAGGTTATGCGGCGCTGCGTGAGCAGATGCGCGCTCTGTGCGCCGCAGAGCACGAGCGGGTCGTCTCCTTGGGCGGGCTTCACGTTATCGGCACGGAGCGGCACGAAGCCCGGCGCATAGACAACCAACTCAGGGGGCGCAGCGGTCGCCAGGGAGATCCCGGATCGTCGCGCTTTTACCTTTCCCTTGAGGACGACCTGCTGCGCGTCTTCGGGTCCGAGAGGATACAGGGGATCATGGAGAAGCTCGGCATGGAAGAAGGGGAAGCCATCGAGCATCCCCTTCTTACGAAGGCCATCGAGTCGGCTCAGAAGCGAGTGGAGCAGTATCACTTCGATATCCGCAAACAATTATTGCAATACGATGGTGTTTTGAATCAGCAGCGCGAGACCGTATACGGAGAGCGGCGCCGCATCCTCTTCGCTGAAGACTTGATAGAGGAGGCGTGGCAGGTGGTGGAGGATGCCATAAGCGGCATCTTAGAGCGTGCCTTTCCCGAAAGCGGCGAGCCACAGGTCAGAGCGGCTGCTTTGCGGCTCAGAAACATTTTCGGTCCAGGCATTGAAAAGCACTTGGAAGGCGTGGATGCGCGCGCACTGCTGCCGGAGGCGGAGGAAGCGGTCGTTTCAGAGGCCAAGCGGCGCTTCGACGAGAAGGTCGAAGAGTTGGGCCACGATATGGCGAATGAACTCTTTCGCTTTATCCTTCTGCACGTTTTGGATAGCCATTGGAAGGAACATCTCCTCGCGATGGACGAACTCAGGCGAGGCATAGGCTTGCGCGCTTTGGGGCAGAAGGATCCGCTGCTCGAGTATCAATTCGAGTCCTTTAACCTGTTCCAGGAGATGTTCGAGAGCGTGCGGGAAAAGGTGGCAGAGCTGGCGATGAAGGTTTCGGTCGCTAAGGAGGATCGCAGGCCCATCCGTCGAGCAGTTCCTGCGGTGCAAAGTCACAAAGTTCCGGTGGGGGTCGGTTCGCCCTCCAGTGGAGGCTCCAAAGCGCCAAGTCACAAAGTGAAGGTGGGGCGAAACGACCCATGTCCTTGCGGAAGCGGCAAAAAATACAAGCATTGTTGCGGGAAGAACGCATAATGACTCTTCGCAGGTTCTACTTGCTCTACATAGCGGCGATATGCCTGTGCTTTTCCCTTTTCTTCTCCCTTCCCTCCTTCGCTGAGGAGTGGAGCCCTCCGGTGGAAATTTTGCGCTTATACCGCGAAGCCCCTCCCCTTGAAGCATACGAAGGGACTTCTGCTATGGTATGGTTGCGGGAAAACCGTTATCGCCTCCTTTCGAGCGGGGATATGGAACAGGTTACGCGTTGGCTCATCTTCGCCAACGGCCCACTCAAGGAGAGCTGGAGGACTTGGAAAATCCCTGTGCCGCACAAGGGGGAACTTACTTTGCAGGAAACGGCACTTTACGACCCCGTGTCGGGCAGGCTCATATCCCCTCTTGTGCCTTCGAGCGAGAAAGACGGCGTTCCCTTCGTGACCGTAAGAGTCCCACCCTTGGACGGCAACTACGTTTTGGCCATCGCCTATCGGAGGACCTTTCCCAAAAGGTACAATGTGGATGATGTGCTATGGGCCGTGCTCGACCTGCCGCAATGGGAGCAACGGGTGGACGTAGAGGTGCCGTCCGGGATGCAGCTTTTTTGGTCTTCTTCGGCAGGAGAGCCTAAGTTGGAAAGAGGAGGCGTAGCGGACCATTATGTCTGGCAGATCTTAAACCAGCCTCCCTGGGTCGGAAAGGGGATTTTGGCGCAAAAGGAGAAGGTTTTAGCCTTCAGCCTGCGCGAAGGGGCGATTAATGCCCTGCAGCCCCTGATGGACTGGGTGAACTCGACGGGCTCGATCACGCCTCAATTTGTCAAAGACGCCTTGAAGGACGCGAACAAGGCTAAAGCCGGACAGCGCATCATAGATTGGGCGCTCGACCCGAAGAAAAAACTCGGCGGAGTGCCCTGGGACTGGGCGCGCCCGGCATCTGAGTTGCCTGCTGAGGGGCCTTGGTCTGAATGGGAAAGGGTGGCACTGCTACATCACTGGCTAAAGAGTGCCGATTGGAAATCCGAGGTGTTGTGGCTTCCGGCGTTTCCGTTGGCGGATAAAGTGCCTGGCACTGGGAGGATCTGGCTTCGTCCTGTGCTCCGTCTTTCTGCCCCCGGCGTTTCTCGATACTATCTCGATGGCAGGCATCCCATAATAAACGGCGTGCCGAGCTCCCTTTCGGGGCGTACTTTATATGCCTTGGACGGCGCCAACGTCGTCAAGGATGTAATACCCCAAGGGAGCTATTCCGACCACCGCTTCACCATTAGATGGAACGTCTCGATCGATGAGAATGGAAGCGGAAGCGGCGAGGTTTCACTCCACTTGCGGGGTGGTTGGATTGAATTAATGCCAGAGGGAGAGTCGAGCGACGTCAGGGAACTCTTAGATGGCTTCATCTGGCCTTCGGGCCTTCAAATTGACGTAGCGAATGCCGTTGTCGAGGTATTGAAAGATGCTTACCGCATCACCGTGCCTTTTTCGGGTATGGTCGCAATACCGGCTGGAGGGCAAATGCTTTTGAGGCTTCCGTCGGCCGTGCCGAAGGATTTGTTGTCGCTCGGCAACTTCGCGCCCCCTTACCACTTCCTCTTTCCCTTTATAGTAGAGCAGGAAGGCCGATTCACTCTACCCAAAGGATATGATGTTGTCTCATCGCCGCTGGTCAGGGGGGGAGGTAAAGACGTGACCTTTAAAGAAGAGTTGAAGTGGAACGCGAAGAGGAGGTTTTTGAACTCTTCTTATATGTTGATCTTGAAATCGTCGACTGTGGATATAAATACCTCCGCAGAGTTGTCCAATGCATTGAAAGAAATGGTGCGATGGAACGAAGTGACGGTGCCATTTAGGAAGCGCTAAAGATTGCAGCAGAGGTGATGATATGAAAGACATAGACGAACAGCTGAAAGGATTGTTCATGGAAGCCGTAAAGACGGTGGCTGCGAAGAAGGGGGTGGAACTGCCCGAAGGCTTTGACGTCTTTTTGGAGAGACCGAGGCGACCGGAGCTGGGGGATTGGGCCACGACTGTGGCGATGCAGCTCGCTAAAACCTTTGGCGAACGCCCCTTAGACCTCGCAAACGAGATAATCTCAAACCTTCCCCAAAACCCGCACGTGAAACATATTACCGTGGCGGGGCCCGGCTTTATAAATATATCCTTGACGAGGGAGTGGGAAGCCTCGCTCCTTCGCGAAATTCTCTCTTCGCCAGAAGAGTACGGCCGCTCCGATCTTGGAGGCGGCCGCAGGGTTCAGGTGGAATTCGTGAGCGCAAACCCCACGGGGCCGCTGCACGTGGGACACGGTAGGGGAGCCGCCGTCGGCGATGTAACAGCCAATATCCTTACTATGGCAGGTTGGCGGGTTGAGCGGGAGTATTACATAAACGATGCGGGGTTACAGATGGAGCTTTTGGGCCGCTCCGTTCAGTCGCGCTACTTCGAACTGCTCGGAGAGCCCGAGAAAGCGCCCTTCCCCGAGGATGGCTACAAGGGCGACTACACTTACGACCTGGCCAGGGGGATAATAGAGGCCGAGGGGGATCGTTTTTTAAGGGTAAGGCTTGAAGAGAGCCTGCCAGCCTTTATAACCCGTTCTGCCAGGGAGATCCTCAAATGGATAAAAAAGGACCTGGATGACTTCCGCGTCCACTTCGATGTATGGTATTCTGAAAAGGCACTCTATGAGAAAAACCTCGTGGATGAAACTATATCCTTCCTCAAAGATAGGGGATATACTTACGAAAAGGACGGGGCGCTTTGGTTTCGGTCTACCGCCTTTGGGGACGAGAAAGATCGGGTGCTCATAAGGAGCAACGGATCTCCCACGTACTTCGCCTCCGACGTGGCCTATCATAAGGACAAATTCGACAGGGGATTTGATATGGTCGTCGACGTGTGGGGGGCAGACCATCACGGCTACATCCCGCGTATGAAAGCCGCGGTCCAGGCCCTCGGCAGGTCGCCAGAGGACCTTAAGATTCTTTTGATCCAGCTCGTGAACCTTTTTTCTGGCGAGGGGCAAGTTTCTATGTCAAAGCGTTCCGGCGAATTCGTCACCCTTCGCCAGGTGATCGATGAGGTCGGAGTTGACGCTACGCGCTACTTTTTCCTGATGAGGCGCTGCGATAGCCCCTTGGATTTTGACCTCGAGTTGGCCAAACAGGCATCGCTTGAAAACCCCGTATATTACGTCCAATATGCTTGTGCGAGGATCAACAGCATATTTCGCGAGGCCGCCTCGAGAGGTGTTTGTCTCCCTACGGTTGAAGCGTTGGACATCGCCTCGTTGGGCACCGCTGAGGAGAAAAAGCTTATAAAGACGCTTTCGACTTTTCCAGAGGAGGTGGAAGGAGCGGCGAGCGAACTTGCCCCTCATCGCCTCGTAAATTTTGCATATCAGTTGGCGGGCGATTTTCATGTCTTCTACAACGCCAACCGCGTTTTGGGGGCCGGTGAGCCGCTAGAGCGATCGAGGCTGCTTTTGGTGCGAGCGACCCAGCTGGTGTTAGAAAAGACCCTTGATGTCTTAGGGATATCGATCCCCGAGAGGATGTGAGGGATGTTACGCCTTCGTTGGATATTGTGCCTGACCATCATCGGCTTAATGGCTGCAATTTTGACGACGAGTTATGTCATGGAGTTGTCCCGATTGCGGCATTTGTCCTCGGCGATAGACCAGCGAGTGGCGGAATTGGTGAAGTTAAAGAGGGGGATCCAAGACAAAGAGGAGAAGATCCTCTATTACAAGACGGAAGAGGGCATCGCGCGCGAGGCGAGGGAGCAATTCAACCTCGTGATGCCGGGAGAGCGCATATATCGCATAGAAGTTGCCAGTCCTGACGTGACGCGTTAGGTTGCTGCTAAACGAAACACCAGACAGCGCGGACGCGTTGACCCTTCTTAAACGAGAATCTTGCTTAAGTCCTCAGATGGGCGCAGGCTCCGCATTGCCCCGATTTTTAGGCGAGACAGCTCGACCAATTGCCTCGAAAGGCATCATGGCATATAATGCCGACGGTATATCCCTGCCTCTCCCGAGAGGAGAGGCCGTCAGTCCGAGGGGAGGAGGTGAAGTGGTGCGGCCTTACGAGATGATGGTCCTCTTTCATCCTGAGCTTGAGGACCACAAGGTAGCTGTCGATGAAGTCGGCGAGTTGATAAAAGGCATAGGTGGCGAGATAGCCAAGGTCGATTTGTGGGGAAAGAGGCGCCTTGCCTATCCCATCCAGAAGCAGGAGGAGGGCTTTTACGCAGTTTACGCCTTCAACATGGAACCGTCTCAGGTAAAGGAGCTGCGGCGTCGCGTGCGACTCCAATCTTCTGTGATGCGTCACATGTTGGTGCGCCCTGATGCGTGAGGAGTTGAGTTCTCGTGGTTAGAGGGTTCAATAAAGTGATCTTGATGGGTAACCTGGCGCGCGACCCTGAAGTGCGCTACACTGCAAATAAGCAGACGGTGACCCGTTTGACGGTGGCCGTCGGCCGGCAGTGGAAGGACAAAAACGGCGAGTTGAAGGAACAGACGGATTTCATTCCGGTAGTCGTGTGGGGATCTCAGGCAGAATCGTGCGAGCGCTACCTGCGCAAGGGACGCCCTGTCCTTGTGGAAGGCAGGTTTCAGGTTCGAAATTTTGAGACGAACACTGGAGATCGCCGTTGGGTATCCGAAGTGGTGGCCACGAGCGTGGTCTTCTTGGGTTCTTCTGCGCGGGGAGAGGATTTGGAGCCGGCACCCAGGAGGTTCGAGCGGCCTCAGGTCGGCAACATTCGCGATGGAGGGGGCCTCTCCGAGGATTTTCCGCTCGACTTCTCGGAGATGCCGACAGAAGAGTCCGGAGACGACGAGGCAGATGTCCCCTTTTAACGCTATGAGGAGGTTTTGATTGGCATGGCAACATATAGAAGGCGCAAGCGTCGCCCCAAGGTGTGCCACTTTTGTTCCGATGACGTGAAGAGAGTGGACTATAAAGAGATAGAAAAGCTGCGCAGATATCTCACGGAGCGCGGCAAGATAGTCCCCCGTCGGGTGACGGGGAATTGCGCCAAGCACCAAAGACAGCTTACGAGGGCTATAAAGCGCGCCCGCATAATGGCTCTGTTGCCATTTGCATCCGAGTGAGGCGTCGATCCTTTGAGCGGATCGGCTTTGGAAGGTATGGCTATGCAAAAAAGAGGAGAGGCGCCTCTCCTCTTTTTTGCAT
>CAYTKB010000071.1:0-10146 GCA_964438265.1 uncultured Acetomicrobium sp. | reverse complement strand
TGCGCACTCTTCTTCTTCCTTCACTTCTTCCGGATGTTCTACAGCCATATACTTCACTGCTCTGTGCAGTTTGGTCTGATTGCCTTACATAGTCACTCGGTGCGAAACATCAGTTTCATGTGGCCTTCACAATGTTTTTTGGTTATATGTGCCCCGTTGGTTTCGCTTACAATTCTGTCGCGCTCTCAATATTTATCCTTTTGTGTGATCAGGAGTTAAAAAATCCGCTGCCGTCCGGGTTGGGTCATCTCAGACGGCAGCTAAATAAAATTTGGTGGGTGGTGCAGGAATTGAACCTGCGACCTCTTCCGCGTCAAGGAAGCGTTCTTCCCCTGAACTAACCACCCTTCCAGCAAGGATAAGTCTATCATCCTGCGCCAGATTGTCAAGTTGCCCTGGCTTATTTAAAGAAGTTTTAATCGAGGAGCTCCTTGGGATTGCGAGTTAACATGAGGCTTATTTCGTCGCGTCCGATGCCGCATTTTAGCATAAGATCTACGAAGCGAGCAAGTCCTATAGGTGGCGACGGGTTTGAGGCTTGGCCGAAATCGGTGGCCATGACGCATCTTGAGGCCCCGACGCTTTTTATCGTCTCGGCCATATATTCGGGGGTTATAGAATCCCAGCCCGGGAGCAGTGAAAGCATTGTCTTTTCCATATATACTCCCAACTTTGCCAGTCCGACCTGTTCCTCTACTGGCAACTTGCTCGTCTCGAAATCTGGGTGAGTGAAGATAATCTTTTTGACACCTCTTTTGAGCGCCTCCTCGCAAAGGGCGATAGCCTCTCGATTGTTAAGATGCCCTGTGGCAAGGCATGCGTCATTAGAAGCTACCAAATCTATAATTTCATAGATTGCCTCGAGCAATTTACCACTCTCATTCAGAATGGTTATGCCACACTTCGGTTCCTTCAAAGGGCGCTCCATCTTCTGAGTCTTATATGTCCCGCCTCCGTAGAAGTTAAAGTGGTTTTGGGCATGAATCGTTGGCATCCAAATTACAGCGGCGCCTAAGTTCAATGCCGAATCCACAGCATAGGGATTTAATCCCCCCACAAAATAATTCAGTGTTAGTGATCCATAAAGTTTGGCACTTTTGCCAGAATGTTTATTGGCAATAGTCGCCCTGGAGGCTGTGCAACCGGCGTGAGATTTTATTACGCCTCCTTTTATGCCATAACTTTGAAGTTCAGCAGAGAGTTCAAAGTCGTCCATGAGTCTGGGGAAAAGACTTGGAGCCGCATGAATATGCATGTCAAAGGCTCCTCTTATGAGTTCGAGTGATCCTTGAGAAGGATGCCACTCCACATCAATCACCTCTTTACGATGCCTAAGAATAAAAAGGCTGCAGCTTGTTCGCCGCTGCAGCCTAAGTTTGCAACTTTATTAAAGCAGATACACTACTATTTCTCGCCCCATGGATTGACTTTATACAGATCAGTAAAGCGCTTGACCAGAACCTTCACATACTCGTCGTATTCGTCGAGTATCTTGACATCCATAGGCTGGACGGATTTGCGCATATCCTCTATGAATTCGGGATCTTGGGAGATCTTTCTGAAGGCATCTCCGAGCTTTTGAGCGATCTCGTCAGAAATACCCTTTGGCGCTACGATGCCACGGCTCGAGTCGCTGACTACATCGTACCCATTCTCTTTAAGCGTAGGCACATCTGGCAGATCCGGATATCGTTTCTCCGCCATTACGCCTAAAGCCCTGATCTTGCCGGCTAATACCTGTTCTGCAACGTTGCCCACGTTGAAACCTCCCACATCCACGTGCCCTCCCAGGACAGCCGCGGTAATTTCGGCATCGCTCTTATATGGAACAGGTCTCACCTTAACGCCGGTTGCCACCTCGAACATATTCGCTGCTATGTGATCATCTGATCCTATGCCGGACGTTGCCCAGGTAGTCTTGCCAGGATTGGCTTTGGCATATTTGATTAAATCGTCGAGCGTTTTGAACCTGTCATCGTCAGCCCTTACCCCTATTAAACCTGGATCGACGACGAAGTTGGCCAAATATTTAAAGTCTTCCATTGCAT
The DNA here is from genome assembly GCA_964438265.1 of uncultured Acetomicrobium sp. Lineage (GTDB taxonomy): Bacteria > Synergistota > Synergistia > Synergistales > Thermosynergistaceae > Thermosynergistes. The sequence goes on along the minus strand of CAYTKB010000071.1, from coordinate 8,098 downwards.
ATTGGGTCTGCCTCATTAGTATATTAGAGAGGGCGTGGGGAATATTTAATGTGCCGAGCGTGTAACCGTCAGGTGCTGCCTTTTTAAGTGCCACGAGAGAAACCTCTGTATTGGCTCCCGGCATGTTGTTAATTACCATAGGCTGGCCAAGGTATTTGTCAGAATATTTGGCTACTATCCTGGCCAACACGTCAGTAGCACCGCCAGGACCAAACCCTACTATCACGGTTATAGGCTGAGAGGGATACCCCTGCGCGCCCACTGGCAAAGTCATTAAACCCACCATCATTAAAGCTAAAACCAACCCCGCTAACCGCTTCATCCCTAAAACCCCTCCTTGATCATTGTATTTTTTTATAACCTCGTAAATTATAACCTGTGAAGTAAGTAAAAACCCAACAACTACATGATCAGATTATGCGTCAGCTTCGAACTCTTCCGTCTTTTTCCCCTTTTTCATGAAGGTCGCTATCCCAAACCCCAACACCAAGAGGAACAAGACGATCAAAACTAAGTTGAGGATTCCTGAGAACATGTATCCTACATCTCCGCCGCTTATCAGCATGGCCCTGCGCCAATTTTCCTCAGCCATAGGGCCCAATATAAGGGCCAAAACTGCCGGGCCAGCGGGTATCGCCAGCTTTCTCATTATATACCCGATGAACCCGAAGAAGAGCATAAGCCCCACATCGAACATGCTGTTTTTTATGGCGTAAGTGCCTACTATGCTCAGAGCGATCACCATAGGACCCACAATGCTGTAAGGGACTTTTGCTACCTTAGCAAATAAGTAGGAACCGAAGTAGCCCAAAATCAGCATGACCACATTAATTACAACCATTCCTACCATGAAAGTATACACTACATCTGGATGTTGAACGAAGAGTCGAGGGCCTGGCTGCAAGCCGTGAATGAGAAGCCCACCTAGCATAATGGCAGTTACCGAGTCACCTGGGATGCCGAGAGTCAGCAGAGGCACCAAAGCGCCACCTGTAACGCCGTTGTTTGCCGCCTCAGATCCTGCTACTCCTTCGCTCCACCCCGTCCCAAATTTCTCTGGGTGTTTTGAGAATCTCTTAGCTTGCTCATATCCTAAAAATGTAGCCACATTTCCACCTGTCCCTGGGATGATGCCTATGAACGTCCCGAGTATTCCGGACCGTATGTACGTGGGCCAACACACATGAGCTATCTCATGCCAGAGCTCTCGAAACTTGCAAGCTACGCCGCGCTCCACGATCTCGGGGATCTTGCTTACGTTCTCAGATTCGATCATCTCGAGCGCCTGGGGTATAGAAAATAGACCTATGAGTAAGACTATCACGTTAACCCCATCCAATAAGTTCGGCACGCCGAGGGTGAAACGGGGCACCCCGGTAAGCGGGTCAAGCCCGATTGACCCTACAAAGAGGCCAAAGGCAGCGGCGAGGAATCCTTTAACTATGTTAGCGCTGGATAAAGAGACGATGACAGAAAGCCCCAGGAGGGCAAGCCAGAAATATTCGCTTGCCCCGAACATTAGAGCTATGCGCGCCAATGGCGGAGCTAGGAAAAGCAAGACAAGTGCACTAAATATACCCCCAGTAAATGAAGCGGTAGTGGATATTTTCAATGCCTTATCCGCTTCCCCTCTCTGCGTCATGGGAAAGCCATCTAAGACAGTAGCTGCAGAGCTCGGCGTGCCCGGAACGTTTAGTAATATAGCAGAAATGGACCCACCGAATATAGCCCCACAATATATGCTGCCCAATAGGATCAGGCCGTAGGCTGGGGGCATACCGAAGGTAAGCGGGATAAGCAAAGCTACGCCCATGGAAGCCGTCAATCCCGGCATAGCACCTACGGCTATGCCTAGGCCGGTACCGAGGAACATCAATAGCAACGACTTTATGCTAAAAACTGCAGGGATGGCTTGAAATATAGCATCATACATCAGTTGATCCCCTTTCTGATATTAAAACAACCTAAGGTGAGGAAGTGGGACCCTAAGAAAGAGCCCGAATACACAATATAGCACCGCCACAAAGCCTACCGGGACACTCGCAAGGACTACAGGATTCCTCTCTTTCAAGAAATACATAGATACGAACACATATAGTAGGGTTGCGAAATAATATCCAATAACTTTAATGAGCATATAATAAGCAATGGTAAAAATGATCATCCTATAGAGCTGCCGATAGACAATATTTCCCGGCTTCGTCTTAACCCTGGGTTTAGTGACTAAAAGAATTACACTAAGGGCTATAGCCATTAAGAGTATTGCCAAAGGATAGGTAGCTGCTTCTGCCGGATAACTCTTTGCTTCCACAAGGCCAATGATAGAAAGCACAATTACAACGATAGCTGTAATGCGATTTTTCTTTGCCATATCCACAGTCGATCACTCCTTCTACCCTATTATCATAGGTCCTTCAACACTCAGATTAAAATATCTGTTCACACCTCCCCTCATACCTTCAGGCAGTGTAATGGTGATAGATGGGCTCTCTTCTGCTGTCACCCTGCCTCCCTCTACCCTGAGCCATCCGTCGTGGCCAGGCAGCACACGATGAGCCAATTTCCTTATTTTAGCTATACTGTGCTCGCTCGCCGTGGGGTCGAGCGTCATGTTAGCGTGTCCTGTGGCGAGCTCAATCCTATTTTTGACTACATCGCCGGCGAGGACCCATTTCCCTCCTTCGATCTCTGAAACAAGAGAAATACCTCCTGGTGTATGACCTGGGGTGGAAATCACTTTTAAACTTCGGGCAATCTCTGCCCCATCTTTCGCGAGGCATAAATTACGTCCCTTTAAAAAATCAACTATGCCATGGGGAATCAGAAGGTCTTCTCCCTTTATTGCATAACCCCATTCGTCCTCACTGACGAAAAAAGTGGCGTCGGGAAAGAGAAAGGCGTTCTCGCAATGATCATAGTGCAAATGGCTGAGGACAACTTTATTGACATCGCAAGGTCTCACGGAGCACTTCTCTAAGGCATCCAATAGGTTCAATCGAACGCCCATGGCACCTGTATCAAAAAGTATCCTCTCTCTTTCTGTCGTGATAAGGGCTACGTTGCTAAAGCCTAAAAAACCTACATCGGCTTTGCCCGGGAACCCTCTACACAGCACTTCTACCTTCATTGCCCTTGCAAGCACCCCTTTCACAGCTATTTATAATTGCCCGCATAGTGTATTCTTTTATTTTAGGCAAGTATATCATAGGACAAGAGCTTTCTAAGATTTACAAAATTGCAAGAATTTTATAAAATTTTGCACACATCGTCCAAAATGCTCTTCGCCGAAGAGCAGTTGATGACCATTAACCATCTAAGATTGTTATCTATTTTGATCGCCTCAATCCACTTACGGAGTTGATTTTACGCGTCAGCCATGATCGCAAAACGAACCGCTACAGCCAGCATAGCTTTTGGTTCCCTAAATACGATAATGGCAATTCGCCTATTTATTTTAAGACTATGCCGGTTCTATTGCCACATTTTAGACATGCACTTGATGTATCGAGTGCAGTTTTAACGACCCTATATCCGTGCCGCACGATCAGTTCCTCCCCGCACCCTGAACAGCACGTTACGGCCGGTTCAGTTACGTTTCCAAGGTAAACATAGTGAAGTTTTTCTGAGGCTATCGATTGAAATTTATGTAGCAACTCTATAGAGGTAGGCGGCTCATACCAACGATACTGAGGGAAGTAGCGAGATATATGAAGCGGTATATCCGGCGAAAGCGACGCGATCCAATCCACCAGCTCGCCAAAATGCTCCTCGCAGTCATTGAAGCCCGTTACGACCAAATGCGTAATCTCAACGTGCACGCCGCCCTCAAGGAGTGCCGCGATGGTCCCCTTTACGCACTCGAAGTCGCCGCCCAACTTCCTGTAGCCTTCCTTTGTAAAGGTCTTGAGGTCCACGTTAGCAGCACCCACGTAAGGCAGAAGTGCATTCAGTGGTTCTGGAAGGACCAGCCCGTTCGTCACCAGGACAACGGCTATCTTTTCTTGCTTCAGCAATTCGCTGCTGGTTTTGACAAATTCATACCACACAAATGGCTCGTTATAAGTGAATGCGACGGCATTGCTCTTGTATTTTTTCGCCAGGCCGACCAATTCTTCAGGCGTTATAGAGATGAGCTCCAGTCTTTCATCCCCTCGGGATAGATGCCAGTTCTGACAGAAGGGACAGGTCATATTGCACCCTACCGTGCCCAAGGAGAGAATCTGCGTGCCTGGGCGCCAGTGGTAAAGGGGTTTCTTTTCCACAGGGTCGAGGGCGGGGGCGGTGGTAAGTCCCCAGTTTAGCGTCACCATCTCACCGGAAGACGCATGTTTCCTGACGCCGCACACCCCACGTGCGCCTCGCGGTAGCAAACAGCGGTGGGGACATAGATCGCAGCGGACGGCCTCGCCTTCTCTGTGCCAGTATAGGGCTGGATGAGCAGCTTCGCCGCATGTCATCTTTTATCAGGCCTCCCCATACCGTTCCACGGTGAACCGATATATTGTGGCCCCTTCCAATGAACGGATGCCGGCTTTTTGAGCAGCGATGGAAAGCTGCTCTTGGGGCGTGTCCACTCCCTCTAAATCCGGAAGCAGTACCCCTCTCGCATGCCCCTTGGCGACTATCACGCCGTAGCGCTTAGGGTCCAACTCCTCGATAGAAGAGATCGTCTCGGGCTCAGAAAGGACGTCCACAGATATTACGAGCTCCTCCAGCTCCTCTTGCCTTACTGGAGGAAATCGTGGGTCTTCTATGGCGGCCGCAACGGCGTTGTGCATGATCTCTCGAAGCAAGTTTTCGTAGGCTGGAACTATTGTTCCTATGCATCCCCTCAAGTTTTTATCGCGCGTTTTTAAGCTGACGAAGGCGGCTCGCCTTTGGCTCTCCAACTGACGCGTCGCACTTTCGCCCAAGGTTTTGGATACCTCTTCTCTTGAAGGTAATCGCCCTTGCGATAGATACCGCTCGAGCGTAAGTCGCGCCAGCTTCACATGCGGCGATAAGTCATCCTTTGTCTTTTTTTCTGCTGCCACTGGTTGCCAAAGGGCCACGCCGTAACCCACGCCGAAGGGGCCTTCATAGGAAATGACATCGATAGGTTCGCCTCGCGCAGCTCCGAGAAGGATCAAGGCAGACCGCAGACCGCACTCGCCCGCCTCTTCTATTTCAAGAGGGGATAACTTCCATATGGGCTCAGGAGAGGACTTTTGTAGCAACTCAATAACGGTCCGATCGAAAATGGCAGCTCTCGGGTTGTAACCAGCCGGGGCTCCGGGTATAAGCCTGTGAGACAGGTCACCGCTGCACAACAATCCCCACCTCGCTCCATCATCGAAGTCACGCAGTAACTCCCCCAGGCGGTAGGATTCCTTGTAAGTCAATCCTATCGGATTTGCCAAAATGGCGGGTAGAACTTTCCCCCAAGCCTTGGCTAAGAAATAAAGCGGGACGATGGTTGCATGATCCAGTACAAGGCGGTCTCCGTCATGGAGGCGCACCGGCACTTTGTGCGAACGCAAATATGATCCGAGAGCTTGAGCCGCTGCTTTGTCTCCTTCCATTTGAATGCGCACTTGTGGCGCACCGAATTGAGATAGGTCTCCTACGAAACGGTCCGCGGCCAACATCAATAAACCTTCCCTGTAAATCTGGTGGGGAGTAAAAATGAGCAGTAGTTCAGGTTTAAGCCCGCTAAGTTTCTCTGCGAGCTTCAGCATGCCGTCAACGGTTGATTGAGCCTCCTTTTCGTTTCCGCGCCCCACCTCGGGCACTATGATGGGAGGATGAGGCGTAAAAGCACCCCAGAGCCACATAGGGATCACCTCCGATTAAATTATATTTCAAAGGCGCGATTTGCGCAGAGCAAGGGCGAGGGGTATCCCCAAGCCGAAGCACGCGATTGCCTCCCCTGTTGAAACGTACAGCACGGTTGGAATGAAGGACAAGGATAACAAGTAAGATAGATATCCTCCTACAATTAAGCCATTGATAACCACGGGAGGCAGCGCCGCAAGTGTTAGGTTGGGCATTTTCCTCGTGAGGAGCGCAGAGAGAAGTGTAGCACCGCTGCCTAAAACGACATCGATGATTCCAAAGCCGCCGAAGAAGTTGGATATCGCGCACCCTACGAAGAGGCCCGGGATTGCCTCTGCCCACAAAACGGGCAGTAATGTGAGCGCTTCTGCTACTCTTACCTGCACTGGCCCAAAAGAAACAGGGGAGAAAGCAAGCACAAGCGCCACGTACAATCCGGCGATCGACGCTGAGAGGGCAATCTTCTTAGACATCTCATCTACCTCACAGAATTAGCATCGCGTCGCCGAACGAAAAAAAGCGATATTGCTCCTTAACTGCAATTTGATATGCTTTCATTATATTCTCATAACCTGCAAACGCTGCCACGAGCATCAGGAGGGTGCTCTTCGGCAGATGAAAGTTCGTTATGAGGGCATCGACGACGCGAAATTGAAATCCAGGATATATGAAAAGACTTGCAATACCTGAACCGTGCCTCACAGAACCATTTTCGAGGGCTGCAGATTCGAGACATCGCACCACTGTCGTGCCTACAGCAACCACTCGTCTGCCTTTGCCTTTGGCGATCTGCTCGGCCACTTCGGGAGGAATCACATAACGTTCAGAGTGCATCGTATGCTCTTTGATATCGGTCACCTTTACCGGACGAAATGTGCCAAGTCCAACGTGCAGCGTTATCCACGCCAAAATGACTCCTTTTTGCCTGAGCGACGTCATTAGGGCCTCTGTAAAGTGGAGGCCCGCCGTTGGGGCTGCTACCGAACCGTCGTTTTTGGCGAACACTGTCTGGTAACGCTCAAATGGCAGATCTTTTTTGCGGATATAAGGTGGGAGCGGAACCTCTCCGAATTCTTCAAGAAGAGTCCTTACGTCGATTTCGTCAGGAAATGAAACGACCTTTATGCCCTCTGGAAGGTCTGATTCTATAACTACACGAATACCACAGTCCAGAAAAATCAGCTGACCTGTCTTTACCCTTCGCCCGGGCCTCACGAGGGCTTTCCACTTTTTAGGTTCCTCGTCGAGCGGAGCGAGCAAAAAAATCTCTACTTCTCCTCCCGATCCCTTCTTTCCGCGAAGGCGTGCTGGAATGACGCGCGTATCGTTCGCTACCAAAAGGTCTCCAGGATCCAAATATTCCACAATGTCTCGGAAGCGGCGATGTTCAATTGTGCCCTCATTGCGATGCAATACCATGAGGCGCGAGGCATCCCTGGGCTCTATAGGAGATTGGGCTATGAGCTCCTCAGGGAGGAAGTAATCGTACGATTCCGTCTTATACAGGCCAGGTATTGCCATTCCTTTGTGCCGCTTCAATAGAGCTTCGAAATCTCGGTATTAGGGTAATAATGGTTTAAAATCTGCCTCGCGCTCCACCCTCGCTCTGCCATCGCCTTCGCTCCCCACTGAGACATTCCTACGCCATGCCCCCATCCCCTGCCGTAAAAGCGCACAATTCCCCCAGCAGTGCGCATTGGCGCAGGAGTAACTGTAGGGGTAGGAATAGAGGGAAGGATTGGGCTTTTTCTCTTGGAGAGCGCCTTTTGCACATAATGTTGACGCTTCTCCGGGTGCATGAGCATATCAATGAGCTCGTCGGGGGTGAAGCATCCCTGTTTGGTCAGAGCGATGAGCGTGTTCTCGCCCGCATTTGAGGAGGCGCTCGGTGGAGTTATGGGCGAGGATGTCGGATTTGTGGCTACTGCTTTCGGTTGGATCCCGTCGACGGAGAATGCGGTGCTCCTCAACTCATTTGGTCCGATCGCCATGCGAAAGGCATGCCCGCTTATTTTTTGAGTGCCCATAGAACCGTTGAGTATTACACTGTCCACACGGCCGCCCGGGCTTGTGCTTTCAAACTGCAGGCCCAAAAGCACCCCCACGTCGAAGCCCGCCCTGCGAAGCCTGTTTTCGATCTCTTTCAGAGGAAGCGAAAGGCTCCATTGGCTATAAGGGGATTGGTAAGAGAATGGCTCAGCGACTGGCCTTAGATAGGAGTAAGACCCTCCCCATACGTCTTTTACATCGGCAGTATAGCCGCCGCTGTCGGCATGATAAAACA
>CAYTKB010000070.1:0-10278 GCA_964438265.1 uncultured Acetomicrobium sp. | reverse complement strand
GTAAGCCGAGGCGGTTCTGGCCCGTCAAATCAAGTTTTGGCGCGCCGCACGGCGGCGAACCAAAACGAGACCGATTTCTTCGGCCTGTTGGAGGACTTGTCCGACGCGATGCGCTCCGGAGACATAACCGGCATATCCGACTCCCTGTTGCCCAAGATCGACGCATTTACGGATAATCTCTTCAAGGTTCGCGGGCGCGTAGGGGCTCTGCAACTGCGGTATGAGACGAGCCGGAAACGTTTGCAACAGAACAACGTATCCCTCCAGGAGCTGCAAAGCAAGATTTCCGATACGGACCTGGCCGAGGCCGCGACGCACTTTCAGATGGCCCAGGCCGTGTATCAGGCGAGCCTTGCCACCATCGCCCGCATAATCCAGCCGACGCTCGTCGACTTCTTGAGCTGAGCAGCTCTTTTGGCCTGCAGGCCGATCGCCCGTGTTGTGCGCCTCGGCATTAGCGCGCAGTGCGGGCGATTAACTTGCAGCTTGCGCCCGCCGTTGCTATAATGAAAACGACGAGGTTTTCGGTGGTGCATATGGGGGGAAGAAAGATGAAGGCTTTTAAAAGAGGGCGCTTGGGACATTTAAAACTCATCGGAATGGCGGTCGCGATTTTAGCCTTTGCATCTTGTGCAGTGGCCGCTCCTTATGATCAAATACTTCAGCGGTGGACCAAGACCAACCAATATAAGAACGACATCGGGGCGGAGATGTGGATAAGCGCTTCTTACTATGCCGCGGAGTATATCGAGGCTCTCGTCCAGGCCGAGGCAGACAAAAACCTTTGGACGGAGGACGAGCTCGAGCGCTACAAGTATGAATTGCTCAAAGCGTTGCAGCTCGAAGAATATTTACCATTCAGGATAGAGTTCGACAACCGCGCTTCGCCCATCAGCATGGCGCCTTTCGACGAACAAGTTACCCTTTGGATCGGCAACAAGAAATATAAACCCGTGGACTACGATAAGCGGTTCAACTTCAAACTCTCCGGCAAGCGCGACGGCATGGTTTATTTCCCGCGCTACGACGAGAAAGGGAAATCCTTGCTCGACGGCGTAAAGACCGTAAAGCTTGAGATAAACGGCAACATCAGTCCGGTCACGATAGGCAGGAGTATTGAGTTCATGTGGGATGTGAGCCAGGACGACCCGGAGAGGCTCTTCAGGGGAAGGGCTGCTGCGCAGCTTGAGCTGGATCGCCTCATTCGCAGGCTGGAACAGTTGAACAAACAGCGCGCGGAGTTAGAAAAGCAGCTGCAGGAGTTGACCGAGGAAATAAACCGCGTTCAGACCCGCGTAGATGAGTTGCAGAAGCAGTAGCGAGTGTCGAAACGTTAATAAAAAAGGGGGCGGAGCGTCCGCCCCCTTTTTTGCGCTCCTCTTCGCCGCAGTATTGGTGGTCTCGCTCGTCGTGGCAATTTCTGTGGGCGACGTGCCGTTGGGTGCAGGCGAGATATCTCGAGCTTTGGTCTTGGGGGTGCTCGGCAAGGGCAGCGGGGTCGCGCATGCCATCGTATGGCAGGTGCGGCTGCCTCGTTCTTTGGCTGCGGTCGCGACGGGCGCGACCCTCGCCGAAAGCGGCGTCGTATTCCAGGGGCTTCTCTTGAATCCGCTGGCTGAGCCGTATACGCTCGGAGTGGCCTCCGGCGCGGCTTTCGGGGCCAGCCTTTCGATAGTGTTGGGGTTACCCGTCGTAACGCCGCTCGCTTTCGCGGGGAGCCTACTCTGCCTGATCCTCGTGTGGTTCATCGGGCGCAGAGGTGACTCCATCGAACCCACGAGGCTCATTTTGGCGGGTGTAGTTGTGGGAAGCATCCTCGGCGCAGCCGTCACCCTCCTAAAGGCCTTGGCGGGAGAGCAGGTTGCGGCTGTCGTCTTATGGCTCTTGGGGAGTTTTTCTAACGCCACGTGGAGTGAAGTGCCGTGGCTCTTTGCCTCGTCGTCGATCGTGTTGCTTTTGGGGCTGCTTTACAGCCGCGCCCTTGACCTCGTGGCTTTGGGCGGATGGAGGGCGGCGGCGCAGGGCGTAGACGTGCGGCGCATGAGGGCCCTCCTGCTTTTGGTCTCTTCGTGCGCCACGGCCGTCGTCGTCTCCTTCTGTGGCGTCATAGGCTTCGTGGGCCTTTTGGTTCCCCATATGGCGAGGCTTCTCTTCGGCCCTGCCCACGGGCGATTACTCTGCATCTCCTGGCTGGTCGGAGGGATCGTCATGCTGTATGCTGACATCGCCTCTCGTCTGTTGGGCGAACTGCCGGTGGGCGTCATCACGGCTGTAGCCGGTGGCCCCCTCTTTTGCGTGCTCCTGTGGAGGAAACGCGATCTTGCTCGAGGTTAATGGCCTTTGCGTGTCTTATGGAAAGAAAAAAGTCGTGAGTGGCGTGACCTTCGGCGCTGCGGCCGGCAAGCTGATCGCCTTGTTGGGGCCGAACGGCAGCGGCAAGAGCACGATATTGAAGGCTTTAGCCGGGCTACTTCCGATCGAAAGAGGAAGTGTGCGTATCTGCGGCAAACCCATAAAGGGCTATTCGAGAAAGGCTTTAGCCAAAGCCGTGGCGTTGCTGCCGCAGAGCAGCGGTTTTTATGCCCCCTTTACTGTACTCGAGGCCGTCGTCATGGGGCGCTTCCCGCATGTGTCCTCCCCCTTTGGGCCTCCGGATGAGGATGACGTCGCACTTTCGCGCGATCTAATTGCCAAACTCGAGCTGAAGGGTTTTGAAGATCGGCTCGTGACGACCCTCTCCGGCGGCGAGGTTCAGCGCGTCGCGATAGCGCAAACCCTCGCCCAGGATACGCCGATTTTTTTGTTGGACGAGCCGACGAGCGCCCTGGACCCCAGACATGCCATACTCGTCATGGAGTTACTGCGCTCTTTGAGTTCGGGAGGGCGCTTAGTTATAGCGATCCTCCACGACGTAAATTTGTCATTGCGCTTTGCGGACGAATTGTTGTTTTTGAAAGAGGGCGAGCTCGTGACCACTTGTGTCCCTGGGGAGGTTAATCCGGAGCTGCTCGAGGCGGTCTACGACGTCCCCTGGGTGGTGGAGGAGTCTCCGAAGATGGGGCGCTTAGCTTTCCCCGTCAGTGAGCCAGGGAGAAGAGAAAGTTCAGCGCTCCCCCTGCTGCGAGCGCAGCAATTATCATGATCGCCAAGGCCTCGAGAAGGCGCTTGACCCCTAATTCCTTGAGCAGCACCACGAAGGTGGCAATGCACGGGAAGGTCATGGAAAGCGTCACCGAGGCCACCACGAGCTGATGCGGTTCGAGCCCTAAGGGGAGCAGGAACCCTACCGCTACGTCTTTGCGCAAAAAGCCGAGCAATATCGGACCTGCGGTCTCCGGCGGCAAACCTAAAACACCGTCGAATATCGGCGCTGCCGCGCTGGTCAAGACGTTTATGATACCGCTCTCGTAGAGAAGGCCTGCGATCAAGATGCCCACAAAAACCAATGGGATGGCATCCGTAAAGAACTCCTTCGCCCGGAAAAAGAGCTTGGTCGCAAATCCTCTGAGCCTCGGCAGGCGATAAGGAGGGATCTCTACTATGAGCTCCGGGCTGTAGCCGGGAAGCGCCGCGTGCAATATCCGCCCCAAGATGAGCCACGCCGCAAAGAGCGTTCCGTATACGGTCAAGACATATTTCAGGCCGTATGTCCCGAGCGCGCCCAATATCATCGCCTGAAGACCGGCGCATGGGACGGCCACAGAGATGAGCGTGGAAGCTATGAACCGCTCCCTTTCGGATTCGAGGACGCGGGTGGCCATGATGCCGGGCACGTTGCATCCTAGCCCGAGCAGGTTAGGCACGATGGCATAACCGTGGAGCCCGAGCCTGTGGAGGAGCGCATCGAAGATGACGGCGAGTCTGGGCAGATAGCCTATATCTTCCAATATGCCCAAGGCGGTATAAAACGCCAAGACATATGGAAAAACCATGACTATGGGCACGTATACCCCTGTGGAGAGCACGCCGAAGCTCTGCTCGAGGTCGATTCTTCCTTCTATCAGCGAGCCGATGAGCAGGCTGTGCACGAGGCCCTCCCCGCCGAGGGCGATAGAAAAATTCTCGAGCAGTGGGAGCCAGAAGGCGTCGAAGATAGGGTCGAGCACGTGGTTTATGAGGCCCTCCCCGATATATCGAATCGACAGGAAGCTGATCGCTAAAACGAATACTCCCAATATGCCGCCCCAGAGAGGGTGAACGCTGATGTCTTCGATCCTGTCTTTGAACGTGTGGTGACGGTGGCTTATGCGCTGGACCCTCGAAACGATCTCGCCTATCCTTTGCCATCGCTCCTCGTTGGAAGAGTGATGGGGAATTACGATTCTGGCTTCGCCGATGGCCCGCAGCAACTCTTTGATCCCCACGCCTGATACCGCCACTGTGCTTACGACGGGCACCCCAACTTCCCTCTCCAAGGCCTTTTCGTCGATCTCTATACCTTTGTGGCGCGCCTCGTCCGACATGTTGAGGACGAGCACGGTGGGAAGCCCTCTCTCGAGGACTTGGAGGGCCAAAAAGAGGCTGCGCTCGAGGGCTGTGGCGTCGAGGACGACTATCACGGCGTCCGCCCCCTCGTCCAGTATGCGGCACGCTACCTCCTCTGCCTCGTTTGTGGGTTCGAGCGTGTATGCTCCCGGGACGTCTATGAGGCGATATGCCGCTTCGCCGAGTTGCAGCCTGCCCTCCGTGAAGCCGACAGTTGTCCCGGGATAGTTCGACGACAAGGCGTGCACGCCGGTGAGGCGGGAAAAAAGGGCGCTCTTGCCCACGTTAGGGTTTCCCATCAGCAGGATGCGTCCTTTGTACCCGGCCTTCCCTTCCGTTGCCGAAGCGACTGGGCACAACTCCTTGTTCTGGCAGCAGCTGCACCCCTTCATTCGTTTTCCTCCTTGGAAGCTGGTCGCACTTTTATTTTGGCGGAGATGCCATGACCTATCGCGATCTGCCTTCCGTCCAGCGATACGGTTATGGGGCCATGGAACGGCATCCCGTAGACCTTTCGGATCCGCTTGCCGGGTCGCAAACCCATGGCCTCGAGCCTTCTGCCGCTCTCTCCGTGCGGTAGCGATGATATATACGCCTCGGCTTCATCGGGCAGTTCGTTCAACGACACCTCCACGTTCATCTCCACCTTCTGTTTGTTAGTTGTTTTTGTTGGCAAGCGTCGCTATAAATCTAAATCAAAAGTTAGGCATACCAAACTTCCAGATCAAACATACAATGCCCTTGCTTTCTTGTCAAGGCTTGCCGAATTTATTTGAGATGCGAAAAAGGCGGGGCGCATTCTCTTACCCCGCCTTTTTCGTCAGAGTTTAATGGGATCGCAAAGATTTCCAGCCTCAGCGGCGGCCCTGCCGCACCTCTTGCACAGAAACTTGGCGTCCTTCACGAGGCTTTTGAAGCCTTCTACATCCGCGTCGAGCACTCCCATGTTGTGCAGGTAGCAAAGGTGGTTCTCATGGCCTGGATGCGGCCCATGTGCCTTGACAGAAGCCATTCCCATCCCTCCCCTTCGCTTTTTTAAAATTATATTACATACGGAGCGCTTTGGCTATTTCCTTATAGGCTTGTCCTTGGTGGCTTCCTCCAGCGCCAACAATCTCTCCCAGCGAGCGTCTATGTAGGCTTGTAATTCGCCCACGATTTTATCGGCATCGGGCCTCAAAAGGAGCGGTCTGAACCTTCCCTGACTCTTGAGGAACTCCTCCACGGGCTTGAAGCTCTTTGGTTTTCTCGTTACCCTGTAAACGCCCTTTTCCACCTCATAGAGCGGCCAGTAGTTGCTCTCTACGGCGAGCCTCGCTATCTTGACCGTATCGCTCTCCGGCACCCTCCAGAAGCGCACACAGGGGGACATCGCCGCCAAGAAGGCAGGGCCTTGGAAGTTTAGCCCCTTCTCTACCTTGTTGAAGAAATCGACCGGGTCCGAAAGCGATACCGTGGCGGCGTAGACGTTTTCGTGGGCCGCTATGATCTCGACGATATTTTTCTTGAGCTGAGGTTTGCCCGGGATTACCTTGCCGACCGGGGCGGTGGTAGTCTGTGCACCTGGCGGAGTGGAGCCCGAGCGCTGGTTTCCCGTGTTCATATACCCCTCGTTGTCGTAGAGGACGTAGAGAAAGTTGTGCCCCCGTTCCACGGCGCCCGAAAGCGATTGCAAGCCGATATCGTAGGTGCCGCCGTCGCCGCCGAAGGCTATGAAGGCGTAACGCTTATCTTGGGGGATTTTGCCCCATTTTTTCAGCGCCCTCGAGGCCGTCTCGACGCCGCTCACCGTGGCGGAGACGTTTTCGAAGGCGTTGTGGATGTATGGGATGCTCCAGGCCGTATAGGGATAGATGGTGGTAGAGACCTCAAGGCATCCTGTGGCAACCCCTACTAAAGGATCGTATCCCAAGTGTTTTGCCACCATCAGCACGAACTTGGCCGTTATCGGCGCTCCGCAGCCGGGGCAAAGCCTGTGTCCTTGGGTGATCCCTGGGTTTTTCTTGTCGAATTCCAGCGCTAACTCTTTCATTGTGATGGGCATAGATATTCCTCCTTTACTCCCTCAGTCCCAGATACATCTGTTCGTCCGCATTCAACTTGCCTTTCAAGGCGTCATCTGCGGCTTGCCTGATGTCTTCGGGCCTTATGTCCCTGCCGCCCAAGCCGTAGATGTAACTGCCCATCGCGGGCCGGTGGACTGCGTTATAGAGGGATGACTTTACGGCTTCGTAGAGCGGAGCCTCCGCGCCGAAGGATGCGGCGCGGTCCAGCACGACCACGGCCTTCTTGCCGTCCAACGCTTTTCTGATCTCCTCTTTGGGGAAAGGCCTGAACGTCCAGAGCTTCAAGAGCCCCACCTTCTGCCCCTCTTCTCTCATCCAGTCGACGGCGTATTTGATCGTGCTGTTGGTGGAGCCAAGGGCGACTATGACGCAATCTGCATCGTCTGTGCGATATCGCTCGACGAAGTCGTATTTCTTTCCGAAGGACCTTTCGAACTCCTGGGCGATGACTGGGAAGAGCTCTTTAGCCCCTTTCATCCCCTCTATCTGCTGCCGTTTGTGTTCGAAGTAGTAATCGTAAAGGTCGATGGGGCCATACGTTACAGGGTGCGAGGTGTCCAGCAGGGGATAGGACGGTTTCGCTTCTCCCACGAACTTTTTCACCTGGTCGTCAGGGTAAATCTCGACAGGTTCCACTCCGTGCGAGAGGATAAAGCCGTCGAGGCACACCATGACCGGCAACCTCACCTCTTTCGATTCGGCGAGCCTCACGGCCAATATGGTGAGTTCATAGGCTTCCTGGTTGTTCTCGGCATAGAGCTGTATCCACCCGGAATCCCGCTCGGCCATGGAGTCGCTGTGATCGCAGTGGATGTTGATGGGGCCGCTCAAGGCCCTGTTTACCACCGGCATCACCACGGGGAGCCTCATGGAAGCGGTTATGTAAACCACCTCGTGCATAAGGGCCAATCCGTTGGCGCTGGTGGCGGTCATAGCCCTGGCGCCGGAGGCTGCCGCCCCGACGACGGCGCTCATGGCGGAGTGTTCGCTCTCTACGGGGATCATTTCGGTCTTGACCAATCCATCAGCCACGAACTGGGCGAAATATTCGACTATGGGCGTCTGTGGCGTTATGGGGTAAGCCGCCACCACATGCGGTTCTATCTGCTTCATGGCGTAGGCTACGGCTTCGGCTCCGGTGAGAGCCTGCTTCGCTCGCGTTTTTTCTGCTACCGTGACCATTGCGATTCCTCCCTTACTCCAGAAATTCCGTCTCGGCCTTCATTTCGATGGCCTTTGCCGGACATACGCTCGAGCACAGGCCGCACCCCTTGCAGTAGTCGTAATTGATCCCGTCCATGTGCCCTTGTGTTTGGAGTATCGCCTGATCAGGGCAATATAGCCAGCAGAGCATGCAGCTCGTGCACTTGTTCTTATCGTGAATGGGCCTCATGACCCTCCACGAGCCGGTCTTGACCTCTTTCGCGTTTCCGGCCTCCGTTATCGTTCCACCGATGGGTATCTCTTTCCATCCCTTTGCAGCCATGTCTTCGCCTCCTCTAATGCGAACAACTATTGAGAACAACGGACCTCTTCGTAGCCCCTCTTTAGGGCGCGCTTGTTGGCTTCTACGACCTCTTTCGGAAACTTATCGCCGAACATCTCTTCTATTCGGGCCTCTAAAGCTTCTGACGTGACCACGCCTGTGACTTTGGCGAGGGCTCCGAGCATGGGAGTGTTCGGTATCCCTCTCTTGATCTCCTGAAGGGCTATTTCCGTGGCGTTGACCGTGCATATCTTCCCTTCAAATTGCGTTTTTTCGGCTACAAATTTGGCATCCTTTGCGGTGTTCACAAGCAGAACCCCGTCGTCGCTCAGCCCTTCCGCCACGGCGGGGGAGAGCAGCGTGTCGTCTATGACCACTACCACGTCGGGGTTTTCCACGGAGGACCTTACGAGCACGGGCACGTCCCCGATCCTGTTGAAGGCCTTCATGGGAGCGCCCGACCTCTCGGCCCCGTATTCCGGAAAAGCCTGGACGTGTTTTCCCGCTCCCAGAGCCGCCTCTGCGAGCATTTGAGAAGCACTCTTCGCGCCTTGTCCTGCCCTCCCGTGCCATCTAACCTCAAAATACTTTACCGGCACTTTATGCACCTCCCGTTTCCTTTTGATTTTTCTTCGACATCTTGTTGTGCGGACATCGTTTATGCGCCCTTTTGTTTTGTTCGGCTTGCCTTATATAAAGCGGCTGTGAGCCTTTTGAAGAGCGGCGGACCGCTCCAAAACTCTTTTTATTATAAATCATAGGGCGATGCGTGTATACAGATCGGCACGTGTCCGTATGTGCTTAAAGCTGCGCCTTGAACATATTTTCTTCCCATGGTAAGATTTTGTCGCGGACCTGTAGCTCAGTAGGATAGAGCGACGGCCTCCTAAGCCGTAGGTCGCCGGTTCGAGTCCGGCCAGGCCCGCCAGGCTTTATCCCGACCGGCTTTGTGCTGTGTCGGGAATTTTTTATGCTCGATTTAGGAGCGTCGGCCCTCATTTTTGCCTTAATTTAAACTGCCCTGAAAATTAACTCCCTTGAATTGTAAGTTTAGCCTCATTTTTCTATGTTTTCTGCTTATATTTAGCGATTCTTTAGAAAATACGATAGCACCAACTCAAGTACATCTTATCAAGCGCCTATATCCTAAGAGACGTCTCGATTGTATTCAATCGTAGCGGGCTATTTCCTCCAAGCTTGCTTCCGACAACGCATTGTCTCTGCAATGCATGCTCGGACGCGCAGACCTGACGATGACGAAGCGCTGTGTAGCGCTGACGCAGGACGACTTGAAGGAGCAGCATGTCAAGGCCTCTCCAGTGAACGAGCTCGTACTTGAAAGAAAGTGAAGTTAAAAGTAAAGCAGGCTTAAGCACAGGATACAACACAACAAGTGGTCCTGGCTAAACAAGAGTTTTATATCATATCGCTAAGTTATCTTGCTATGTATACTATGTTCGTGGATAATAATACAAACTTTAGATAAGTTAGCATGTATTGTATCTTATCTATGCGCTTCCTTATGGTGCCTGAAGCGCATTATCATTATGGCTCTCTTCTCGTCGTCGATTTCGTAAATTACCCTGTACTCACCAACTCTGATGCGCCAATCTCCCTTAGAGCCGACCATCTTGCGACAGCCTGCAAGCCTCGTAGTTGTAGAGAGTGTCTTTATGTGAGAGGTGATGCGTTCAAACTCACCCAGGCCTTCGGCTACGCTACAATACCGAAGGAAGGAGGCGTTGACGCTGATGACCTGACAGTGATATAAATCCACTGTCACCCGCGTGGCCAAGTGTTCGTGGCGATTGGTAGCCTATATATCCTGGTTATTGGCGGGAATACCCTAAGGCAACGAAAGATGGTTCAGCAAACTCTAATAACTGTAATAATGCGGGTCTGCCTAAGGAGGGAACAAGCATGCTCCAAGATTTCAAGGCATTCATAATGAGAGGCAACATGATCGACATGGCTGTAGGCATCATCGTAGGTGCTGCCTTCGGCGCGATTGTTAACTCCTTTGTCAAGGATATCATTATGCCACCTATAGGTCTTATTCTGGGCAACGTCGATTTTACCAATCTCTTCATTGTCCTTAAAGAAGGAGCAACCTCTGGGCCATATGTCTCGCTGGCTGCTGCCCAAGCTGCCGGAGCTGTTACAGTCAATTATGGGGCCTTCATAAATACCATTGTTAACTTGCTCATAACAGGAGCGAGCGTCTACTTTTTGATTGTACGT
>CAYTKB010000069.1:0-10329 GCA_964438265.1 uncultured Acetomicrobium sp. | reverse complement strand
AACCGTATCGAGAGCCACGCCTACGACGATGAGCACGGCGGTGCCACCGAAGTAAAACGTCGTTATCCCCATAAGGCTCGTCATCACCGTGGGAATGAGCGCTATGGCAGCGAGAAATATTGCCCCTCCCAATGTGATCCTGGATAAAACTTTCTCGATGTATTCGGCTGTAGGCCTACCAGGTCGAATTCCCAAGATGAAACCGCCGTATTTCTTCATGTTGTTCGCCACGTCCGCGGGATTAAATACGACTGCCGTGTAGAAGTACGTGAAGAATACGATCAGGGCTACATAAAGGACCATGTAAAGGGCACTGTTAGGAGAAAGTAGCCTTTGTATAAACATGGCAGCTTCACCTGAGAAAAATCGCGCGATAGTGGAAGGAAAGAGCAGGACCGAGGAGGCGAATATTATAGGTATTACACCTGCCTGGTTAACCCGCAGCGGTATAAACGTGCTTTGGCCACCATAGACGCGATTCCCTACCACGCGTTTGGCATACTGGACCGGCAAACGGCGCTGTCCCTCTTGAAGGACTATGCAACTTGCCACGACGAGGACGATGATCACGAGGGCTACTAATAAGGTCAAAACATTCATTTCTCCAGACCTCAGCATCGACCAAGTCCTGATTACGGCCTCGGGCAAACGGGCGACTATCCCTGCGAATATCAGCAAGGAGATGCCGTTGCCGATGCCATGATCCGATATCATCTCGCCCAGCCACATGACGGTCATACAGCCGGCTACAAGGGTGATGATCACCACTCCCATGTTGAGCGCGCCGCTCGGGAAAACGCCGAGACCACGCAACCAGAAAGCCATGCCCGCTGCTTGAACGGCTGCGAAAAAGATCGTGCTCACTCTGGTGTACTGGGTAATCTTACGCCGTCCCTCTTCGCCCTCCTTCTGTAAGCGCTCCAGGGCAGGTATCACTACGGTCAAAAGCTGTATGACGATGCTCGCATTTATGTACGGCGTTACGCCCAATGCAAATACGCTAAAGCGGCGCAAGGCACCACCTGCAAAGAGATCAAAAAAACTCAGTATGCCTCCCTCTTGAAAGAGGCCAGCCATGGCCGCAGCGTCAATGCCAGGGGTTGGGATATGGGCTCCCAACCTGAAGACAAAGAGCACTCCTATTGTAAAAAGGATCCTCCTCTTCAAGTCGGGCAGCTTAAAGGCATCCCTAAAGGAATCGAGCATCCTCTAAATCACCTCGGCCTTCCCACCCGCGGCTTCAATTCTCTCCTTCGCCTTCATGCTGAAAAGGTTGGCGCGTACGACTAGGGGCTTTGCGAGCTCTCCATCCCCTAAGATCTTTACTGGCGTGGAAAGATCTTTAATAAGGCCGGCAGCGAATAGCTCCGCCGGTCCGACGACGCTTCCATTCTGGAAAAGCCCATCGAGCCTCCCGACGTTTACGACTTGATACACCTTAGCAAAGCGCGCGTTGCTAAAGCCCCTCTTGGGGATCCGCCTGTGCAGGGGCATCTGTCCACCTTCAAAGCCAACCGGCAACTTACCAGTGCCGGCCCTCGCGCTTTCACCCTTGTGGCCTTTCCCACAGGTCTTTCCGTGTCCGCTGCCGATGCCGCATCCCAGGCGTTTGGGTTTTCGCTTGGAACCAGGGGCTGGCTTCAAATCGCCAATATGCATCAGCTATTCCCTCCCTTCCTGAACCGCCGACCACTCCACGAGATGCTCTACCGCCTTTATCATGCCGCGCACCTGAGGCGTGTCATCATGCTCTACCGTGTGATTAAGGCGCCGCAAGCCCAATGCCCTTATGGTCCTGGCTTGGCGTTTCGGATAACCTATGGCGCTGCGTTTCCAGGTGATGCGAAGCTTTCCCATCGTCCCGCACCCTCCTCACTTAGCGTGTTCCCTCTCCTTGCCCCTGAGCTTCAACAACTCTTCTGGGGATCGGAGAGATTTTAAAGCCTCTAATGTTGCGTATGCCACATTGATGGGGTTGGATGTCCTGCCTATAACCTTGGTAAGGACATCTTTAACCCCTCCGAGCTCCATGATCGCCCTGACCACAGCGCTGGCGATGACGCCCGTTCCTGGCGCAGCCGGCCTCAGCAAAACCGAAGCGGCACCGAAATTGCCGATTATGGGATGAGGTATAGTGGTGCCGACTTGTTTCAATTCCACAAGGTCTTTCTTGGCCTTCTCTATGCCCTTTCGTACCGCTTCTGGTATTTCCCGAGCCTTGCCCAAGCCAACGCCCACATATCGCTCCTCATCTCCGACGACGACGAGGACGCTGAACTTGAACCTCTTGCCCCCCTTGACCACCTTGCTGACGCGGCTGATGGCCACAACTCGCTCCTTCATCGTCTCTTTTTCCATTACATCCTGCTTTATCACCACGAAGGCCATCCTCCCCCTAAAACTTTAATCCAGCGTCGCGAGCTGCATCGGCCAGCGCTTTTATCCTGCCGTGATAAATGTGACCGCCACGGTCGAAAACCACTGCGCTTATCCCTTTTGCAGACGCGCGCTCAGCGATAAGTCTACCGACAGCCTTAGCGGCCTCCGTGTCTTTCTTGGAAGCCATGCTCTCCTTCAACGCCTTCTCGAGCGTCGAAGCGGCCGCAATTGTATGCCCTCGTTCGTCATCTATCAACTGGGCGTAAATGTAATGGAGGCTCCGGAATACTGCCAATCGCGGGCGCTCCGCAGTGCCCGAAACTTTCTTTCTCAGGCGACGATGTCGCAACTGCCGCCCCATGTTGCGGCTATCCTTGTTGGTCAATGGTCACTACCCCCTCACTTCGCAGCGCTGGTCTTGCCGGCCTTGCGAACCACTTGCTCGCCCACATAGCGAATGCCCTTGCCCTTATATGGCTCTGGAGGGCGAAAGCCTCTGATTACAGCTGCCACTTGGCCGACCTGTTGTTTGTCAATGCCTCGCACTATGATCTTAGCCGGGCCGTCAGTAGCCAACTCCACGCCCTTTGGAGCCTCGAATTCAACTGGCTTCGAGTATCCCAAGCTCAATACGAGCTTGCTGCCCTGGACTTGAGCGCGATATCCTATGCCCACTATCTCGAGCTGCCTCTCAAATCCCTGAGCCACGCCTGTTGCCATGTTGGATAAAAGCGCCCTTGCGAGACCGTGGAGAGCCCTCGCTTCTTTATCATCGCTGTGTCTGTGGACATAGATTTGACCGTCTTTCACCTGTGCTTCGATGTCCGGCCACAGCTCAAGGGAGAGCTCGCCTTTGGGCCCTTTCATTTTTACCCTTTTGCCCTCCACAACGGCGCTCACGCCCTTAGGGATGGGAATAGGTTTTCTCCCTATGCGCGACATAGCCTTTCCTCCTCACCATACATAGCAGACGACCTCCCCACCCAAGCCTTTGCGTCTGGCCTCGGCATCGGTCATTAGGCCGCTCGGTGTGGATATGATCGCAATTCCAAGCCCTCCCATTACCTTGGGCAGTTCCCTCTTATTTACGTAAAAACGCCTTCCTGGCTTGCTTACCCGCTCTACACCTTGAATCACGCGCTCCTTGTTAGGGCCGTAATTCAGATATACCCTAATAGTAGCGTAAGGTTTCTGCGGATCGTTTACAACTTTGAAGTTGCGTATATACCCCTCTTGTCTTATGAGTTTGACAATTTCGAGCTTCATCTTGCTCAATGGAATGTCAACCCACTCATGACGCGCAATGTTGCCATTCCTGATGCGCGTCAACATATCTGCTATTGGGTCATTGACATACATCGTCCCATCCTCCCAATTCTGGCTACCAGCTCGCCTTGATCACGCCAGGGACCTTACCCTCACGCGCCAACTTTCTGAAACAGCAACGGCACATCTGGAACTTGCGCAAAAACGAGCGCGGCCTCCCACAGATTGGGCATCTATTATACTTCCGCACCGGAAATTTGGGCTCCCTGGTTGCCTTTACCATAAGCGCCTTTGTAGACACCTATACATCACCTTCCTCAGCGGCTGAAAGGAAAGCCCAGCTCAGCAAGGAGAGCCTGAGCTTCCTCGTCTTTTTTAGCGGTGGTAACGATTGTAATGTTCATACCCCGTACCTTTAACACCTTGTCATAATCGATCTCCGGGAAAACGAGCTGCTCCCGCAAACCCAGATTATAATTGCCCCTGCCGTCGAAACTGCGCCTCGAAATGCCGCGAAAGTCCTTTATACGCGGCAAGGTAACGGTAACGAGGCGATCCAAAAACTCCCACATTCGCGCTCCGCGCAATGTGACCATGCACCCCACCGGCATACCAGCACGCACCTTGAAGTTGGCCACAGATCTCTTTGCGCGCTTAACGACAGGGCGTTGCCCCGTTATGAGCGCAACTTCTTCCATGGCCGCATCCAGGTATTTTATGTCCTGCTTCGCCTCCCCCACGCCAACGTTGATGACCACCTTTTCAATGCGAGGCACTTCCATGACATTTTTGTAGCCGAACGTTTGCATGACACGAGGCACAGCATCGCGATATTTCTGCAAAAAACGAGAAACCATATCGACGCCTCCTCTATACCTTGTCCACGATCTCCCCACACTGCTTGCACAGACGGACTTTACGACCATCCTGCATAAAAGCCCTGTTGACCCGCGTCGGTTTGCCGCAGGCCGGACAAACGAACATAAGCTTACATGCATATATGGGAGATTCTTGTTTAATGATGCCGCCCTGGGGGTTCTTCTTGCTCGGGCGCATATGTTTTGTGACTATGTTTACGCCTTCCACAACCGCCATACCGCGGCTCGGTATGTTGCGAAGGACCTTCCCTTCCTTGCCCTTATCCTTCCCGGATATTACGCGCACCATATCGCCTTTTTTAATTCGCATCTTGCCCATCTCAAAATCCACCTCATATCACCTCGGGAGCCAATGAGACGATCCGCATAAACTTCTTCTCCCTGAGCTCCCTCGCCACCGGACCAAATATGCGTGTCCCCCGTGGATTTCCCTGATTGTCTATCAAGACTGCCGCGTTATCGTCGAAGCGAACGTATGAACCGTCCCTTCTTCGCACTTCTTTTTTAGTGCGAACTATTACGGCCTTTACCACATCGCCCTTCGAGATATCGCTGTTAGGGGCAGCTTCTTTGACAGAGGCAACTATCGTATCTCCAATTGTGCCCCAGCGCCGCTTACTGCCACCCAACACTTGTATGCACATTATTCTCTTAGCACCGGAGTTGTCTGCGACATTAAGCATCGTTTGAAGCTGAATCATCGATCCTACCTCCCTCGTTGGAGGCTTCGCCTTCCAAAAGTTGAGCTTTGGCCACTACCGTAACCACTCTCCACCTTTTGCGGCGAGAGAGAGGTCTGGTTTCTTCTATTTGCACTGTATCGCCAACGCGACAGCTGTTCCCTTCGTTATGGGCCATATACTTCTTGTGCCTGACCACTCGTTTGCCGTAAAGCGGATGCTCGGCAGTGCGCGTAACGCGGACGACGACGGTTTTATCCATCTTGTCGCTCACCACCACTCCCACCCGCGTCTTACGGCGGGGCAGATGTTCCTCCATCGTTGCTACCTCCTCACCGTCGAGCGATCCGGGGACAATTCTTTTTCCCTCACGACCGTCAAAATCCTCGCTATAGTTCGCTTTACCTCTTTAATCCTCCCAGTGTTGCCCAACTGGCCAATGGCATTCTGGAAGCGCAAATTGAAGAGCTCTTCCTTATATTGAAGATGCTTTTCTCTGAGTTCGTCCAGCGTTAGATCGCGAAGCTCACCCGCCTTCATCCTCACTCACCACCTATTCCCTCTCGACAGATGACTCGAACCTTTATGGGAAGCTTACAGGAGGCCGCACGAAAGGCCTCTTCTACAAGCTCCTTAGAGATACCAGCCACCTCAAAGAGGACACGACCTCTTTTGACAGGGGCAACCCATAGTTCGGGCGTGCCCTTGCCTTTGCCCATGCGTGTTTCAAGAGGTTTTTTGGTATAGGCTACGTCTGGGAAGACGCGAATCCACATCCTTCCGCCCTTGCGCAACCTACGAGTGATGGCAATCCTGGCCGCCTCTATCTGGCGAGCGGTAAGCCAAACATTCTCCAAAGCCTGAAGACCATAGTCTCCAAACGCCACAGTAGCCCCTCTCCTGGCCATGCCCCTGAGAGGAGAACGGTGCGGTTTTCTGTATTTAACTCGCTTGGGCATGAGCATCTGTCTTATCACCCTCCTGAGAACCGACAAGGCTCGCCCTTTCAAGGCTGACATCGCCCTTGTATATCCAAACCTTGATGCCAATGGCGCCTGCTATCGTGCGAGCTGTCGCAAAACCATAATCGATATCGGCCCTAATTGTAGATAGGGGAAGTTGCCCCTCGAGATACCATTCCTTACGAGCTATTTCAGCACCACCCAAACGACCGGAGCACTGAATCTTTACGCCCTTAGCGCCTGCCTTCATGGCCCTGAATATGGCCTGTTTCATGGCGCGGCGGAAGGAGACCCTTCTTTCTATCGCCGAGGCCACCCCCTCGGCCACGATTTGGGCTTCCATATCAGGGGATTTTATCTCTTGAATGTTTATCATCACCCTGCAGTTCGTCATGCCGTGCAATTCTTCTCTGACATTCTGGATCTCCGTGCCGCCTTTGCCGATGACTATCCCAGGGCGAGCTGTCCAAACCGTGAACCTAATGACGTTGCCTATGCGCTCTATTTCGACCCTGGAAATCCCGGCGCGAGACCACCTATTCCTAATCCACTCCCGCAACTTGATGTCGCTGTGGAGGTTTTTGGCATAAGACTTTCCCTCGCTATACCAGCGCGACTCCCAGTCGCGCACGACGCCTACCCTATATGCAACGGGATGTACCTTCTGGCCCACCTTCACACCTCCCTTTAGCGTTCAGACACCACTATAGTGATATGACTGGTTCTATGGCGATATGGGTGAGCCCGTCCCATAGAAACCGCCCGCCATCGACGCATACTGCTCCCCTGATCCGCAAAGGCCTTCTTCACTACGAGCTTGTCCACGTCGAGGCCGTGATTGTACTCCGCATTAGCCACGGCGCTGCGCAGAACCTTCTCCACGATGCGCGCTGTCTTCTTGGGGGTGTAGCGCAAGGCCATCATCGCTTCTCCCACGTCCTTGCCTCTTATCAACGTAAGCGTCTGCCGTACTTTAAAGGGGGAAACCCGAACTCCCTTAGCTATTGCTTTTGCCTCCATAAGATCCTCCCCTTTTTACCTCACCCGAGTAGCGCGTTCTTGGCCGGCATGACCGCCGAAGCGGCGAGTAGGAGCAAACTCTCCCAGTTTGTGCCCCACCATATGCTCGGTTACGTATATCGGCAAGTGAGTTTTTCCGTTGTGGATGGCTATGGTGTGTCCTATCATGCTCGGCACCACAGTAGACCGCCTCGACCAGGTCTTTATAACCCTCTTCTTGCCGGTCTCGTTCATCTCTTCTATCTTGCGCAAAAGCTTCGGGTCCACGTAGGGCCCTTTTTTCCTGGAACGAGCCATCGTCAATCCTCCTATTTCTCGTATCTACGACGCACGATCATCTTGTCCGAAGCTTTATCCTTGCGGGTTCTATACCCCTTGGCAGGGGTACCCCACGGAGAAACCGGATGCTTGTTGGATTTACTTCGCCCCTCGCCGCCTCCCATAGGATGATCGACGGGGTTCATTACCATGGCTCTAACTCTGGGCCGCCTTCCTAACCAGCGCTTGCGACCAGCCTTGCCATGAACTGCATTCTCGTGAGTTTCATTTCCTACCTGGCCCACTGTAGCCATACACTCGAGCAATACCTTCCGCAGTTCGCCGCTCGGCATGCGGAGGAGGGCGTATTTGCCCTCTTTGGCCATCAGCTGAGCCGATACGCCTGCAGCGCGCACGAGCACCCCTCCACGGCCCGGTTGCAGCTCAACGTTGTGAATAAAAGTTCCGACCGGGATATCCTTCAGCTTAAGCGCGTTGCCAGGTTTTATGTCCGCACCAGAACCAGCCATTATCATATCGCCGACTGCGAGCCCGGTTGGGGCCAAGATGTAGCGCTTTTCCCCATCTACGTAATGGATGAGAGCTATTCGAGCGGAACGGTTAGGATCGTATTCGATGGCCGCTACCTTCCCAGGCACACCGATTTTGTCCCGTTTGAAGTCAATAATCCTGTATAAGCGCTTGTGTCCCCCACCGCGCCTGCGTATGGTCACTCGACCCAGATTGTTGCGTCCCGCCTCAGAGTTCAACGATTTCACCAGGCTGCGCTCAGGAGCTTTCTTTGTAACCTCAGAAAAGTCCGGCGTGGCCATAAAGCGGCGTCCAGGCGTGTATGGCTTGTATCTTTTGATCCCCATCGTAAAATCTCTCCTTATCTTATGCTAGCGCCCTCGAAGAACTCGATGCGCTCTCCCGGAGCCAGCGTGACAACAGCCTTTTTCCACGATCGAGAGCACCCTACGTGCACGCCAAGACGCTTGGGTTTAGGATTCACCTTGATGGTGTGAACCTTTATGACCTTCACTTTGAATGTCTTCTCCACAGCCTTCTTTATCTCACCCTTGTTGGCACCGGGATGAACCTCAAAAGTATATTTATTGTGCTCCATCTGGCGGTTGCTCTTCTCCGTGATGATCGGCCTAACGATTATATCGTGAGGCAATAGGTTCAATTGCCATACACCCCCTCAATCCTTCTTGCGGCCTCCGGCGTGAGCAGAAGATTGCGATGATCCAAGATGTCGTAAACATTTATGCTGTCCACGTGCAAAACCTTGGCGCCGGATAAATTGGATACAGATTTGCTCACCGCCGGCATGCTCTGGTGTACGACGATCAAGGGCTTCTCCGCTGCATCCACCTTCTGCAAAAAGGCAAGCATGGCCTTGGTCATGGGGCGCTCCAATTCCAGATCGGTCACGACCAACAAATGTCCCTCTTGCGCCTTAACCGTCAGGGCACTCCTCATCGCAAGACTGCGCACCTTCTTATTGACTTTTTGCCTATAAGAACGCGGTTTAGGACCATGAGCCACGCCTCCCCCAGCCCATATGGGAGACCTTATGCTCCCCTGACGGGCACGGCCCGTGTGCTTCTGGCGCCACGGCTTTCGACCGCCGCCACGCACCTCACCGCGCGACTTCGTAGAGTGCGTCCCCTGCCGAAGATTGGCGAGTTGGGCCGTAACCACCTGATGCATGGCCGGAACGTGCACTACAGCGTCGAAGACCGCATCGGCGAGAACGAAGTCACCGACTGAATCGTCTTTGAAGTTAACTTGCTTTACAACAGGCATCGACTTTGCCCCTCCCTCTTGGCGCCTCATGACTTTTTATGGATCAAAAGCAGGCCATTCCTCGACCCTGGAACAGCGCCCTTAAGGATCAGGAGGTTGTTCTCCTCATCTACAGCCGCTACGGAGATGTTTTTCACGGTCACTCGCCTCCCACCCATGCGACCGGGCATCCTCTTGCCCTTAAAAACATGACTAGGTGATGAGTTGGCTCCAGAGGAACCAGGCTGTCGATGAAACTTAGATGACCCATGGCTAGCCGGACCCCCGCCAAAACCGTAGCGTTTCATAACGCCGGCGAAGCCCTTTCCTTTGCTGACGCCGGTTACGTCCACTACCTCTCCTTCCTGGAAAGACCCCACAGTGACCTCGCTGCCCACCTGAGCGTCAACCGGTTCGTTTATCCGGAACTCTCTGAGCCATCTTTTGGGCTCTACCCCAGCCTTTTTAAAAGAAGCCCTCATTGGGCGGTTGACCTTGTGGGGTTTCACATCTCCATAGCCCAAAACTACGGCGGAATAGCCATCCTTTTCTGGTGTGCGCAGAGCCGCAACTACGCATGGCCCAGCCTCAACCAACGTTACCGGGATCACTTTACCTTCCGAATCGAAGATCTGGGTCATTCCGACCTTACGACCCAAGATGCCTTTCATAAACGCCAACTCCTTTCGACCTCAAAACCCTCTAAAGCTTTATCTGGATATCCACCCCAGAGGGAAGATTCAACTGCATCAGCGCTTCCATCGTCTTCTGAGTGGGA
This sequence comes from uncultured Acetomicrobium sp., assembly GCA_964438265.1. Taxonomy (GTDB): domain Bacteria; phylum Synergistota; class Synergistia; order Synergistales; family Thermosynergistaceae; genus Thermosynergistes. The sequence continues at coordinate 314 of CAYTKB010000069.1, read as the reverse complement.
TCCACGATGTCGATAAGACGCTTATGGATGCGCATCTCGAACTGCTCCCGCGCGTTCTTGTCCTTGTGCGGCGACTTTAGCACAGTAAACCTGTTTATCTCAGTCGGAAGCGGAATAGGACCAGACACGCGCGCACCGCTCCTGATGGCGGTCTCTGCAATTTGCAGGGCTGAACTATCCAGCACTCGGTGATCGAAGGCTTTGAGTTTAATGCGGATCGTTTTGGCCATCTACGTCACTCCGCTAATCCAATATCTTTGTTACCACACCAGCACCTACGGTGTGACCGCCTTCTCTGACTGCAAACCTCAGGC
>CAYTKB010000068.1:0-10457 GCA_964438265.1 uncultured Acetomicrobium sp. | reverse complement strand
AAAGTGGGGATGTAGCTCAGCTGGGAGAGCGCCTGCCTTGCACGCAGGAGGTCGGCGGTTCGAATCCGCTCATCTCCACCAAGTAGTGAATTGTGCTGTCCAAGAGACGTTGTAGGCTTGGGCAGCGTTTTTTATGCCTCGGTCTTGAATGGGGGCGTCTGGGGACTTTATAGATGATAATGGTGTTTACAGATGCTCTATAATTGCCTTTTGAGGAAGCTTAAGAATTTTCAAGCCGGGTGGCAGCACGCCTGTAAGTCAAAGGAGGGTAAGGCCTTATGCACGCGATAGAGAAGATCTTGGCCAAGGCTTCAGGTAAGAGTGAGGTTAGGAGTAGCGAAATTGTCGAAGCTCGCGTAGATGTGGCTGAAGTGAACGACCTCTACCTTCAGGTCATAAAGTCCTTTTACGAGATGGGCGGCGAAAGGGTGGCCAACCCGGATAAAGTTGCCTTTGTCTTCGATCATTATTCCCCTCCGCCTACCATAAAGGCTGCGGATAATCAAAGGCAGATGAGAGAGTTTTGCAAGAAGATGGGCATAAGCAGGCTCTTCGACGTCGGCGAGGGCGTGTGTCATCAGGTGCTGGCGGAAAGCGGCCTCGTCGGCCCTGGGAAAATAGTAATCGAAACGGACTCTCACTCTACGACGCTCGGGGCCTTAGGGGCCTTTGCGAGCGGCGTCGGCGCGACTGACCTTGCGATCATCCTGCTCACCGGGCAGCTCTGGTTTAGGGTGCCGCCGGTCATCAGAATTGAAGTGGATGGAGCCATACCCCATGGCGTTATGGCGAAGGATGTCATCCTTTACATATTGGGAAAGCTTAAACAAGACGCAGCCATATATAAAGCTGTGGAGTATAGCGGCTCTGCGATATCCTCCATGTCTATGGACGAGCGTTTCGTTTTATGCAACATGTCTGTCGAAATGGGGGCGAAGACGGCCTATATTCAGCCCGATGACATCACCTTCAATTTCTTGGAGGAAAAAGGGGCAAAGATGGACAACTTTGAGGTTTTGGTCACAGATGGCGATTTCTGCTATCAAGAGAGCTACAGTTTCGACGTGTCCGGTTTATCTCCTCAGGTGGCCTTACCCGGGAGCGTCGATGGCGTGGCTAACATAGAAGATGCGCAGCCTGTTCCTGTGACGCAGGTCTTCATTGGGACCTGCACGGGTGGAAGGTTAAACGATATAAAGACAGCAGCGGATATTCTGAGAGGGCGGCATGTGGCCAAAGGGGTGCGCTGCCTGATCGTGCCGGCTTCCAGAACGATCTTCCGTGATGCTTTGGCTGAAGGGTATGTAAGGGATCTCGTAGAGGCTGGGGCGGTTTTTGTGACGCCTGGCTGTGGGCCTTGTCTCGGCGCTCACGAAGGAGTGCTGACGGCAGGGGATGTATGTGTCTCGACGTCCAGCCGCAACTTCCCCGGCCGCATGGGTAGCACGGAGGCCTCTATTTTCGTCGCCTCTCCGGCGACGGCGGCCGCGTCGGCGGTTGCTGGCCACCTCGCTGATCCGCGGAATTTTATCGGTTAGGGGGGGTGCTTGGGGTAATGAAAGAAGTCGAGCTTATCCAAGGGAGAGTTTTCGTCTTCGGCGACAATATCGACACGGATCAAATATATCCCGGTCGCTATCTTGAGCTGACCGAGCCCGAAGAAGTGGCGCTTCATGCTATGGAGGGTGCCGACCCCGATTTTCCTTCTAAAGTGCGACCAGGTGATATCATCGTTGCCGGCAAAAATTTCGGCTGTGGTTCAAGCAGAGAACATGCCGTAATAACGCTACTTGCATCCGGCATCAGGGCTGTTGTAGCCAAATCTTTCGCTAGAATCTTTTACCGTAACGCCATAAACCGTGGGCTTCCGGCCGTTGAAATACCCGACTTAGAGCCCAACTCGATCAGCCAAGGTTCGATCGCCACCTTAGACCTTAAAAACGGCACATTCAGCTATTCAGAAGGGAAAACCTATAACTTCGTCCCCTTCCCCGATAGCATAATGGCGATAATAGAAGCCGGCGGCATCATGCCATTTTATAAAACAAGGGCAAGCCGAACGCTTGAAAAGCCATAATAAATTTGGCTTATACCTTTCTTTAACGTTTGAGGCAGTGCCGGCTTAAAAGCCTGATTTCTTATTACTCAAGGCGCTGTATGGTCAAAATAGCGTCCTCCCTTGGTGCAGACCACAGTTAGGTTTGTGCCTGTTGCTACGGCGAAGCGTTACTGCACGCTCAATCAAGCGATGCTTCCACTCAGTATTCACGCAGCATATAAAACGCCACGTTAAAAATAAGTCTTCGAGATAAAAACTTGTTTATTTTTACAGGAAACACAGAACGCAACCACCTAACGATGCCGACTACATAGACTACTTTGACCTTACTTAGCAGCTCATAAGACGAGAATTCCTATTCACTTGCCTGCTGGGTCTAAGGGGGTATATAATAATTACGCAAATTGCATAACGCTTTTTGCGTAATCATTATGAGCATGATAAGGGGCACTGCGCAAGACCATGGAAAATCCGTTCGTATACGGAAAAGTTGTTCGCGGTAAGTGTTTCGCCGACAGGAAAGCGGAGATTGAAGAGCTCGCCTCCGACATCGCGTCTAGCCAGAGCGTAATTCTGTTTTCCCCCAGGCGCTACGGGAAGACCTCTTTGATCCTCGAGGTCTTAGACCGCGTTAGGGCTCAAGGGGTGCTTGCTCTTTACTTGGACCTCTTCAAAGTGACTTCACAAGAAACGTTCATCACCGCCTACGCTAAAGAGATCGCAGGCCTTCACGGCGGAGGAATCCGAACTGTGCTTAAAAAGGTCAGAGACCTGCTTCCCAGACTGATCCCCAAGGTTGTGGTGAAGGGGCAAAAGATCGATATAGAGTTTGAGTTTGACCGCCCAGCAGACAAGGCCCCTCTGCTCGACGACCTGTTCGAGGCCGTAGCGACTGTGAGCTCGCAACAGGGTAAAAGGGCCGCGGTAGTTTTTGACGAGTTTCAGGAGATCGCGGATTGGGACGTGGGAGGCGAGGTTGAACGCCAGATGAGAACTCACTTTCAGCTGCACGGAAATGTGTCTTATATTTTTATGGGAAGCAAACGTCACCTCATGCAGGATATCTTCCGGAACAAAAACCGCCCGTTCTACCGATTCGGTAAGCACTTCCCGCTGGGGAAAATCCCCGAAGACGAGTTTGCCGATTTCATCCGAAAGCGCTTTGAAGAGACGGGCTTTCAAATAGATTCAGAGGCTATAAATGAGATTTTGCGAACCACCGAAGATCACCCTTACTACACTCAGCTTTTATGTCACATTCTATGGGACCGTAAGCGCGAGGTAATGGTCGTCGCAAAAGAAGACATCCCAGGGGCGGTTTCGGAGGTATTTTTAAGGGAGGCGCATGCCTTCTGCGATCTGTGGGACATGCTGCCGCGCAAGGCCCGCCAGCTTTTGATCGCCCTAGCCAAGGAAGAAAGCCCTCAGGGGCAGATTTTTTCCAATGACTTCTTGCGAAAGCACAACCTGGGGCCGGCGTCGAGCATTCAGCGAGCCGTCGCCGGCCTTTTAAGAGAAGAAGTCTTAGAGAAGGCAGATGATGGGTATCAATATACCGACATCTTCTTCAAGCGCTGGCTCAAAAAGACTTTTGTGTGAACCCACGTTGCGGGTCGCTCTAAAAGGCTCACATCCGTAAAAGATAGGCGAAAGGGGTTGCCTCTCTTTGGAGAAAGAGGAGGACCAATTGTTGGAGGTGGAAGTATGAGGTTTACCGCTGCCAGAGTTGCTCAAGCCTGTTGAGTCAGCCGCGCAGGAAGGCGCGCATGGTGGGTTTGGTGTTGGCGAGGGAAGGGCAGCAAAGCGCACGCCGCCACAGGACGACGGCGAAGAGGGCACGCACGTTACGCATGCTGCGTAACGCATCAAGCATAATAGAGTCAGTATTGTAGGTTTTCTATGACACACGGAATAGGACGATAGATGCTCGGATACAAGCTCATCCCGTTTTCCCAACTGTTTGAGGATGACCTCGGCCACGACGTAAAACAGGAGCGCGAAGGTAACGCCTTTGAGCTCAAGATTTTGGTACCCAAAAATCTTTTGTCCGTGAGGCGTACAAACACATGCTGCCTGAGCCGGCCACCATGCATCGGTACAGGCCATGGAGATATGACTAAAAGAGCTTGGCCTCGTATACAGAGCAACCGTGAACCACCTTGGGATTGAAGGCACGCTTGTGTAAAGGCATGAAGATAACATGCTAAAAGATGAATAAAATGCGAAGCGGCGACTTTCTATGTGCGCCGCCGCTTTTTTAGATGCTGACGTTGCCTCCTACACTCCTACCTTCTCTGTAGTTGCCGCTTTGAGGCTCGACACGAAGGTCTTGGCTGACCTTATCGCCCCGTCACGGCTTGGCGATTTGGCTATCAAGCTCACCAGTGCGCTTCCTACGACGATGCCGTCGGCATAGTGCAGGACGGCCTTCACCTTTTCGGGGCTGTCTATGCCAAATCCTAAGGCCAAGGGAGCCTGGCTGTAGCGCCTAACCCTTTTTAGATATTCTTCCACGCCGCTTTTAGGCCCTCTTGCGTCTCCCGTTATTCCCAAAAGCGAAACGCAATACAAGAAGCCGCAGGCCCTGCGCCCTATTTCCCCTAAGCGCTCTTCTGGCGTGTTGGGCGTTACCATGTATATGGGAGATATTCCCTCGAGCCTCGCGGATTCGTAAAAATCTTCACCCTCGTCGAAGGGCAGATCTGGAACGAGCACGCCGGATGCGCTGCTCTCTCTCGCCGCTTCGAGGAATCGCTTTATTCCATACTGTAGGATGGGGTTGTAGTATCCCATCAGGACCAAAGGCGCCCTGATCCTTCCCTTAAGCCTTGCGAGCATTCCAAAGATCTTCTCAGTGGTAGTGCCACTTTTAAGTGCCCTTTGGCCGGCGGCCTGGATGACAGGTCCATCGGCCAAGGGATCTGAAAAGGGAAGGCCCACCTCGATTATGTCGGCTCCGGCCTCTTCGAGGGCCGGAATGAGCGACTCGGTAAAATCGAGGTCGGGATCGCCGGCCATTATGTATGGAATCAAAGCCTTGCCGCTTTTGAACGCTTGCTCTAATTTCATCGTCCTTCCCCCTCGGGCAAAAGTTTGCGCACCGTATCCATGTCTTTGTCTCCCCTCCCAGAGAGGTTCACTACTATCAGCTCTTCTTGTGGCATCTGCGAGGCTATCCTTGTTACGTGTGCTACGGCATGAGCGCTTTCTAAGGCAGGTATTATCCCCTCGAGGCGACATAAGAGCTCAAAAGCTTCCAAGGCTTCGCCGTCGGTAACCGAGGTGTATTCTGCCCGCCCGGAGTCCTTTAAGAAGCTGTGTTCTGGTCCTACGCCCGGATAGTCGAGCCCCGCTGAAATGGAAAAAGCTATCTTAATTTGGCCGTCCTCATCTTGAAGCAAATAAGACTTGCTGCCGTGGAGGACGCCGATGCGTCCGTCAGCGAGAGCTGCTGCATGCTTTCCGGTTTCTATGCCGCTTCCTGCGGCTTCAACGCCTACCATTCGCACGCCCGCATCTTCGATGAAGGGGTAAAACAGGCCCATGGAATTGCTTCCGCCCCCTACGCACGCCACGAGGAGGTCGGGAAGCCTCCCTTCTTTCTTCAATATCTGTTCTTTGGTCTCGTCTCCTATCACCCTTTGGAAGTCCCTGACTATTGTGGGGTAGGGGTGGGGCCCAACAACGGAGCCTATGACGTAATGGGTGTTCTCGACGTTTGTGACCCAGTCACGGATCGCCTCGTTTGTGGCGTCTTTGAGCGTCTGGCTTCCGGATGTGACTGGGATGACTCGGGCGCCTAAGATGCGCATCCTGTAAACGTTTAAAGCCTGGCGCTCCATGTCCTCCGCGCCCATGTAGATAGAGCACTCGAGCCCGAACTTTGCCGCCGCGGTCGCCGTGGCCACGCCGTGCTGTCCAGCCCCAGTCTCAGCTATGATCCGCGTCTTTTTCATCTTTCTGGCTAACAGTATTTGTCCCAAGGCGTTGTTTATCTTGTGGGCGCCGGTGTGGTTTAAGTCTTCTCTCTTGAGGTATATCTTCGCCCCTCCCAAGTGCTCGGTGAGCCTTTCGGCGAGGTATAAAGGCGTGGGCCTCCCGGCGTAGTCGGACAGAAGTTGGCCTAACTCCGCCTTGAATTCCGGGTCTTCCTTCGAAGCGTTATATACAGCCTCGAGTTCCTCGAGGGCGGGCATGAGCGTTTCGGGCACATATCTGCCGCCGAAATCTCCGAAATACCCCTTTCTCTTTTCTTCTACGGTGATCTTCATAAAAGCTCCTCCTTCGTGAGGTCATAGATTCTAACCTTTTCAACTGCTGATGCCAAAGCCTTCCTGTCTTTAACGCCCAAAGAGCTCTCCACGCGGCTGTTGAAGTCCACGGCCGCTGGAGATAACTCCTTCAGGGCCTCGGTTATGTTTTCGGGTCCAAGGCCCCCAGCCAAGACAAAGGGCCTCTCGAAACCCTTCAGAAAGAACCAGTCGAAGGGCCTTCCGCTTCCGCCCTTCTTCGAATCGAAAAGGATCCAGCAAGATGCCTCCTCGTATAGCGCCGCGCGCGCTGTATCTTCTTTCGATTCGACGCCGAGCGCCTTTATGGCCTTGAGGGGCGATGACGCCACCGTCTCCGGCGATTCGTCGCCGTGAAACTGGATGCAGCTAAAAAGGCCGCTCTCTGCGATAGCTTTGAGCTCTTCCTTTTTGGGATCTGCCACGACCGCCACGGTCGTCACAAAAGGGGGGATATCGCGTGCGAGCTCTCGAACTTGGTCCAGCGTCACGCGCCGCTTGCTCTCGGCCAAAATAAAACCCAAGGCATCGGCTCCGACTTCTATCGCCATCTCCACGTCTTGCCTCCTCGTCAGGCCGCACACCTTTACCTGCGTCACTTGTGGTCACCTTCCGAGGAGTTTACGTACCTTCGCGGCCGGGTCTTCATCCCGAACGAGGACCTCTCCCACGAGCACGGCGTCCGCTCCGGCCTCTTTCATGAGGAGCACATCATCCCTGCTCTTTATGCCACTCTCTGCTACGATGCATCTCTTTGTATCTGGCTCCAATGCGCGCAGTTTTCGGATGAAGCGCGGCGCTATGGAGATGTCGACGGAGAAATCGCGCAGATTCCTGTTGTTTATGCCGATTATGGGCGCAGATGTTCTCAGTGCCCGGCGCAACTCTTCTTCGGTGTGCACCTCCACTACCGCTTCCATGTCCAACGATGCGGCGCATTCCGCAAATTCGGCGAGCTTTTTGTCGTCGAGTATCGCGGCTATCAACAGAATGGCATCCGCGCCGAGGAGCGCACTTTCGTATATCTGGATGGTATCTACGACGAAGTCCTTGCGCAGGATCGGAAGCTCGGTGACGGCGCGCACATCCCTTACGTCGTCGCTCTTTCCGCCGAAATAGGCCTCTTCCGTCACCACGGATATCGCGGAGGCTCCCCCCGTCTCATAAGCCGCAACCTGCTTTTCGATGTCCAGATCTTGTCTTATGACGCCGCGGCTCGGGGAGGATCTTTTGACCTCAGCGATAAGGGCGATGCTGTCGTTTTCAGAAAGCCGCCGGCTTAAGGAGACGCGCATCCGCCTCACGGCGGCTATCCTTTTTCTCTTTCCGGCCACTATTTCCTCTAACATTGGGCCACCTCTACGAGAGAATGCGCGAAGGCCTTGACTTGGAGCAATTTGTCCATGGCCTTACCGCTGTCTATGAGGTCTTCCGCAAGGCTCGCTCCTTCTTTAAATGTCTTTACCATATCTGTGGCCACGAAGGCGGCCGCCGCATTGAAAATGACCACGTCCCTTTTTGGGCCCCTCTCCCCGCTTAAGACGGCCGCGAGGATCCTCGCGTTGTCTTGTGGCGAATAGCCTGCCACATCCTCGAGGCTTGCCCTGGCAAGGCCCGCGTCCTCCGGTGCAACCACGAGTTTTTTAATCCTGCCATCTTTGAGGATGGCCGCCTGGTTGGGACCGCAGAGCGAAAATTCGTCCACCCCTCCCGAACCGTGTACCACGATTGCCCCCTTCGTGCCGAGGTTTTTGAGCGCTTCGGCTATGGGCAAGACGAGGTTAGGGTCGTAAACTCCCAAGAGCTGGTAGTTTGCCCCTGCCGGATTCGTCAGTGGGCCCAAGATGTTAAATATTGTGCGGACGCCCAGCTCCTTTCGCGGGCGAGCCACGTTTTTGGTGGCCTGATGAAAATAGGGGGCGAAGCAGAAGCCAAATCCCACCGACTCGATCGAGACCTTGACCTGCTCCGACGACGGGAAGATCGGGATATCGAGCGCCTCTAACACATCTGCGCTGCCGCAGCGGCTCGAAACCGAGCGATTGCCATGTTTGGCGACGGGAATGCCGGCGCTAGCCACGATGAAGGCTACGGCAGTCGAGATGTTGAACGTCCCCTTGCCATCTCCGCCGGTTCCGCACGTGTCCATTAAGATAGGAGCGTCGGTTTCGACGCGCAGAGCCTTTTCCCTCATAACGAAGGCCGCTGCCGTTATCTCCTCTACGCTCTCCACTTTCGCCTTCAAGCCTATGAGAAGCCCGGCAGACTGGATCTCCGTAGCCTGGCCGTCCATGATTATTTCCATGGCCTCGGCCATTTCGTCGAAGCTCAAATTTTTTTTGCCCGTCACCTTCTCGATGTAATGACGTAACATTTCACATTCCTCCTCTCGGCTCATCTCTTCTTGTAAAGTTTTTGAGGATTTCCATCCCCACTTCCGTCAAAAATGACTCCGGGTGAAACTGAAGGCCCCACAGGGGAAAGTTTTTGTGCCTTATGGCCATCACCTCCCCCTCTTCGGTCCACGCGGCCACGCGCAGCTCCTCAGGGATAGATGGCTTGTCGACCTCCAGGGAGTGATATCGCGTCGCCTTGAAGGGGGAGGGGAGCCCGCAGAAGATCCCGACTCCGTCGTGGTAGATGAGCGAGGTCTTGCCGTGAAAGACTTTTTTGGCCCTCTTTACCCTTCCACCGAAGGCTTGGGCTATGCACTGGTGCCCGAGGCATACGCCGAGGATGGGGATCCTTGAGCAGAAGCTCTTTATAGCTGCCTCGCATATGCCGGCGTCCTCAGGCCTTCCTGGGCCGGGAGATATCACGATATGGCTGGGTTCCAGGGCCTCGATGTCTTCGAGGGAAACGGCGTCGTTTCGGACGACCTCCACAGCCTCGAACTCGCTCAGGAGTTGCACGAGATTATATGTGAACGAATCGTAGTTATCTATCACGAGGATCATGCCGCCTCCACCTTCTTCGCCTTTTTTACCGCTTCGAAGAGTGCCCTGGCCTTGTTCAGCGTCTCTTCATATTCCCTTTCCGGGACGGAGTCGCTCACCACACCTGCGCCGGCTTGAAGGTAGAGCTTGCCCTCGACCTTGAAGAAAGTGCGGATCGCTATGGACATATCCATATTTCCCTGGTAATCCACGTAACCCACGGCTCCCGCGTATGGTCCCCTTGGGGCGTCCTCGAGTTCGTCTATCAGTTCCATAGCCCGTATCTTGGGAGCTCCGCTCACTGTGCCTGCGGGAAATGTATGTTTTAACACCTCAAGCGGAGAAATGCCCGATCTTTTAATCCCTTCCACTTGGGAAACTATGTGCATGACGCGGGAATAGCGCTCTACCCCCAAAGCCTCTGTAACGCGGACGCTGCCTGCCTCACAGACCCTCCCCAAGTCGTTTCTGGCGAGGTCTATGAGCATCACGTGCTCGGCCAGCTCTTTCTCGTCTGCGAGAAGCTCCTCGCACAGACGAATATCGGCTGCCTTTGAGGATCCGCGGGGCCTTGTGCCCGCCAGGGGGCGAGTGGTGACTTTGCCTTTTTCTACCTTCACTAAGACCTCGGGGGAGGACCCGAAGACCTCCACGCCATCGAAGTCGAAGAAGAAGAGATAGGGAGAGGGGTTCCCTTCTCTTAAGGTCTCGTAAATGTCCAAAGAAGGGATATCGGTGGGAATGTAAAAGCGCTGCGACAGGACGATCTGAAAGGCGTCGCCTGCGGCTATATATTCCTTGGCCCGGCGGACCATCTCGATGAATTCGTCACGGCTTTTGTTGGATATCGGCTGACCCGCATACGTCCCGCCCTTGGAGTGCCCTTTTGCAGCAAGGGCGCCGCTTTCGATGATGCTCGATACGTGGGCGACTTTGCCCCTGGCCTCGTCCAGACGCTGTGCTGCCTTGTAGCCTTCTTCCTCAATGGCGACGTTTGCGACGATTGTGGCCTTCTGCAAAAGCGAGTCCACGACTACCATAACGGATGGCTCCATCAACATGGCTGGCGGGGTCAAATCGTGCTTGAGTTCTCTGCTCGGCTCATCGTGGAATAGGTTCTCCCATTGCCCGGCCATGTCGTAACCGAAATAGCCGGCAACACCTCCGGCGAAG